>CAZWLD010000014.1:0-45713 GCA_964634685.1 uncultured Anaeroplasmatales bacterium
TCGGCTTCCTCTCCTTTATTATACACAATTGATATCCAAATATCAATTGTTTTTTTTATTTCTTTGTTCATTGCAAAAGTAAATTCCGCTAAAAAAAAATTGAAGTTATTTTTATTTTCTTACGAAAAACATGCACAAATTTATTAGTTTTAAAGGACCAATAATTGTGTAACCGTATGAAATTTGACTTAATTACCAATTTATTATATAATATATAATAACCCTTAGGAGGTCTTTATATGAAAAAGAAAAAGATTATCAAAAGAGTTGTCATTATTTCTTTAATCTTAATTGCTATTACCGCAGGATTAATTAAATTTCTTTTACCCTCTGGTGCTACAAATGCCCCTCTAGATAACAATGGATTAAAGACGACAACCATTGAAAAGCCTAAATCAGGTTCCCCTCTCGATTATTCATACAATGAAAACCTTTATATTGCTGCTTGGGTTGTAGAGAACGCTTCTAGCTATGAAGCGCACACCGAAGGGAAGGCTGTTGGTAAAAGCCTAGGAATTACTGTCAATCAATTGATTAACGACAAAAGAGTCAAAAGTGACGGGATAATTTTTACTGAAGCAATTAGCTATAGCTCCTTAAAAGCTGTTGCCGAACAAAGATTCTTTTCACCTAATCAAATTCTTCTTCGTCTTGGTAAAGCTAAGAATGCTACTACTGTTGCCTGGAAGGATGGAGTAAAAAGCTTTACAACCGCTGAATTTGATGAAGAATATGGTTCATATCCTAATTCTATTTCCAAATACATTTGTACCGATGATACTATTATCAATAGCGCTTATTTAGGTAAAGATGAGAACGGCTACTACGTTTTTGAATATGAATTGGATACAGAAATAGCTCCAAGTAACTTCTCACGCGAGGTTAAGCATATGTCTGGTAGCTCGGTTTATCCAACCTTTCATTTCGTTAAAATTACTTTAACAATTGATGATAATTGGACACCAATTACCGTCAAAACAAATGACAATTATGATGTCAAAACTGCTGGTCTTGACGCTAATACAACCAACAATTTAGTAGAATATTTCGATTCCTTTAACAAAGGTGCAGCTTTACCAGAAAAGGACTTTTTCACTCCTTATTTAAATGGTGATATTAACCCTGATAATCCAATTGTAGATGAGCTTAGCGCAACTGAATATTTAGGCAATGCTTTTGCCCCATATTTAGTTTCCCCAGGAAGCTTTGATATCAACATTTTAGCTAATGGACAAGCTATTCCTGCTCGTCTTACTATGAACCTTATATCTATGGATTTCAAATTCCTCCTAAATGATGAATTGTATATTAGGTATAAAAAAGACAAGCTCTACCTAGTTCATAATGATTATAGTGCCTTTATCGACATTGACACCATAAAAAAGGATATTGCCTCTGATTCTTCTTTAGGTGAATTCGACATTGAAGATCTTTTAGCTAACTGTACAATCAATGACGATGGCACAAACATTGTCCTTACAATGCCAATTGAAATGGCTGGCATCAAGGCTAACGTTGTCTTCTATATGCATTATGATAACGAAAATATCAAGCTTGATTTTTTTGATGCGACTTTAACCTACAATGAGATCAATGCTTACTTAAAGATTACTCCTTCAAGTAAAGCCCCAAGCTATCCCTCTACCGATGGCATTACTAATGACCTATCAGGCATTAGTGAATTTATTGAGCCTATTACAAAACTATTTAGCAAAAATAGCCTTGAGATTGATTTATCCTCTACTATTCCTTATGATGGAACAGATTATAAAGTGAACCTAAAAGCTCTAATTGGATTAGATGGCAAAATTAAATTACATTTCAACATCAATTCTATTGATTTTACAATTTATAAATTTGATGGCTATTCATATATCGAATATGAAGATATCAAAATCAAAATTACTAATGATGAATTATTTGAATATTTAAATAAATATATGCCAGGGGCAGATTTTAGTGGCTTATCTAATATCAATTTTAATAACATTTTTGAAAATCTAATTCTTAATGATAATGTTCTTGAATTAACCTTATCCTTAGATTCAATCAAGGAAGGCTTAGGAAAATTGACTCTTAGCTCCTATATTTTTGATGATTCACTTGTTCTTTCAAGCAATGATACCCTAATTAAGGTATCTAGCAGTGACAATATCGTGTCTATAAACCCAGAGGAATATACTGATTTATCAAATAAAATTCCTGTCGATGAAATCTATACTATTATCACCAATGGCAATATCAAATTGACTATTGAGGAATTTATCATTAACGATTTTATCATTCATGGAGAAGCCAACCTTATCATCAATGATAAATACTTAGATGGAACCTTCTATATTAATGACAATAAGATTTCCATAATGTATGAAAATGAAAAATTCTATATTCAATATCTAGATTACTGTATGGAGGCTACAGTAACAGATATTAATGAATATTTAGGACTAATAGAATTGCCTCCAATCGATATTAATAAGATTATTGCAATTCTTAAAACTGTGACTATTTCCACAATTGATGGAAAAATCAATATTTCTGATAATAATTATGGAATTAATCTAATAGTCGAAAATGATGAAATCACAAAGCAGGAAATGATTCCTAACATTGATTTTAATAACCTAAAGCCTTTCCTTAATAACCTCTTAAGCTATTATGAAAATGGCTATATCGATATCGTCCTTGAAGAAAAATCAATTACTGAAGGTAATGCCACTATTACTTATAGCGGAATTATTAATTTCAATATTAATAAACTTGAGGGTTCATCAGTGATTAATGCTAATGTTTTAATTGATGGAACTAATATTGTATTAAATAACATCAATTTGTATTATCAAAATAAACAAATATATCTATCCTATGGAAATATCAAATTAGCTGTTGATCTAGATTCAATAGACAACAATATACAAACTAATCAAGAATTAAGCTTCAATTTAGCTATTACTGAGCTTATCAAGCTTACAATATCAAATATGGATATCTTGATTTCTACTCAAGAAGATAACATTTTAGTCGATAATGAATATATTAATCTTACAATCACAAAGGGCCAAGAATTCACTCTTCCAAGCCTTGATGATTATGAATCGTTATCATCATTACAGGAATATTTTGATTTTGTTAGCGAGATATTAAAAACTAAAGCCTTAGCTATTACTAATATTAATTCAACATTAAATTTAAATGGTACTTCTATTGACATTTATGATAGCTTTGTTAATCTTTCCTTCAAGGACGGAATAAAGCTTGAGGCAACCATTAATGCTAATGTTATGAATACTATTAATACGATTAAAATCGCTTTAATTGATGAAATGATTTACGCAAGCTACGGTGATGGTATTGCGGTTAAATTTGCCTATAATGATATTAATTCACTTATCACTCTAATTTCTGATACCTTTGGTGTTACTGTTAATAAACCACAAATTGATACAATTGATTTATCATCATACATCAATTCTCTTACTACCAACCCTTTCGAAATAGCTTTATTAATAAGTAATGAATTATATAAAGTCAATTTTGATATAAACAGTAATTTATATATCAATGTTTCCCCAAATTCAATTATCAGTAATATGGAAGCGACTATTTCTTCTTTAGATGAACTAAGTATTGAAATTCCAAATCTTAATTACAAGGATTACGAAGAGGTAAAGAATATCGTCCTCTTTGTCAAGGATATAATCGACCTCTCCAAGGAACAAGCCTTTAACCTAAGCTATGGCACAACCGTATCTGATTATACGATTAAAGATGAGCTTAACTATTCAGTTAATACTAGAGCAATGTCGGGTTCTATTTATATTCAAATCTTCGAATCAGGAAAATTTGATTTCCGATTAACCTGCTATATGACTGAAACCATCGATAAATATGCAAATGGTTTTATCCAATCGACAACCCAGTACACCCATACAATCGAAATCAATATTGTCAATGATCAAATCTTCTGTACATATTACAGTGATAAAGGTCAAGATGCCAATAAGGTTAGATTAAAAATGGATATTCCAACCATAATGACTGTTTTGAAGACAATGACGGACTTTATGAATATAGATATTCCATTTATGGATTCACTCGGTAATATCGATTCTTTAGACACCTCAATTCTTGATCAAATTAAACCTGAAGTAACAACTTCAAGCATTGATATATCGTATTACCTCAAGGACATCTTCGCAACTGATAATTCGCTTGGTGTTGTCATAAATAAAGAAGCCTTAGGATTCAATGATGACTTAACAATAACTGTCTTCAAAAATAATGGTGCAATTGAAAGTCTTCAATTGTCCGATATCACAAGTGAAGGAAATCAAAAGAAAACTACCTGCATCAATACGGTATTATCCTTATCACAAGATGCTTTTGATACAATTACTGTTCCTAGTGATAGCGACCAATATGACGATTTCTCAAGCCTTGATGACTTCCTAAGTGGAATCCTAGAAACTGCTAAATTAAAAGACACTGGCTTCCATATTGAAGGATTAGCCTCAATGACCTTTGATAGCTCTTTCTTAAATACTATTATTGGATGGCTAAAGGACCTTCCAAAAATTGAATTAACAATTGATGTTTCGGTTGATGAAAAGGGACTTCCAATTGTCTATGTAAAAATTGCCAATATTCAGGAATTAAAAATCCTTTTTGGGAAATATGTAATCTTTAACGATGATACTACATCTGAAATCTACTACAAGGGCGGAATGATTTACACCCTTCGTACCCTAAATCCTGGCACAAGCAAGGAAAGTGTCGAAAAGCGTATCTACAGTATGTCATACTTTAACAATCATATTATTGATGAGGTTGTATATCTCTTCAATTTTGGTAAGACAATTGAGGATGCAATTAGAAATTCTGAGCCTGATAGTAATTATCCACGCCGACTAGATACGGTGTATAAAAAATATTCTTCCGCTAATGGCAGCTACAGCGTATCACTAAGTGGTTCCCACTTAATCGAAGGTAGTGAGGTTGGCGATATTGATTTCACTTTATATGAAAATGAAAATAAACAATTATCAAAAATAGTTGGTAGCGTCAAGCTTGTAAGTATTATCACCTTTGATTTTGATTTAGAATTAAAAAACATTGGACAAGTAGTAGATGTAATTGTTCCTAATAAGGAAGACTTCACTCTTCTTGAGGATTAGCCCTTAGCATAAAGCTAGGGCTTTTTTTCATAAAAAAAGAACCCTTAAAGGGTCCATTCATAATAAAATTCTTGGAGAAAGCTTTCCATAAATTCCTTTCTTTGCGTAGCCAATTCTTTTCCTGTCTCGGTTTTCATATTTTCAGAAAGCGGAATAAGCTTATCATAGAAATATTTGATTGTATTTTCATCGGAGACATCACCATTATACATAATCTGACGACGGGAAGATCCCCACGCAAAGGCTCTAGCAACACCAATCGCCCCGATAGCATCCAAGGCATTGGCATCAGAAACAACCCACGCCTCTTTTTTATCCTTCATATGATGAGCGGAAGCCCGATTTGAAACATAATTAATGATATCACAAACCAAATCAATATCCTTAACATCTAAGGCAAGAGTTTGCAAAAATTCTCGCGCACACGTACAATCCTCAGGATTTTCAGCCACATTTAATACTGATTGATGATCAATGTCGTGTAAAATAGCCGCCAATCCACAAATAAAGATATTACATCCTTCCTTTTCCGCTAAATGGACGGCTTTTTTATAAACACGCTCGGCATGATAATAATCATGACCATCGCGATTACTTTTCATTCTTTCCTTCGCAAATTTAATTGCTTGAAGTATGATTTCCTTCATATTTTCACCCTCTTAGTAACATTATATTACAATTTAATTTCGATATCAATTAAATCTTTGTAAAATTCTCGTTCATGAGACACAATTAAAACGGTTCCTCTAAAGTTTTTTATTCCCTCAAAAAGAGCTTTTTTAGCCACATAATCTAAATGATTGGTTGGCTCATCAAAAATTAAGAAGTTAGCCTTCACAAGAGTCATTAAACATAACCTAACCTTGGCTTGCTCGCCTCCGGATAATTCACACATTTTTTTCATTACCAAATCCGGTCCAATTCCAACGCAGCTTAAAACCTGACGGATGGTTTTATTATCATAATATTCATGTTCATTTTTGATGACCTGAAAGGCCGTAATATCCTTGTCAAAAGCTTCCTCTTGAGCAAAGTAAGAGACATCCTCATTATCTAAGAAACGAAAATCGCCCGCTAAAGGATCAATTTCTTCCATCAACGTTTTAATCAATGTCGATTTTCCAATTCCATTTTCACCCGTAATAACAATCTTTTGACCTTTTTTTATAATAAAGGAAATCGGATCTAATAAAGGCTTATCATAGCCAATAACTAAATCCTCAATAACAAGGGGCTTCTGACCCTCTTCATGCGAGAAAGGAAAGGTAAAGCGAATAACCTTCTCTGATGTTGGTGCCTGCAAAATATCTAGCTTTTCTAGAGCCTTTCTTCGGCTTTTTGCTCTTTTACTTGTCGAAGCACGAACGATATTTTTATTAATAAAATCCTCGGTTTTCTTAATAAATTTTTGTTGATTCTCGTATTGACGTTGATAGGTTACACTCCGAATAGCTTTTTCCTTCAAATAATATTCATAATTTCCTTTATAGCGCGTAATTACCCGATTTTCTAATTCACAAATAACATTTGATATATTGTTTAAAAAATTAAAATCATGCGAAACGACGATAAAAGCCTTCGGATAGTTCTGCAAATATTTAGTTAACCATTCAATATGATTGACATCCAAAAAGTTTGTTGGCTCGTCCATAATTAAAACATCAGGTGTTAATAATAAAAGCTTTCCTAAAATTACCTTTGCTCTTTGACCTCCGGATAGCTTAGCTAAAGGATCATCAAGCCTTGATTCATCAATTCCAAGACCAGAAATAACATTGCCAATTGATGATTTAAAGGCATAGAAGCCTTTTTTTTCTAACATCTCCATAATTTGATTAGCCCTGTCTAGAGTCTTTTCGTATTGCGATTCATCAATCGTCGCCATACTTTCATATAAATCCTCCATTTCCTTTTCCTTTTGAAAAAGGTCCTTATATACATCATATAAATAATTGCGAATCGAGATATTTTTATCGACATTCGCATGCTGGTCAAGGTAACCAACCTTCAAATTAGGTATCCATTCAATTTTTCCAGCGTCGGGTTTCAGATTTTTAGCAATTAGATTTAACAAGGTGGTTTTACCACAACCATTAACCCCTACTATCCCCATATGGTCACCAGCAAAAAGCCGAAATTCCAAATTATTAAATAATTCCTTGTCACTGTAATTAAATCTTAATCCATTTATTTCTAACAAACTCATTTTTACATCACCATTTTAATTATATCATAGAAAGAAAAAAAGGAACCGAAGTTCCGAAAAAATCTTTATCAAGGCCGATCAATATAGCTACTACAAGAGGTTTCCTTGGGCTTTTTGGCCTCTTTTCCTTCAATATCCACAATTTGGGCTAGGCAAAAGCCGGTATTATTGTGAAGACACTTTATCGCATCACAATAAATATTGGTATTACTAATATCTATATACGCAAATTCTTGATTAAAGGCCTCAAATCCCCGTATATAAAAGCTCTCACAAAAGGTTCCCAAAGAGCTATGGGCTCCCTTTCCATTAACAGCAATTTCATTTTTATGACAATTATTATTTCGATTAAATAAACAGCTGCTTGCACAACACACTATTTTTGACATTTTTTGACCTCCAAAAATAGTATGTCCAAACTCTTTACTTTAATTCATGCATCATTTCTTGAAAATGATAGCCAACATACCTTGCCTCATGAGCATCGGAGGATAAAACAATTTTGACATCATTAGCCTTTAAGATTTTGATAAAATCCAAATCCAAGCCTAAATGCTTCATATCATAACGCCAATTGCCACTATTATGCTCAACCATAATATTATTATCCTTCGCAAGATAAGCCAATTTTTCATATTCATCAATCAATGGATAATCACAAGGAATGATGCGAATTAAATCTGGATGTCCGATTATTGTAAAAATCCTTGATTGAATTAATTTTCTTTCTTCTTTAAAATATTCTTGGTATAGCAAGCCTTTAAAAGGATATTCCTCCAACCCTAAATCAATTCCATATCCAAAGACAAAATGAACCGAGCCTATTAGAAAATCAAAGGGATATTTTTTTAATTCAATTCTTAATTCTTCTTCATGAATCGATGAATAACAAACCTCAAGACCAATTTTTATATCAATACCTAGATTTAAACTTCTTAAATAATTAATGAAAGAAAAATATTCCATTAGATTCTTTTTCTTCTTTTTTTGATACCAATCCTCTTGCTTTTTTGAGTAAGCTCTGACCTCATCATACAGAAAGGAAAATTCCCAAAATGCATGTGTATGCTCAACAAAATAAATTTCATCTATTCCTTCCGCTTTGGCCTGCTCTATAAACGGCATCACAAAATCTAAGGTATAGTCTCCTTTTTCTAGATGGACATGATGATCAATCATTTATATCTTCTCCTAAAGCGATTTACCTGAAAAATCACGCGCAAAATGCATAAAATCGAAATCCCAACATCGATTAATATTGCATAAACGATTGTTGTTTTATGAGCTAGCGTTAAGGCAATTAAAATGATTTTCGCGATAATTGAAATAAATAAATTAGACTTATTAACTTTATTTATGGCAATACCAATACGAAGAGCATCCTCAATTTTACAAATATCATCATCAAGGATATAGATATTTGAATACATATCGTTATATTCATTGACAGTTGCGCTTAAATAACCATTAGCCATCAAGGAAATGGAATTATTTAAATTGCCCATAACCAAGGTTTTCATTCCTTGATTGTTTAAGCTTTCAATAAGTTGATTTTTTTCATCAAGAGTTTGGTTAACATAAATTTCACTAAAGCCAAGTGAGTGAATAAATTCACTATCCTCTTGGGCAAATAAAATTACTCTTTTGATATTTTTTAAATCTAACAAATTATGGGCCAGCTTAATTGCGCCTTCCTTATAGCGGCGTTTAAATCGAATTTCACCAGCCAATACCTTATCTAAAAACAAATACATTGTATTCTCTTTAGAAGAAACATCGATTTTATACAAATCAAAAAATTCTTTATTACCAAGCTTAACCTCACAATCCTGATAATACCCAACAACACCAGCTTGATTGACACTATGAGTCTCGCGAATAATTGACAAATCTAATGGATATTTATTATATTCAATAATTGATTTGAAAAAAGGTGATGATAAATGCATCGATAAGGCTGAGACAATTTTGAAGAATTCCTTTTCCTCTAAGGATGTATCAATTGATACAACCTCATAATCATCACTTAGCAAGGAATCCTCGCTCAAAATAACCGCGTCAACCATCCCGAGCTTTTCTAGAATATCGCTTCCCTTGATATATATTCCTCGCCTTGACCCAACGATTATTCCGGTCAAATAAGAAATCGGAATAGCTAAATTGATGGATATAGGACAAGATACAACCGTAAAAATTAAGGCCATATATAAGCCATTATCAACGCTGCCCCCAAAAATTAAAGGTATAATAATCATCAAAATAGCAATTATCAAAACAATTGGCGAATATATTGAATTGAATACTTCTAAAAAACGTAATATTTGCGTCTTTTGGTTTTTTGATTCCTTGATATTTGAAAACATTTTAAATAAAGAGGTTTCTTCGAAGAATTGAGTAACTCTTATCGTAATAATTCCACTAATATTTTTGTATCCCGCTAAAACCATATCCTTGGGGTTAATATATTTAGGATTATTATTACCCGTTAAAAGCGAGGTATCCACAGTCGTACTGCCCGAAATGACCTCTCCGTCAAGAGGAATTTCTTCGCCTGGCTTAACAATAATGATATCGTCCTTCGCAAGCTTTTCGATATAAACTAATTCTTCCTTATCATCAATTATCTGAATAGCCTTGGTCGGCAGCTTAGCCCCAATTTTCTTCACAGAATGATCACTATATGTTAGGGCAATGAGACCACAAAAACGACTAAATTGGTAGATAAATAAAACTAAATAAGCCTCATAGGTATGGCTTGTAAAAATGGATCCTAAAACGGCAATGGAAATTAAAAAATCACTATCAAAAAGAATTCCCTTAAAAAAATTCTTTATTGCCCGGTACAAAACATCGGCTCCAATTATAATAATTGAAACTAGCAATAACGTAAATCCAAAAATACTTTCATGATTAATCGTGCATATTACTAAGGATGCAAAGCCTAAGACTAAACGAAGATAGCCTAAGTGTGATTCCTCTTCATCCTCGGTAATGTATTTATAAACTCTAATTGTATTATCAAATTCCTTAATCGCATTAATGAAGTAGGAATTGAAATCTAAACGATCATGATAGGAGACAATCACCTTACATTCATCAACACTTGCATTAGAAACCTCCGGTAAATTTTTGATATATTCCAATAATTCCTTCGATATTTTGCTTACATAAAAGGAGGCCTTTTTATTATAGGTATCAACCTTAACAAAAACATTTTTGGGAAGGTGCCTTTCGATTAGCTTTAATATATCAATACTTGGGCTATAGCTAACATAAAGTAATAAATGTTTTTCATCATAGGCTATCTCATCAATTCCATCTTCATAATTCATCGCATTGATGAAAGTAAGATAATCAAATTTTATCTTTGGATTGTATGATAAAATAAATTTATTTTTGGCATATTCATCGATTTCGCAAACACTAGCATTTTTCTTTATTGCTTGGCAGGTTTGCTCAATAAGGGTAAGGCATTCCTTTTTGGTCTTCCCACTATCATCAATTAATAAAAGCTTTTTTTCAATCAATAATGATGAATTAGGAATAGCATTATTGATATATTCAAAAAAAAGCTTCATTTGAGCATGATTTAAACCCTTTATTTGATATTTTCTTTCCATAGAATCATCACCAATTGAAAAAAAAGCTCCAATTTATCCTTTCATTTCAATTATATTATAAACCAAGAAATAAATCAACGTACGACTTTATTTGAATCCTTTCCTATTGGCTTCGTTTGATTAAAAACATTAAAGAAAATACGATTATGAGCTTTATTAATAATCGGATGATGATTTTTTAAAAAATAGCTATTATGAACTCGATTAAAATCATCTAATAAAATGATAGGATATTCATTTTCGCAAAAAAAGCAGTCCTTGATTTCATTGTCTCTTCCATAGACCGTAATTCCATATCGAAGCTTGTTAAAATGGGAATTAATAATTTTATTATTTTTTCCCGTTGGATAAATAACAATTCCTTCAGTATCACCAAAACTAATTTCTTCCAATTTATTATCTTCTGAATAAATCATAATTTTACCATTCATTATAATATTTTTTAGATGAGCATTATTTCCTTTAATAATTATATCTTCATTAATTTTAGTGTCCCTTAAGCAATAATTGTCATTCTCTATCATTATCATTGTTTGTCTTTTCCTTTGCTTTTTTAATGCGAATGATTTGAGCATTTATTTGGTCCTTTAATTTCCAAGGATTAGAAATCGATTTATAACAATAGGTGTCACTTCTTGATTCAATAATAATCGTCCCATATTTAAAGATTCTTCCCCAAAAGCTATAGCTAATCTGAATATTATCAACATTATCTAAATGGGTGTCTAAAGTCTTGATGCTAATAAAACCCTTTTTACCAATAATCCTCGAATCGGTAATTCCTAATTCGCAGCTTTTATCTCTTATTATCTCCAAAATAAAAACAATTACCCATATAATTCCTAGCGGAATCAAGGATTTTAAAGCATATTCCTTGGGAATCAAAAACAAATTAACATCAATTAAATAATAACCAACCAAAAGGAGAAAATAAAAAAGCTCATTAAAATAAATAAAATTCGTTAGATTGGCCTTACACAAAAGCTTTTCATTTTCAACTAAGCTTTTTTCAATATAGCTCACAATAGATCACCTATATAAAGATATGAAAAAAAGCCAAAAATTATGAAAAAAAAAGAACTCGCGTTCTTTTTTAAAATAAACGTAACATTTTTCCACTAGTTAAAATCAATACAAAGTCAATAATGTTAAGTAAAACAAGTCCTACACCAGTAATAGAAATAACTAAACGAACAATACCTGCAACTAGATTACCTTCTAAAAGTCTAACAATTGCACCAATAATTCCTCCGAATAATAATGCTAAAATTGCACTTACTACTTTGTTTAATCCTAGATAGTCATTTGAATATTTCTTTGCCATAGTTTTTTCTCCTTTCATTTAACATTATTATACATTTTATTACAAAAAAAATCAATATAAATGTTTTTCCTTGAAACCATTTTTTAGGTTTGCTAAAAATAAAAGCAATAAAATTAACACTACGATGTATACTTCATACGCTTGATAATATCCCTTTAGCTCATCGATACGATCATAAGAATAATAACCAATCCCCACAAACAATAAATTCCAAATAAAGATTCCTAGTGATGATGAAAAGACAAAGGAAAGAAAACGATAGCGATATACTCCAGCCACAAAGGAGATATAAGTCCTGCATAAAGGAATCAAACGCATAAACATACAGGAAGAAAATGCCTTTTTTTGGAAGCGCGAAATTGATTTTTCAAAGCCTTGTCTTGATTTAGGAAAGCGGTTGATTATTTTATTGATAACTGCTCTTCCTCCAAAAAATCCAATTAAATAACAAGTTGATGAGCCTAATAATCCTCCTAATGAGCTTACTAAATATATATAGTAAAAAGGCACATCGTTTCTTTTACTAATAAAACCGGCTAAGGGGAGGACGATTTCACTTGAAATCGGAAAACAGGCATATTCTAAGGTAATAATAATAAAGCAAGCTAAAACACCGTATTTTTCTAAAAAAGTAAGGATGACCTCCATTAACTAGCCTCCCTTATAAAGCGTAATGCTTGAATAATAAATAAAGGAATTAGTCCTAAAAGCATAATCAAGCCAAGTCTTTGATAGGATAAATATCCCGCCTCAAGAAAATCCCTTAATGTCGGAATAAATAATACCCCAAATAATAAAACAAGTCCAAAAAGAAGGGAATTTATTTGATGTTTATTTTTAATACCGTAGCGGATGATTGAACCTTGTCCAAGACAATTAAATCCGTGAAAAAGCCTTGCAATGCAGATGGTCGAAAAAGCCATCGTGCAAGCTAATTTATATGATTCCTGATAGCCAATTAAAAAGGCCACGATACAAGGAATTCCTAAAATAAAGCCATAAAGTGTGGCCTTTATCAAAAAGCGCTTATTAACAATCGTTTGATTTCGCAAAGGCATTTCCTTACCGACCCTATTATTATATTCCTCCATTCCTAAGGCAATCGCAGGAAGCGAATCCGTAACAAGATTGATAAAAAGCAATTGACCGGCCGTAAATGGCATCGGTAGCCTTAGACAAACACAAAAAATAACTGTCAATAATCCCGCCATATTGCCACTTAAAAGAAAACAAATTGCGTTTTTGATATTATTATACACCACGCGTCCGATAAAAATCGCCTTGGTTATCGTTGTGAAATCATCATCCGCAAGAATAATCGAAGCTGCATCCTTCGCCACATCCGTTCCATTTTTTCCCATCGCAATCCCAATATTAGCGCACCTAATCGCTGGGGCATCATTGATTCCATCCCCAGTCATCGCCACTATTTCTCCTTTTTTCTTCAAGGCTTCAACGATTTTGAGCTTATGAAGAGGGGTAACTCGCGAAAAAACCTTGTATTTTTCAATCTCATCGCCATTAATTTTATCAAGACTAGAGCCACTTATAACCTCACTTCTTTTTTTGGTGATTCCAATTTTTTTAGCGATGGAAAAGGCTGTATCCTCATGGTCCCCAGTTATCATTAAAACCTTGATATTCGCTTCAAGGCATTTTTTTATTGATTCACTAACATTTTCCCGCGGCGGATCAATTAAGCCTATGAGGCCTAAAAAGCAAAAGGAATCATCAATAACTTTCCCAACCAATAAAACTCTCAACCCATCATCGGCCATCTTCCGATTCGTGTTGATAATCTGATAATAATGGGGCGGTGTTAAATCGGTTATAACACCATCAATGCTTATTTTCGAAATTTTATCTAGCAAATAGTCATAGGCTCCTTTAAAGTAGCCCTCATTATTTGTCTTAACAAGCATCATTTTTTTATTCGAGTCAAAGGGTTCTTCATAAATAATGGGATTATTTCTTCGGATTAGTTCATAATCAATCGAATTCTTATCTAAATATTCAATTATCGCCCGTTCGGTTTCATTTCCGATTGCTTTTGAGGCTTTATTACAAATAGCTAGGGCCTTAATAAGATCGCTTTCGGTTACATTATTAGAATCTAATTTTTTTTTGATTCCTCGATTAATAAAAAAGGAATCTAAAACCATTTTGTTTTGCGTAATCGTCCCAGTTTTATCACTGCATATTACCGAAACGGACCCTAAAGCCTCCACACTTTTTAAATCCTTCGCAATCGCATTGTTATTAACAAGCTTCTCACAGCCAATCGACAAGGTAATCGTGACGATACTTGATAAGGCCTCAGGAATTGCCGCAACCGCCAAAGCAACCGCAAATAATAGGGAGTCCAAGAGCTTTGTTCCTTGAATAAGACCCAAAATAAAAATAATTGAACAAATAATTCCTATGATAAAAGCGAGATTTTTCGATAAACGATTTAGATTAACCTGTAATGGTGTTTCTCCCTTTTGGGCTTTACTGATCATATGAGCAATTTTTCCAATTTCAGTATCCATCCCAACCTTAGTAATGATTATTTCGGCATTGCCTTTAACCACCAAGGTCCCACCAAAAACCATATTTTTTTGTTCAGCTAAAGGAACGTTTGCCTTTATCGTTTCATTCGTTTTTGAAACACTAGCACTTTCTCCGGTTAAGGCACTTTCATTGATTTCTAAATTACAGGACTTAATAATTCTTCCATCAGCCGGACATTTATCGCCTGCCTCAAGAATGACGATATCGCCAACTGCAACCTCCTCCTGTGGTATTTCTTTAAGCTCTTGATTTCTTCTAACCTTGACAATTGATGTATTGACCTTTTTTAAGCTATTGATGCTTGCTTCCGCTTTAAAAAACTGAATCGTTCCTAAAATAGCATTGATTACCAAAACTAATAAAATGACAATAGCTGATTCAAAGTCCTTCGCAAACAATGATATAAGCGAAGCTGCTATTAAAATAATAACTAATAAATCATCAAATTGCTTAAAAAATACCTTAATCGGATTTTCGTGTTCCTTAGATAGGATAATATTATTCCCGTTCTTTTTATGGCTTAATATGACCTCCTCATCCGTCAATCCCCTTAAATTACTATTTAGTCTTTTAAAAATTTCTTCAACACTTATATTATAGTCCATATTTCCCCCTAAAAAAAAATCTAGGCTAGGCCTAGATTATACTAGCACATTACATCTTATGTGCTCTTTTTATTATTTATTACCTTTATAATATTGCGTAAAAAGCTTTTGATTAATATCGACATCCGCCATAAATTTACTTCTTGAAATCAATTCCTTCGTTTCATTGATGATATTTTCATTCAAGCTTTTAAGAAGCTCTCTATGAACTGCATAATTAATGCGCGCAAAGAATGGCGAATAGCTCTTATCAAGTAATCTCTTAACTCCTGGCTTTAGCTCCTGATAAAGCTTTTTCGCGAGCTTTGGATTATCCATAACAATTGAATAAATATATTCAAGATTAATCAAACCCTTGATATAGCCTGTTACTTGATTATTGTTGTATAGGTCTTTTATATATTCCTTGGCTCCGAGATTTGAATCCTCTTCAAGAGCTCGATCAACTAATTGATAATAGTAAAGAAGGCATTGTTCTCCTTCAATCGGATTTTTCGGATTATCAACAGGCTGAATCGCAAGATTTCGATATGACCCACCGTTTGATAGTGAATATTTGGCTTGTCCAATAAGCTTATAGGATTCACAAGTTTGCTTATTAAAAAGCATTACAAATAAACTACAATCATTGTTAGAAATTAAACCGGAAGGAATAAGCGTAAAGAAAATGAAGAAAATTCCAATATAGATGCCAGAAATAAAACGAGAATTCGTGTAGAAATAATCAATAAATGGATTTATTACTAATAATGATACAAGAATGCCCACCGTTAATAATAAATTGAGGATTCCTCCCACAAGCAAATATGAATGCTTGCGATTTTTATCCTTTATATCACAAAAAACCGTTTGACCAAGCTTACCCTCGAGGGATGATAATTTAAACCTAAAATGATCATTTAAGCGATAGATTTCAAAGAAAAGAAAACGGAATGATAAAAGCTTATATCCACAAATTAGTCCCCAAATGAGATGACCAAGCTCATGGATAATCGCATGAATAAATAGCCATATAGAAAGCCACAAAAAGAAATATAAATAGTTTTTTAGCGTCTCAAATGAGGAAATATAGTGATATTGGGTCGTTAAATAATATAGTCCTCCAAACGATAGAGTTAAAAATAAAACAAGGATAATTGAACTAATTATTTTTTTCATAATTTATACCAAGCCTTTCTAATAATTTCTTAATATTTTCATCCTTTAAGGTACAGGTAGCTAAATCATGATGGGAATCATCCATAAAGCCATGAAAATCGGAACCAGCGGTAACCAATAAATTATTGATTCTGGCAAGCTCTTGAAAATAGATAGTATCATCTTTGGTATTTTTAGGATAGATGGCCTCAATTCCATCAATACCTAAATCAATGAAATACTGAACATTGGTCTTTTTTATCAAAACCGGGTGAGCTAGCACGACAAGACAATTGTTTCGCTTAAGTAATTCGATTCCATCCTTCGTCTCCATAATGGTACTAGGAACATAGGCTAAGCAGCCCTCACCAATCATTTTCGCAAAGATTTCATCCTTCGTATAATGGTATCCAGCCTCAATAATTGTTTTCGCAATATGAGGTCTTGCGATGACACCATCCGCATTTCTTAATAGATTCTCATAGGTAATCTCAATGTTGAAATTCTCTTTTAAAAGGGAAATGATTTTTTTAGCTCTTTCTTCTCTTACCCTTTTTTGATTATCTAAAAAATCCTTTAATTCCTTTTGGTTGTAATCACGATTTTTAAAATATCCAAGAATATGAATGCTTTCACCATTATGACGAGTCGATAGCTCAACACCACATAAAGCAAAGACCTTGTCATAATCAATTGCTATTTCATTTCCATCAATGCAATCATGGTCGGTAATCGCAACGATATCTAATCCCTTTTGATAAGCTAATTCTAAAACTTCCTTTGTTGAATATAAACCATCTGAATTATTTGTATGAGTATGTAAATCCGCAAGCATAAAAATGACTCCTTTAAAAAAAAAGGCCTAAAGGCCATTTAGTGCCAATTAAAACTGGGCTAGTAGGAATCGAACCTACAATCACGGGGTCAGAGCCCATTGCCTTAACCTTTTGGCTATAGCCCAATGCATAAATATTATATCATATTTAATTAAAAAATAAATACCTTTATAAAAAAAAGTGGTGTCTTCACCACTATTTCGAAATCTTGATTGAATTATTATTTTTTACATAATTAAATGTTATATTATCATCTAATACCTTTGTATGATTAGTATCATAATAATCCATTTTATAAACAATATTTCCTTTATCCTTTAGTTCAGGAAAATCAAATTGAATTGTTTCTCTATTAACGTATTTAGCTTTACCAAAGGAATCAAAGGTAATAGTATTATCAATATGGGCAATATCAAAATCACCAAGTTCATATACAATAGTATCATCAACATAAACCGTCAATTTAGCATAAGTAATACGACTATTATAATACCTTGTAAATTGTCGATGCTCATCATAATAATAATTTCCATAATAAAAATAGCTTAAAAATTTATCATCCTGTGAGAGCTTAGTCTCGTCAACTAAAACCTTGTAATAGATACCACCATCATCTTTTTTAATATCACCAGCTTCAATTGAATGAGGAAGCTTTGAAAATCCAAAAATCAAGACACCTAAGCTAATACCAAAAATTAATAAAATAACACTAATTCTCAAAATTAATCTCTTCATTGATAACCCCCCTTATTTCCATACTACCTTTTCACGATAGCCTTCAAATCCTTCATAAATAGCATTCGTTTGGGCAAAATAACAATTGATTATTTCTAATGAAGTACATTCATCAAAGATAGCTTCATCCATTTTTGGCAATCCCATAAAGGATATCTCCTCTAATCCAGCGCATTTAGCAAAGGCACTACCTTCGATTTCTTTTACTGTTTCTGGAATTGTAATATATTTAATCTCTGATTGAGAAAAGGTGTTTTCTAGTATTTTTGTAACACCCTCAGGAATAACAAAGGTTTCAAATTTAGCCTTATAGAAGGCATACGAACCGATATGAGTAACGCTCTTAGGAAGAGTCAATACATTCGCAGTACATCCAATAAAGCTGCAGTATTGAACACTTTTTAATTTTGAACCTTCTTCAAATTCAATGCTTTGAAGACTAGAATTAGCAAAAGCATAACGATAAATTATTTCAACTGATTTAGGAATATAAAATGATAAAATATCTGATTTATAAAACGAATAATCACAAATATATAAGGATTGATCTAAAATATTAACCTTTGTTGGCTTTAAAGCCGTATTATTAAAATGATTATAATATGATAAATGGCCAGACATTGTCAATTCCACAACACCACTAAAGCCTGAAACTGCTTCCTCTTCAATCGTTTCAATAGAATGAGGTAAGGTAAGCTTAGTGATATTAGTCATCGAATCATAGAATCCCTTATAGAGTGTTTTCGAACCATCCTGGAAAACAAGCTCTTTCAAATTTGGACACATATAATCCTTAAAAATATCATCTAAGGAAACATTGCTTGGGATAATTATTTTTTTCAAATTAACGCAATTATCAAAAAGATTTGTTCCAATCTCGGTAATAGTATTAGGAAGAGATATCGATTCAATTGTGGAATCACAAAATGCCGATTTATTTATTTTTCTTACTTTAACGCCTTTAATTGATGAAGGGATAACAATATCGTCTGGATAATCTCCCTCTAGACCCAAAATAGTCATACCATCTGATTCTTTTTTATAACGAAGAAAAGGCAATTGTGAATTATCCTCAGTTGTGGTTGATTCATTCGATTCCCCGCAAGCAATTAGCGGAATAAATAATAACATTAATAATAACAATTTTTTCATTCGTACATCCTCCACCTTAATTATACAAAATCATAATGAAAAAAACTATATAAAAATGGACTTTACATAAATTTTACATAATTAGGAATGGAAATAATACCAATTAGGAATGATAGTTGTAAAGTTATTAAAATCGTCTAAAACAACCTTATATAGTTCAACTAATTGCTTATTATCCGCACTCCAATACATCATACTGACAAGCTCATAAATCAAATATGGAAGCATTTTTTTAAAATCATTCTCTTCAAGTCTTCTTCCAAAATAGCCGTCAAGCTGACCCCGACAAAAAGGAACGCTTACCGTTCTTGAAAAGGTAAATAGCCTTCTAAAATCCGAATAAGGCGAGGCAATCTTAAAGCGATTAAAATCAATAACATATAGTAAATCCTTATTAACAATCATATTTGAGCAATGATAATCACCATGACAATAAACAGGATTACTATCATCAAGATCAATAAAATCGTAAAAGAGCTTGCACATCCGCTCAAGGCAAGGTACTTCGATATTCTTTATCAAAGCTAGCTTTTCTTCAAACCTATGCTTGTAGTCGATTTTTTCACAACTAGCCTCCTTATGGAATTCTCGGAGCATTTTTCCAGCCAAAACACCCATTTCGTATTGCTTATCCTGGGTAAGCTTTTTAATACCAACATTAGCATTTTCACCTTCAATATAGTCATAGATGATATAGGAATATTCATCTACTTCTCCACAAGCATAAACCTTAGGAATATTTAATTTTTTATAGCTCTTTAAAATTTTATATTCGCATTTTTTCTTTTCTAAATCATCCTTATTTGAAAGTCGCAAAAGATATTTTTTGTCATGAAGCCAAACAATGTATTTAATATCATCACTGTAGCCTTCATTGATCGGCTTTGCTTTTACATATTCCTTGAAGAAAGGAATTTCTCTAATCGGTCTAATTGCGATCACCATCCTTATAATTCTTATCAGTTTGGCTTTGATACATTTCCTTCTTCGATGGATCAAGCTTTTTTTTACCGTAAGAATTTAATTTTTTCTTAATATCCTCGTAGGATTTAGGTTTGTTTTTTTCCATATCTATCTCCTTAGAAAAAAACTGTCCATAGGGACAGTTTAATTAATTCCTAAACGTTTCTTTGCGCCTTGATGACCACGAGCAGCAGCTTTTTCATATAAATCCATTGCTGCATCGATATCCTTATTGACACCATATCCATTTTCTAAGCAAACACCATAGCTGTATTCTCCGTTTGGATTACCCTTCTCGGCAGATTGCTTATACCAATATACAGCCTTTGCTAAATCCTTAGTTGTTCCCTTACCATTAAAATAACAGGTACCTAAATTATTTTGCGCAGCCGCATTTCCAGCCTCAGCTGATTTTTGATACCATTCAAAGGCTTTGTTAAAATCAACCGGAACAGTAATTCCCATATAATAGAAAATACCTAAATTCAATTGAGCAGCGGCATTTCCAGCTTCTGCAGCTTTAGTATACCACTTAAAGGCTTCTGCTTGATTTTTATCAACACCATTACCATTTAAATAGCAGTTAGCTAAATTATTTTGGGCAGCTGCATTACCTGCTTCAGCACCCTTTGTATACCAAGCAATACCTGTTTGTTTATTAACAGGGACACCCTTACCATTAAAGTAACAGCTTCCAAGGTTATTCATAGCTGCAGCGTTTCCAGCTTCCGCAGCCTTTGTATACCATACAACAGCCTCAGCTAAATCCTTTTCAACACCTTCACCTAATTCAAAGCATAGACCTAAATTGTATTGAGCAACTGGCTCATCCTTTTCTGCATTGAAGCGAATCTTCCAATAATTAGCCTTTTTAGGGTCAACCTCAACACCATTACCCTTTTCATAAGCGGCCTTAAGCATTGCTTGGGCTTCTAATGAACCAGCCGCAGCGGCTTCATTATAGCATCTAAGTGCTTCTTCGCGGTCTGGAGTTTTTCCATTTCCATATTCGTAGCAGCGTCCTAGATTAAATAAAGCATCTGGCAATCCTTGATTAGCGGCACATTCATACCAATAAACAGCGGTAAGATTATCCTTAACAGTACCAACACCTTGCTCGTAGCAACGACCTAAATAGTTTTGCGCAACAGCAATTTCTTGATTTGCGGCTTGTTCAAGCCAATAGAAAGCCTTCGAAGCATCAAATTTTGGATTTTTTGGATTGAAATAGAACAATCCTAAATTAGCTTGAGCGTCAGCTTGTCCTTGCTCAGCGGCCTTTTCATACCAATAAACGGCACGATTCATATCCTGAGGAACACCTTCACCGTTTTTATAGAAATTACCCATTAGGTTTTGAGCATCCTTTAAGCCTTGACTTGCGGCATTTTCACACCAATAGATGGCTCTTTCTAAATTGACATTACCATAATTAGGATCTCTTAGGCAGCAAGCTAAATTATATTGAGCTCGGCAATCGCCATTTTCGGCAGCTCGGTCATACCAGAATAGAGCACGTTCAATATTCATTGGGACACCAATACCATGCTCGTACCATTCACCTAAAATGTTCAAAGCATTTTTATGACCATGATCAGCAGCTCTTTCATACCATTGAACGGCTTTTTCTAAATTTTGAAGTACACCATCGCCATTACAGTAGCAATCACCTAAGGCATTTTGGGAATCAGCATAATCCTGCTTAGCGGAAGCAAGATAGCATTTTACAGCTTCATCCTTATTTACTCTAGAAGCTCCAACGCCATAGAAATTCATAAAGCCTAGTGCATATTGATATGCTGGGTTAGCCTCATCCTGACGTCTTTGGCAATATTCAAATACGCTACGATAAAGATCATTAGCCTCTTCAAATTTTCCTTCATTCATCAAGCGTTCAGCTAAGAAAAATTTAGCGAAATCGCCACCACGATCGATACTTTTGTGATAGAAAACGATGGCTTTTTCAACATCTCCATCTAATTCAAGTACGCGCGCATAAAACGCAACAGCATCAGGATCATATTTTGCGATTAAAGGTAATAAGTAGTTTTTAGCCTCTTCGAGATTTGAACTAATCAAATTCGCGGCTTCTACATAACATTCTTTTTTCATGAAAACGACCTCCAATGTTAAATGTTATTATCCTAACTTATATTGTACCGTATTTTCTTACTAAAAGCAACCTTTTTTATATAAAAATTGCCATATTTTAAGATATATAAATAACTAATAACGCCATTATTTTCGCTTATCACCCAAAAAAAGAAAGCGCTATTCTTGATTTTTTGCTTTTTTAATTTATAGCACAGTTAAGCCATTTTTTTTATTGACTCTATTCATATATTCTTTATTTTCAAATAATTTTTTTTAAAAAATGGCTTAGGTAAAAGAAAAAAATCTTTTTTCTTTGATTTTATATATTAAACCGATTACATACTCTTGCTTTTTTTTATTTTTTTAAAGAATATATAAATATAAAAAAAATGCTAAATTTAATTAGCAATTTTTTTAATCTCCTCGAGCAATTCAAAAGGGGTATCGACAATACATTTAGCTCTTAATTCCTCTAAAAATTCGCGATTTCTAAATCCATAGGATACAATAATTGCATCAATGGAAGCATTTTGCGCCGTTTTAATATCGACATCAGAGTCCCCGATATATAAGGCCTCGTGGGCTTTAATACCATATAAATTCATGACCTCAAGAACACCTGTTGGGTCGGGCTTTTTTAAAACATTTGGTCTTTCGCCAATAAATAAATCCATGTATTCCTTAAAATAAGCTTGGCAAATTTTATTGGTTAATGTGTTTTCCTTATTTGACACAACCGCCATTTTAATGTTGTTCTCTTTACAGTAATCCATTACCGCAAATATTCCCTCATAGGGTTTGGAATTATCTAAACAATGCGAATGATAATACTCCTTAAATAAAGCTAATGCTTCCTCAAGGAAGGTTTCATCATTATCTAAGGAACGCAATACTAGATTTCTGATGCCATTACCGACAAATTTTAATATTTCTTCTTTCGTTCTTGGTTTTTTCTTTAAACATAATAAAGAATAATTGACCGCATTCATTAAATCAAGAATGGTATCGACAATCGTACCATCCAAATCAAACATAATTAATTTTTTCATTTAACCTACATTAATGGTGAAGTCACCGCTAATATTACCTCCATAATCTTTATTAAAATATTTCGATTATTCCAATCATCTAAGGTTATTTCCTTAGAAACCTTAAGAGCCTCTAGGAAATCCTTCTTCATATCAATAATAGAATCCGTTTCAATCAAAAAGTTTCCGCATTCATAATGCAAAAATAAACTTCGATAATCAATATTGACTGTTCCAATAAAGGCAAATTTATCATCGCAAATGATATTTTTGGCATGATTAAAGCCGGGCTCATATTCATAGATTTTTCCTCCAGCCTTTAAAATATCACCATAGTGGGCCTTAGTCATCATAAAGACTGTTTTTTTATCAGGAATATGAGGAACTAATATTCTGACATCAACACCACTTTGGCAGGCCATAACAATGGTGTTAATGAACTCTTGATCAATGATAAAATAAGGGGTTGAAATATAAATGTATTTTTGTGCGTTATCAAACATCGATTGGAATAAATTATAGGCGGGGTTTGTTTCAATCGAAGGCCCATCCCCAAAGGCACAAACATAGCCCTTCGCATCATTTTTTTCATATTCAGGTGTATATTCCTTAACATCAAGCATTTGCTTAGTTGAAATATACCAGTTTTCCGCAAAAAGCAAAATAAAGTTTTTGACCGCTTCTCCTTCAATTTTTAAAGCATTGTCCCGCCAAAAGCCAAATCTTTCCTTGCGGTGGATATATTCATCACCAATATTAACACCACCACAAATGCATGATTTACCATCAATAATAGCAATTTTTCGGTGATCACGATAATTTATGGAAAGAGACAAGTTTTTTCCTAAGGGATTATAGGCACACATCTCAATATTAGGAATATTGTTAAGTAATTTAACAGCTGGAATAACTAAGGATTTACGAGAACCAACATCATCATAAAGAATTTTTATCATTACTCCCTCGCAAGCCTTTTCCACTAAAATTGATTTAATGGCCTCCCACATTTCTCCTTCCTTGATAATGAAATATTCAAGAAAAATATATTTTTCTGCTTTTTTCAATTCCTCTAATAAAGCTTGAAATTTAATTTCACCATCAGGATAAAAGGTTGTGTAGGTATTTTTATAAAAAGGAAGATGAGCATTATTATAAAGCACATTAGCCATTTTATAATAACGTAAATCAATGTCCTTTAATTCCTCTTTAACCTCATTAGTTTCAATTTTGTCTTTCAAATAGGCTTGGATTTTTTTGTTTTTGCGATGAGGAAGAGATCTTCCCTTTCCATATGCAAAATAGAAAATGACACCGCCAAACGGCAAAGCTAAAATAACAATCGTCCAGCTTAGCTTATAGCTTGAATTTCCATTTCCGCGATAAATTCCAAAAACCGTCAATAAAGCCAAGGCTTGCATCGTCAAATAAATTGGTCGATACTTTGGCAAACTAAAAAAGATAAGATAAAAGAGAGCTCCTTGGAGAATAATACCAATGATACCTATCAATAATCTTATCAATTTTTTTGTTAAGCTCGAAGCATTTCTTTCACTTTTGGCCATAATTAATCACCCTCTAAAGGATATAATATCATATAATTATGGAAATATTATGTAGAAAATAGCTTCAAAGATATTTAGTTTTTAAATATTGTCGTTGAAATTGGATTTAAAATAACCTTTCCTTCCGTTTTCTTTGCCTCATTGGTCATAATATCTAATTGATATAAATCCGAATCAAGATTAAGCTCAATACTAGAATTATTTCCATTAAAGAAAACGACATAATTACCAACATTATATTTAATAACACCAGCTACGGGATTTGAAACGGAAACATTGCTTATGATTTCCTCTTTCGTATTCAATCTAAAGATGGAATGATTTTTTCTAAATTCAATTAAGGCCTTTGTGTAATTAACAACATCGATATTTTTCTCCATCAAATCATAATCAAGCTTGTTTACACAATCACTGGAAATATAGGAATTGTGGTCACCATTTTTTGTGCGGAGGAATTCAATTCCAGCATGAAGAAAAGGAATTCCTTGGGATAATAAAATCATCGCAATCATTAGCTTTTGACGTTCTTTTCTAATCTCTTCACTTTCATCCACATTTGATTTAATCATCTTATCCCAAACCGTATGATTGTCATGGCATTCGACATAATTGACAACCTGATTAGGATTTTGGTAACAATATCCATAGGAAACAGGAAGACTTGTACCCAAAATCACATCCATTGTAACCTTGATATCTAAAAATGATCCTGTCGCAAAGCCCTTTTCCTCCACATCTTGGGTTGAGCCCTTGATATTATCACGGAAGCGGTCATTGAAATGGCCGATATTAGGCATCTTCTTATTGTTATATTGGGCAGCCTTGAGATCATCATCAATTAATGATGGCATATTCCAGCCTTCACCATAGATAATCATGCTTGGTTCAATTTTTTGAGCCTCTTTAAATAATTCATTCATCGTATCAACATCAATAATTCCCATCAAATCAAAGCGGAAGCCATCAACTCCATAGAATGAAGTCCAACGCTTAATGGAATCAACGATATATTTATGGGCCATTGGCATCAAGGAATCAAAATCATTTCCACAGAAGGATCCATTGGAAATCTCGCCATTTTTTCCATAACGGAAATAATAATTAGGCATTAATTGATGGAAGCTTGTAATTTCAATACCGAACATATGATTATAAACAACATCCATAACAACTCGTAATCCGGCTTCATGAATAGCCGCAATCATTTTTTTACAATCAATAATCCTTGAATATGGATCTAAAACATTGCTGGCATAGCTACCCTCAGGTATACTGTATTGCACAGGATCATAGCCCCAATTGTAATAATCAAATTGGTTGTATTCATCAACGGAACCAAAATCATAAATTGGCATCAATTGAAGGTGGGTTATACCTAAGCCTTTGATGTAATCAAGGCCCGTTGGCGTACCGTTTTTCGTTTGGGTTCCTTTTTCCGTAAAGCCTAAGAATTTTCCTTTGTTTTGAATTCCCGAATCATCACAAGTAGAAAAATCACGCACATGAAGCTCATAAATTACCGCGTCGACATTATGCTTTAAAGGCGCAAGATTTTCCTTTTTTAAATCAATATAGCATTTTTCTAAATTGATGACAACAGATTTTTTTCCATTTGGCGTACTACTATAGGCATAAGGGTCAACTGTTTCTCTAAAGGACCCATTGATATTAACTAAGTAGGTGTATTCTTTACCATCTAAATCACCAGGAATTCTTGCGTACCAAACACCCTTATCTATTTTTTTCATTGGATAAATTTGATCCATTTTTATGAATGCTTCACAGGCAATCGGACTCCATACCTTAAAATCCGTATATTCTTTGGTATATGATGAGCCTAAATCATCACCGTCATAATAAAAATCATCATTAAATTCCTTTGATCTTACATAAAAACCAAGCTCAAGAGGACAGGACATATTGTGAGCATCCGAAATAATAAAGTTATGACCAACCTCAAAATATCCATTTTTTAAATCATATTCGATATAATCCTCCTCTTCTCTTTCCTCTAAAATTGGAAGAATAACCGAAAGCCCCTTATCATCTCTTAAACGAAAATATTCACTTTTTCCTCCATAAAAAGACTTCATCAATTGTACTGTAATTGTGTTTTTGTCCTTGACAAAAGCTTTAATATCCGACATTTTTCTAACTCCTTCAAGTAATTTTTTTAGCAATTCTATTATATCATAGTTTTTATAAATGTTGCTTGCGTTTTTTTGTCGATTTTTGATTTATTTTTGGGGCTTTAATTATTTTTTAAAAAATATTAAAATATAGTAAAGAAAAGAGGATTGATAAAATGGGAAAAAGAAACAAGATAATGATATTTCAACCACTATTAATTATTTTAATTGCTTTAATTTTTTCAATTATATACCTTGTAAATATCGTCAACTTTGCCAATACCATCAAAAATATTACGAACAACAAATATATTGCGCTCCACGAGGCAACCGAAATCGAATATTTCATTGCAAAAATGAGTAATATTGATTCAACAATTGACCCCAAAAGCAGCAATTATAATGAAGTCAAAAATGAAATTTTATTTGAAAAGGATTGTATCAAGGGAAAAAAATCAGAGGGAATTTACAAATCAATCGATTATCTATTTATTGAGGATGTCATTAGCGAGCATGATCGAGCTAGGCTGTGTAATGATTTAGATCTTTATCTTGATTTTATTATTGATAGAATCGACAATGATAAAATCAATTCTAGTGTTTTTTCGAGCATTTTCTCTTCTTTAAATAATCAAACCGAATCCATTCGCCAAAAAATTTCAAGTGATATCATTGCCTTAGAAAATCAACTTCAGGCTCATGCCATTTTGACAACAGTCATTGCCCTAAGTGCTTCCATCATCATCGTTGTGATTTCCATTGTTTTAGCACTTCAACAGCGAAAGGCCTCAAAGTATTTATATAATCGGGATACTGTTTTAAATATCATCACTGAAAACTCTGGTCAAGGCATTATCCTCTATGATATCGACCATAAACGCGTTGAATTTGAAACCAAGAACATTCAAGCCTACAAAAAGAATTATAACGATGATTTTCTTTCCTGTATGGGGGAAGAGGATCGTAATATTATAGAAAACCAAATCTTAAATAAAAGCTTTAACAAGAAAATGAATTTAGAGTTATTATTGAAAAATAACGATAAATCGAATTGGTACTATTTAAGTGCAATTCCGGTTATTGAAAAAAATGAGCTCAAAAAAGTCATATTTTCCATTTCCGATTTCACCGAAATCAAGGAATACAATCAGGCACTAATCAATGCTATGAATGAGACCAAAAATGCCAATTTGGCAAAAAGAAATTTTTTATCCTCGATGAGTCATGAGATTAGGACTCCGATTACGACGATTATTGGTCTTACCGAGCTATCTGCTATTGAAATTAATAATCCTGATAAAATTAAAGAGAATCTTTTAAATATCAATCAAGCGTCAAATCATCTTCTATCCTTAGTCAATGATATCCTTGAATTTTCGAAAATTGAAAGTGGAAAGATTGAGATTAAAAAGGCTCCATTTTTAGTTGATGACTTGATTACCTCAACCCTATCGATTATCAAGCCTCAGGCCAATGTTAAAAGTATTAGCTTGTTAATATTCAATCACACAACGGTTAAAAGGATTATTGGCGATTTTAAAAAGCTAAAGCAAATTTTGATTAACATCCTCAATAATTCCATCAAATATACCAATCCAAATGGAGAAATATCCTTAACCATTAATGAAGAAATCAATGATAATATTGTCAATTTAGTTTTTATTTCCAAAGACAATGGCATTGGTATGTCTGATGAAAGATTAAAGAAGCTCTTCATTCCCTATGAAAGAGAAAATTATGAATCCTTAGGAACTGGTTTAGGCTTAGTTATCACCAAGGACATTATCACCTTAATGGGTGGTTCGATTCATGTTGATTCAAAAATCAATGAAGGTACAACCGTAACGATCAACATTCCTTTCGAGATTTCTAATGAAATTAATAGTGATGTCACCACCAATTATGATTTTTCTTCGATGAAAATTCTCCTTGTGGAGGATAATCAAATTAATTTAAAAATCATTCGTGAATTTTTAACCTTTAAGGGAGCCAAGGTTACAACCTGTGATAACGGAAAAAAAGCCGTTCAAAAATGTTTAAAGGAAAGCTTTGATGTTGTCCTAATGGATATTCAAATGCCGGTTTTAAATGGCTATGATGCGACTGTCCAAATAAGAAAAAACGGCTATCAAAAGCCAATTGTTGCCTTAACTGCCAATGCTTTTAAGGAAGATATTGATGATACCATCAAATCAGGAATGGATGATTATTTGATCAAACCAATCACTATGAATTCCTTATATGAAAAAATCAATCAATTTAAAAAATAAAAGACATTTCCAAAAATAAAAGGCATTTTCAAAATGCCTTTTATAATAGTCTTAAAATATTGTTTTTTGGTTGAAATCCGACCATTTTATTTTTGACCTTTCCGTCCTCTAAAACAAAAACCGTCGGAACAGCAGTTACGCCAAAGACATTGGCTAATTCGCCTTCATCATCAATGTTTATTTTTAAAACATCAATGTTTGCCTCCTTTGATACTTCCTCTAAAATCGGAGCAAGCATTCGACAAGGGCCACACCAAGGAGCATAGAAATCTAAAATTACATGTTCTCGCTCATAATTCTTTAATTCTTCTTTTGTTATTTCTTTAATCATTTTTCATCACCCACCTATAGTTTATCATAAACCATCCTTTTAAATCAATTAATTTGCATTAATTATTATGTTTAATCTATTGTTTATATTTACCGCAATTAACGAATTTGTTTTTTCCGTAAACAAATCTTTTGTCCTTCGTCGTAACTGGCAATTCTACAATCTCTAGCACATAATTCTTAATATTAACTAAAAGTTTATACTCACCTTTTTTTACAAAATAATAGGGTGACATATCACTTAATGCGTCGGCTGTGTCAACCGGACCAATTTCAGGGGCAATGAAGGTATCGATTAAGAGCTCAAAGAAATTTTGCTTTTTAAATCTCGATAAAACGAAAATTTCATAAGGGTCAGGAAAATATTCCTTTAAAACCTCTTGATACATCGTAATCTTGTTTTTGTATTTTTCTTTATCTAATTCTTTTCTTAATGATAAAGCGGGCAATTGATTTTCATCGTCTAACAAATAATCAACTGTTATCCCAAAGGTCTTGGCTATTTCCTGAAGATTACTTATATCCGGCAATCCTCCATCATTTTCCCATTTGGTAATAGCTTGTCTCGAAACATTTAGAATCTCGGCAAGCTGTTCTTGGGACATCCCAAATCTTTTTCTAATTTCTTTTAATTTTTGACCTAAAGTCATCATATCATCTCCTTGGCTTAATGTTACTAAAAACCGAAGAAAAATAAAAGCAATATTACATTACAATAATGCTACTATTTGTAGCATTTCCGTAATTTTGGCTTATTTAAAGCTTTATCCATTAATTTCAACAATCAATATTCCTGGCTTACCAGATGGATATTCCTTTTTAATTAAACCATACAGTTCCTCTTTTGCACATAAGTAAATCGTCAATGGTAAATGGGTTAACTAATAAATCATTTTTCCAAATCGTCCTAGTTGTAGGGCATAACCATCTTTGAGTTAATTCTAATATGTTTTGTTTTTACCGCCATCGAAGCTATAGAATTATATCCAACATTATGGTATAGGTATTCAAGATTTGTTTTTGTCAATGGAAATGAATTCTTCATATTTTTCAGTCATTTTTATTCATTCCCTTCAAAACCCATTTTAGCATTTTTTTATAATTGTGCAAGGTGCAATCTATTTTTTTTAAATTATTGATTTTTTTCAAGAAAATTGAAGATTGTTTGTTTTATCTTTATGCTTTATAATAAAAGGTGTAATAATCATTAAAGGAAAGTGATATCTATGAGCGAATTAATAAAATACCCCCGTACCCCTCATTTGAAGGGTTCAAAACTTCAGCCAGGGGATGAGGATTTATCCCAAATTTCCCCTTCCAAAATCCTTGGAAAATACATTGTAATTGAGGAAAAGGTGGATGGGGCTAATACTGCAATTTCCTTTGGTGAGAATGGTGAGCTTCTTCTTCAAAATCGAGGGCATTATCTAACTGGAGGATATCGTGAAAGACACTACAATTTATTCAAAAATTGGGCAATTGCCCATCAAGATGAGCTTTTTAGGATTCTTGGCACGAGATATATTATGTATGGTGAATGGCTATATGCTAAGCATACTGTCTATTATGATGCCCTACCTCATTATTTTTTAGAATTTGATATCTATGATCGCAAAAGCAATGTTTTCTTAGATACCGAAAAAAGGCATGAAATGCTTAAGGATTCCTGCGTCGTTAGCGTACCAGTCTTAAATGCCGGCGTATTTAAAAATATAAAGGATGTTTTAAGCTATTTAGGGGATTCTAATTATAAGACCCAGGATTGCCTTTTAAATCTTCGAAAAGAGGCTATAAAGCAAGGCTATGATGAAGATAAGGCTTTAGCTGAAACGGATAATTCGATGCTTATGGAGGGAATCTATATCAAGGTTGAGGAAAATGGAATTGTCGTAGATCGAATGAAATATGTCCGATATTCATTCACTCAAGCCATTAGCGAATCATCAACGCATTGGATTGATCGAACTATTATTCCCAATAAGCTTACCGTTGATATAAAGGAGATATTCTAATGCCAATTAATAAATTATATAAATTCCTACCTGATGATAAAATCAAATGGGACTTGATTTTAAATGAACTTCTTTTTCCCTTTAAAAAAGCTTTAGAGAAAACCGAACAGGAAGAAAAATGGCACGGGGAGGGGAATGTGCTAATTCATACCAAAATGGTTTGTGAACGGTTAATTCAATTAAATGAATATCAATCCTTAGAAAAAGAAGAAAAATTAGTGTTATTTCTTTCAGCGTTATTTCACGATGTGGCGAAGCCTGTTTGTACAAGGATTGAAAACGGAGAAATCAGATCACCGAATCATAGTCCTACTGGGGCATGTATTACCCGTGAATATCTTTGGAAAAACTTCGATTTGTGCGGAAATGATTTAATCGAATTTCGCGAAGGAATTTGTCTTTTGATCAAATACCATACAACACCAGTTCATATCGATGATAACGATGAAGGAATAAGAAAAATCATTAAGCTTTCTTTGAATCAAAAATTAACAAAATATTTTAGCATTAAAAATCTTGTTCTTCTTTCAAAGGCGGATATTCTCGGAAGAATTTCTGACCAAGAGGAAATGCATTTGGATGTAATAAAAACAACCATTGATCTAGCTATGCGCATAGGTTGTTTCGATAAGCCCTTTGAATTTAGTAATACCTTCTCAAAAATTAAATACCTTAATCAACATAATGTTTGGTATCATGATTGTTTATATGATGATACTTGGGGTGAGGTTATCCTTATGAGCGGTCTTCCGGGAGTTGGAAAGGATACCTATATCAGTAAGAATTATTGTGATATGAATGTTATTCCCTTAGATGAAATCAGAACTGAGCTCAAAATTCTACCAACAGACAATCAAGGGCCGGTCATCAATGAGGCTGTAAATCGGGCCAAGGAGCTGTTACGAAAAAAGATTCCATTTATTTGGAATGCCACTAATACTAGTGCCCTCAATCGAAAAAAACTCTTTAATATCATCAAAGACTATCATGCTAGGGTCAAAATCATTTATTTGGAGGCACCTTATTCTATTAACATTGATCGAAATAATAAAAGGGAAAGGGTTGTCCCTAAAAATGTCATCGATCGACTTATAAGGCAAATGGAAATTCCCGAAGACTTTGAGGCCTTTGAAGTTATTTGGATATCTAATTAAAAAAAAGCTTTGAAAAAGGCATCGTTATGCTTTTCAAAAGCTTTTTTATATTTTGACTTTAAATAATCCATTTTTTAAATCATAATAATAAATATAGCCATGACCTCTTCTAAAGAATGTGGCTCGAGCTGCTTGTTCAGGGTAGAGCTTTTTGATTTCAATTTCATCGCTCGTAACGTAAGCAATAAAGGAGATATAATCATCCTTTGTCATTTTTGAGTCAATTTCTACAAAATATTCATCATTAATGATTTCGATTTTTACTGCGCCGTCTGTTGGCTCTAAGGGTATTAAGCTAATTCCACAGCATGAAACAAAGGCATCGCCCGTTGTGTTAATAATATTTCCGCAAACCGGACAAACATAAAATTTCGTTTTTAAAATATTGGCGCTTTTATTTTGATTAATGATTTGTTCGCCATTAAATAATTCGACAATCGAAACATCTAAGGCCCTGGATAATGGCTCAATTAAGGATATATCTGGCAATCCTCTCCCCGTTTCCCACTTCGATATCGTTTTCTCACTAACTAATAATTTATTGGCTAACTCTACTTGAGTCATTTGCTTTTTTTCCCTTAGCCCCTTGATTAAATTTCCTGTTACATAATTATTCAAATTTCTCACCTCACCAATATTTTATCATCATTTCAATATTATTTATCTCTATGTTTAGTAGAGATTTTCTACGTTCAGTAGAGATTTTATAAAATAAATATAGGAACGGATGCTTTCCATTCCTATTTTTTTCTTCCTAATATTTCACATAAAGCTGTGTATTCACGCAAATACATTCCTCTTCGCATTTCATCAGTTGATGCATAACTTTGATGATGAGAAAAAATTTCCATAATCGCTTCAATTGCTAACCATCTTGGTTCCATTCCGACTTCAATTTCTTGTTTCGTCAAATTCCTTGAAGCTTCACCGATGACTTCACCAATAAAATACTTACTTACGAATTTAAAGTCTTCATAATATTCATCAATTTCAAGCTTGCAGTCAGAAACACGAATCAGCTTTCCGGTTTCTTCCTTTATTTCTCTAAGACAGCATTCCTCATCTGATTCATTATCTTCGATGCCCCCTCCCGGCAACATCCATTGATCATTTTTGGTTTCATAAGAAAGCAAAATTTTACCATCATTGATAATGATTGCTCGGCAAGCCGCTCTTGTTTTATCCCATTTTCCATAATAATTTTCGCCAACTATATCGATTTTTTTCATTTTAACACCTCATATCTTTATAAGTAAAAAATTCTATTAATCCATTACCTTTTCAAGAAGTATTTTTTTCTTGAAAGCTCCTCTTTTTTCAACCTTTGCATTCCTGATTTTTTCAAAAGCATCATAAGAAACACCTTTTAATTCAAGAATGGCTCTGATAATCTCTTCTAAATCGGCGAGCTCTTCGATATCTCCACTTTCGAGATATTCCTTAAGCTCCTCAGATAGCTTTGAATTAAGGCTCGATAAATATTCATCATTATCCATTATTCTTACGACACTTCTTTTTCCGTCACTAGCAATTATTTCGGGAATTTTATCTCTAACTAATTTATTATATATTTTCATATAAAAACACGCTCCATCCCTTTTGAAATAAACAATTTCTTTATTAAAAAGAAAAGATTGTTTTTTATCTTTTATAAACACATTGTCATTTTAACATTTTATGGATAAAAAATAAAGAGGATACAGAATCCTCTATTACTTCGATTATATAAAATATTATTAATTGTTTTCCAAAAGCTTTATAAATTCTTCACGCGAAACATTTGTGTATAGAGGGCATTTATCAGGGTTAAAGCTTTCTTTTATGACTTCTCTTTCCACGTAACGGTCAAAGGAACCGGCCGAACGATGAAAATTAAAGGCTTCGATTTCTCTTTCGTCTTCTTGATCATGGATGATAACTCTTTCGGGATTATCTATCCAGTCATCTTTCTTTTCGCCTTCGCAATATATAGAAAGATTTTTACATCCCTTAAAGGCATCTATTTCAATCGTTTCAACACTTTTTGGAATATAAATCATTCTCATACCTTCACATCCTTCAAAGGCACTTTTATCGATACATTTTAAAGAATTAGGAATTTCAATAACCTTTAAGCAACAACAACCAGAAAAGGCTCTTTTTCCAATTGTTTCTACCGAATCGGGAATTTCTATGCTCTTTAAGCTTTCACACCTAGCAAAAACAGATTTTTCAATTGCTTTAATACCCTTTGGTAATACTACCTCCTCAAGCCCAGAGAAAAGGAAAGCACTTTCGCCAATCGATGTCAGTGCTTGTGGTAGGGGTTGATGAAGCTTTTTACAATAAGAAAAGGCACTTTCGCCAATCGATGATAAACCTTGGGGTAAAGCAATACTAGCCTTATTGCAATTATCAAATGATATCTTTCCAATTGTTTTTAATCCCTTAGGTAAAATAATTTCTTCAACAAAGATCTTACCTTCAAATGCATAGTCATCAATATGGACGACATCATCGGGTACGACAGCAGTTTTCTCATAAAAGCCATTAAATTTTGTTAAAACCTTTTCGCCTTTATTATTTTCTTTAATGTCAAAAAGATCGTCCATAATATGACCTCCTCATAAGAATAATAAAAATATTTTTGGTTATTTGTTTCTTTTTTGAAAAGATAACATCATAAATCTCTAAAGATATTTTAGCATTTTTTGATAAAACAATCTCCTGACTTTAGTAATGAGTTATTAAAAAAATGTAATTGTCAATGTTTTGTCACTGATTAAAAATATGAAGATTAAGTCTAGTTCCTTGTGAAAGCCTTGATATGAGACATTTATGTTGTAGTGATCAACTCTTTAATATGCTTATTTTCCTCTTCACACGCTTTCATTAATTGATGATACAAATATACGCCTACATTTTGACGTATATATTTATATTTTTTTCCAACAAATGTATTTATCGGTTTTGCTTCTTCAATGGATAACTTACCATATAAAATGTTAACACATAAAATATATACTTTTGTTGCCATAATCAATAATTCTTGAAACTTAAAATCATAAATAATAAAATTTTTAAATCCTTCATATCCTTTTTTTAATATCAAATAGTCTTCTAATGTCCCACCAATTTTGCCTTCAGTTATAATCAATTTACAAGCATCAATAGAATCCCTTAAACAATCGTCATGTGTAATATTAAGACCTCTATTCTTAATCTGCACATTTGCAACGTTATGATATGTTGCTTTTACGATCTCTATTTTTTCCATCTTATCATACAATTTAGATATATCATAGAGCTGCTTGATTATTTCAACATGTTTTGAAATAAATTGATTAGGTCTTCTATATAGTATCCCTATTGTTTTGGGTGCAAAAGCCGTTAATTTATCACCTAACATTTCATCAATCGATGGTATTTTAACTTTCAATAATGGATTAGTTGTTTTAACAAAATGACTTTCAATATTAATAATTTGAAGGTTACAATATTTAAAATCATCAAATACTATGTCCAATAATATATATGGCATATCATTTTCCGTGCTTTGATATATCGAATTAAAATAAAATTTGAAATGCCTTTTTATTAAATCAGCTGGTTTTCTCTTATCTTCTTCAATTTTTATAAATGCTTCATCAGCATATCCCATTATGATATTAGCTATATTTGATTCTTGACCTTTTTCCATTAAAATATCAATATCAACAGAAAAACGATTAAATTCATTTAGCAGTAACATTAATGATGTACCACCCTTAAAGATAAAATCGATTTTCTCTCTAGCCAGTCTCTCAAGTAGATAAAAAGCATATACCACTTTTTCATACGTTCTTTTCCTATGAATATTGGTCCCTGCTCTCTCTTCGATAAATTCATTCGAAAAGCATTCTTTTTTAATCATCTAAATTCACCACTCTCCACATCAAATCCAATTCCATTAAAATATTTTAGTAATTTCTCTTTAGAATGTCTGTTTTTAGCATACCTCAATACTGTTCCAATATTTATTTGATAATTCTTCAACAATTGATAAATTACATTATTTATTTCATCCGAAAATAACAGTTGATAAATCTTATCAACAAGGAAATCAACTATTATTTTTTCAATTTTTGGAACAGTGACTAACGTTGGCTTTTCATACATATTTAAATGACCTTTGACAAAAAAAGATCTTCTAATAATAGGGCAATCTTCATTTAATGTTCTTATAATAAATAATTGATCCATCTTACTATACTTTGTCATTATAGAATAATCTTCCTCATAAATTGCAAATTTGCCTTCATTTAATAAAAAATCTAAAATGTATTCTTTCGCGTATGAATAAGTTTCAATGATTGTCATATTGTTAAGCATTTGTAACGATGTCAAATAAGATATTTCGTCAGTATTCCAAATAGAAATTAATATACTAGGAGATAATTTTTCCAACTTATGAATCAATTCACTGTCAATATCAAGTTTAAAATCAAATTTTTTCCTATAACCAGTTGGTTTATATTTTCCAATTCCATATTTGTATAATATATTGTTTCTGTATAACTCCATCATATAATAATTAAAATATTTTTCATTTTTTTCTGGAAATAATTCTAAAATAATCTTTTTAATTTCATCCTCATTGATTATTTCTCTATCAAAAACATAGTCACCTATTATTTGTAATTCATGGTTTTTCACAGTAGCCACCACTTTCAAATTATTGGGGCTTTTTTAATTTAGGCCCCGATAATTTAATTTTACCAAACAAATATAAATAAATCAATATAAAAATAAATTATCGGGGCGTTTTTAATTTAGGCCCCGATAATTTAATTATTTGTATATAAAATCAATAAACCAAATATATTAAATGCAGTCTTGTCTTAACAAAAGACACATTTATAAGATTGCTTAAGATATATCATAGCAACATCATCCATTCAGAAGTTATAAATACCTTGGTGAATTAATTGGATATTTTAATGGATTATCAATAAAGGATAAGGTATTTATTAGATTTTGTGACTTCTCCTTATAATATGCCTTTTAACCTACGATAAGCTTTATTAGTTTCTAGGCAATTTCTTAATCTTTCTTTGATCATTTGATCAGTGTTTTCGTCATCTATATATTCCTCAAGTCCAATTAGAAATTCTTGATTTTCCATCATTTTAACACTTAAAAAATCATAGAGATGAGGTGCACCCTTTACTGCTTCTAAAGCTAATCTTGGATCGTTCTCCATTTCACCTTTGGCATAGCGATAGACAAAAGGATCTTTTTTTATCAATTGCATTACTAATTCTCGATCTTCTCGCATCCTTCTTGGGGCGTATGCAAGGCAAGAAGGATTAATTTCTAATACTCATAAAACAAATTCTTCATCATTTCTTAATCGATTTGAGGCAAATTCATAGCTGCGATAGGAATATTCAATGGCTTTTAAAACAATTTTCTCATCGTCCCTGAGCTTTTGCCCAAAATAGCGCAATGTCATAGCATTGATTGCCAAAAGCTCATATGCAAAATCAATACATTCTGGATGAAAATTAAATATTAATTCTAGGTAAACATATTTGCACGATTGATAGTTATTTGATACAGCGGCCTTGATGAAATTTTTTTCTACTTCAGTAAAAGGAGTTGCATAATTAAATTTAACTTGCCGTAAAAAATTACCATCAATGCATAATAATTCTGTCATAAATTTTTCATCCGACAGCAAATATTCAGGTAATTTAATACACCAAGGCAAGATATCGGTATTTTTTGCGGCCATCAACAAAAGATCTTTATCATAGCGAATGTTTTCATCGGCTATCTCAAGAATGTTTCCATTAATTTTTATTGCCTCCGCCATAAAATCTTTGTCTTTTAGAATCTCGTTATTTTCAAAAAAGGAAGGACTGTATCGATCATAGACCTTTTTGCGGCAATATTCCCCGCGGTGATTTCGATATATATAGTCGTTTATTCCAAAGCTATTATACATACGGAGCTTTTCTAATGCTTCTTCCTTTGTCATTTGAATCCTCCTCTCCATTATCATTCAAGCTATTAAAAATTTAATTTTCGGGGCTTTTTCTATTTAGGCCCCGATAATTTGAAAAAATCATTTAATAATTATTATGGTATATCATTAACCTTATAGATTACTTTCTTACAATAAATTATATCATTGTTTTTCTCCATTTTAAATAAAGCAACAAAAAATACTAGCACAATGATTGCCAAATATGTGTTTTAATTCTTATTTTTGGACATAAATGATTTTTTTATAAGGAAATGAATTGATGTAAAAAAGTCTCTATCGTTTGATTGATAGAGACTAATCTATTTAATTAAGCCAAAATGATTAATTTTCTTTGACCCAAATCATAATTTTGCCGTCGACATAATGCCAATAATTATCAACATATGCTGTACCTTCACCATTTAATGGTGGTTCAACTTCTGAATAATAATATCTTGTTGCGTTGATTAAAAAGTCGTTATAATTTCCAATTGAAATTAAATCCCATGCTTCAGCTGTACCATTATAATAAACATTTTTTAAGCTATCACAATTAACAAATGCATTTTTATTTATCGTATTAACACCACTACCAAGAATCAAGTTTGTCAAGCATACACAATTATTGAAGGCATTTCCATCGATTTTGGTTACACTATCAGGTATCGTTATATTCATAATACTGCTACAATCGAGGAAGGCTCCATAGCCAATGGTTTCTAAGCTATTACTTAACGTTACATTTACCAAGCTGTTACAATTTCTAAATGCAGATTCCCCTATTTGGGTTACACTGTTAGGTATCGTTATGCTTACCAAGCTTGTGCAGTAAAAGAAAGCCCCAAAATCGATTGAATTTGCTCCTTCACCAATAGTTACCTTTTCTAAAGAATAGCAATTCATAAACATGTATTGTGTAACTTGGGAGTTAATGACTGCTTTTTTAAGGGATTTAGTCTCCGCGAAAATACTGGTTCCTACCGAAGTTACATTAGATGGTATTTCGACACTTATTAGATTGTTACAATATGAAAATACAGAATAACCAATTGTCGTTACGCTACTTGGAATCGTAAATTCCATAAAGCTACAGCCTCTGAAGGCATAATTACCAATTGAGGTTATTCCCTCTAATAATTCTAATTCTGTAAGAGCACTACAGTCTCTGAAGGCAGAATTGCCAATTATACTACAAGCAATGCTTGCGCTCTTTAATGAGCTACAGCCGGCAAACACATATTCACCTATTGAGGTAACAGTTTCTGGGATTACTATATTAGTAAAAGCACTACAGCCTTGGAAGGCATAATCACCAATTGAGGTTACAGAATCAGGGAATGTTACACTTGTAAGGGCACTGCAATTATCAAATGCATAGCTTCCGATTGCCTGTAGTTGAGTTCCTAGGGTGATGCTGTTAAGCTTTGTACAGTTTTGGAAAGCATAATCACCAATCGAGGTTACAGAATCAGTTAATGTTACATTTACAAGGGCACTACAATTATCAAATGCATAGCTTCCAATAGTTAAAAGCTGATTTCCTAGGGTGATGCTATTAAGCTTTGTACAGTTTTGGAAGGCATAATCACCAATTTTCGTTACGCAATCGGGAATTGTTACACTTACAAGGGAAGAGTAATAATAGAATGCATATTGATAAATTTCATATGTTTTGCCGCTAAGTGTCGGCAAGGTAAGTGCGGTTTCATTACCTAAATAGCTCATAAGATAAATATTATCCTCTTCTGTATAGAATAAATAATCATCTACTTTTGAAAGCTTACTTACTGAATCTAAAGATGTATAAACATCCTTAGCATAATAAGCAATTTCACCATTATCTTTTGCACCTGCGGTTATTGATAGTGTTGATAAGTTATATATTTCAACTAAATTATAACATTTTGAGAAAGAAAAACTGCTGATATAATTAACACTACTAGGGATGGTGATACTTGTAAGAGTATTACAATTATTGAAGGCTCCTACACCGATACGCTCCAGATTATTGCCTAGGTTTACGCTTCTTAGGCTAACACAACCACTAAATGCATTGGTTTCAATAGTTTTTACGCTATCAGGAATCGTTATGCTTAAAAGGGATGTACAGCCTTCGAAGGTTCCATCAACAATAATATTTATGCCCGATGGTAAGGAAACGTTCTTAAGTGATGTACAATTTGCAAAAGCATATCCATTAATTTTAGTTACACAATCGGGAATTATTACACTTTCAATCTCGGTACATTCATAGAACGCATATTCTTTAATAATATAGGTCTTTCCTTCAAGAGTAGGAAGAGTAAGCGCAGTGTCGGTGCCAGTATAGCCTACAAGGGTAATATTGTCTCCTTCCGTATAGAAAACATAATCATTTTCAATTGAAAGTTTGCTTTTCTCATCCGGAGATGTATAAACAGCAACCGCATAATAAGCAACATAGCCATTATCGTAATTACCCTTAATTATATTAAGCGTAGAGTAGTTATATACTTCTGCCAATTTATGACAATCATCAAATGCAAATGGAGCGATTGAATTTACATTAGCTGGAATTGTAATTGATGTAAGTGAATAACAATAGGAAAATGCATAATTATCAATCATTAATAAGCTTTCAGGTAATGTTACATTTTTAAGTGAATAACATTGGTTGAACATATTTTCTTCAATAATTGTTACGCCTTCAGAAATAATTGCATCGGTAATCGATGGGCAATTATCGAAAATACATCTTCCCATTTTTGTTACAGTACCAGCTACCTTTACGCTCTTAAGTAAAGCACAGTATTGGAATGCATAGTCACTGATTGTTTCGACACCAACAGGTATCTCTACGCTTAATAATCCGTTACAGTCAGAGAATGCTCTTTCACCAATTGATTTTACGCTATTTGGAATTGTAATACCTGCAAGTGAACTACAGCCTCGGAACATATTTCTGCTGATTGCGCTTAGGTTATTTGGCAATTTAACATTAGTAAGTGATGTACAATTTTCAAACGCATAATTACCAATTGTTGTTACACCATCAAGAATCGTTACACTCTCAAGGGCGGTACAATTAATAAATGCATAATCACCGATTGAAGTAATTCCATTATGGACAGTAATACTTGTAAGTGAACTACAGTCTTTGAAGGTGTTTTTACTGATTCCAGTTAATCGATCAGGGAAAGTAATGCTTAATAACGAACTGCAGCCTTCGAAGGCAGATTCACCAATATAGTTTATATCATCATGTAATGATACACTTTCAAGGTTTTTACAGCAATAGAAAGTCCCATTCTCGATACTAGTTAAGCTATTAGGTAGAGTTATGCTTGTAAAGCCACAATTTAAAAACGCATAGCTACCAATTGTTGTAACGCTGTTAGGAATTGTGATACTTGCAAGTGATGAGCAATTTTTAAATGCATAATCTCCAATTACAGTTACTCCAAATTGCATTGTAACATTTGTAAGTCTTGTACAATCCTTAAATGCATAATTGGAAATAATTTGTGTCTCTAGAGGTACATCAAATGAAGTGATTGATGTATCGATTATATTTACCAAAATAGCATAAGGGTTCGAATCGACTGCTAAAAATCTAGCATTATTATAGATTACATAATCAATAGCGTTACATCCGAGAAATGCCTTTTCACCAATTGTAAAAATACTATTAGGAATCTTTATTGATGTAAGAGAGATACAGTTTTTGAATGCATAATCACCAATTGATGTTACTCCCTCAGACAATGTTGCACTTTCAAGTGAAACACAGCCGCTAAACGCATTATTACCGATCATACCACCCTTGATGGTTAAGGTCTTAACTCCAGTACAATTTAGAAAAACATCATCATCCATATTAGTGATATTTGATAATGTAATATTTTCTAGGCCCTTACATTTTTTAAAAGCTCCATAACCAAGTGAAGTTAAGGAATCAGGTAAAACCAAGGTTTTAAGTGAACTACAGCTATAGAAGGCATGAAGGCCTATTTCGGTTACACCTTCTGGTATGGTTATACTTTGAAGCTTACTACAGCTATAGAATACTTCTTTTGATATTATCGTTACTCCATTAGGAATATCAATTTGTTCAAGAGCATAGCAAAGTGCAAATAGACCAGTCGGAATTACATTAATTCCACTTGGGATGTTAGCTTTTTTAAGTGATTGACAAGTACGGAATACGTAATCACCAAGCTCAGTAATAGTGTTTGGCAATGTTATTTCCTGTAAACCACTACTAGAGAACGCTTGATAACCGACTTTATTTACTCCTTCTGGTATGGTTATAGTTTTGAGCTTAAGGCATTCTGAGAAAGCAAATTCACCGATCGATTTTAAACTACTAGGTAAGGTTACGTCGCTAAGAGTAACGCACATATAGAACGCATAATTGGAAATTTCCGTTACACCTTCTGGTATTATGATACTTGTAAGAGCTCGACATTCATAGAATGTTTGATAATGGATTTCGGTGATACTTTTTCCAATTTTTACACTTGCAAGGTTCATACAGCCTTTAAATACACTATCACCATAAGAGGTTACAGAATCTGGTATTTCAATGCCATTAAGATTATTGCAACCAGCAAAGGCTGAGCTTCCAATTGAGATTAAGCAATCAGGAAGATTTATGCTATACATTCCTCGATAATCCTTGAATGCCGAATCACCAATTGCCGTTACTGGATAACCATTATAAATTGCTGGTATTTCGATATCATTTGCCGTACAGCTTCCTATACCATTTACACTAAAGGTTTCGGTTTCGGAATTCCAAACCATATTTAAGCCCTTACTACCGCCGGCATCGTAGTCACATTTGCCACAGACATTATCATTCCAATCGCTATGTCCTGTTGCCTTAATAGTTTCCGTTATTTGGTTAGTGTAATCTTTTCCTTCAAAGGTTACAGTTGCGGTATAGGTTTTGATTCCATCACTAGTACAGGTTACAGGAGTGGTAATTTCATCTGTAATAGCTTCACCAGTTGCGATTTCGCTTTCAGTGTGATTGTTATCATGGGAACAAGTGAAGGTCGCTTTTGCACTATCATAGCCTGTCCATGTCCACTCTGCAACATAATCGTGGCCGAGCTTGACTAAAGTTTCTTCCTTCGTGTCGGAGTAGTCTACACCACCAAAGGTTACTTTTGCTGTATAAGTTTTTGTTCCATCACTAGTACAGGTTACAGGGGTTGTAATCTCACTTGTAATAGTAGCCGAAATAATTTCAATATGTTCTTCTGTACAAGTCGTACAGATGAACTTCAATGTTGCACTTTCATAACCAGTCCATGCCCATACCGGTGTTTCATATATATGACCAAGCATAGAACCAACATCAATGATGGTATCAGTCGCATCGCAACCTTCACGATCACATTTTGCTGTTTTTGTTCCATCCTGTGTCGAAGTCGCATCATTGTTTGAATAATATTTGGTAAAGCTATGACCAAGAGGGTCAATGGCTTCTTCCTCTAAAGTTTCGTGACAAACTATACATTCCTTATGCTTTGAGCCGCCTTCGGTACAGGTTGCTTCTTCATCTATGATCCATTCACTTGCACTGTGGCCTTTAGCTTTGATTTCGACATAGGTCGTATAGTCGCAGCGTGAGCAGGTATCATAGGCTTCCCAACCGATTTCGGTACAGGTTTGCTCTTTTGCAGCGTGGTTAGTTAAATCATGACCAAGCTTACCTAGAGTCTCTTTTTCAAGTATGGCATGACAAACAGTACATTCTTTATGCCTAGAACCATCGATTGTACAGGTTGCATCAAGATCTGTTATCCAATCGCTTTCTGTATGACCGGTAGCCGCAATCGGGGCATAAGTGGTATAATCACAACGTGAACAAGTATCATAGGATTCCCAACCGATTTCGGTACAAGTTGCTTTCTTTTCTTCGTGGGGAATTATGTTATGCCCATACATTTCGATTACTCTTGTTTCTGTTTCACCACAAGCTGAACAAATTCGATGCTTTGAACCGTCAGTCGTACAGGTTGCCTCGAGATCAACGGTCCATTCACCTCCAGTATGCCCGGTCGCTTTAATCTCTACATAGGTTGTATAGTCGCAGCTTGAACAAGTATCGTACTCAAGCCAGCCTACATTTGTACAGGTAGGATCCTTAGATTCATGATGCACTAAGGAGTGATCAAGCTTTAGGACCTTTTCAGTCTTTGTGTCTGTGTAGGTTTTTCCTTCAAAAGTTACGGTTGCGGTATAGGTTTTTAAACCCTCAGCAGTACAGGTTGCAGGGGTTGTAACCTCGCTTGTTATGGTAGCAATTACTTCTTCAATATGTGATTCTTCATCTTCACATGTGAATACTGCTTTTGCACTACTATAATCAGTCCAAGTCCATACTAAATTTTCATAGGTATGTCCTAAGGCTTTGATAGCAACGACATTTTCGTAGCCACAAACACTACACGTCTGTTTTTTACTACCATCTTCAGAATGTGTTGGCTCTAAAACGATGGTGAAATCGCCATATTCATGAAGACCGTAGCTTTGTTTTTCATCAGTGTGTTCACAAATGGCTTTTTGCCAATGTGCTTCTTTGTCATAGGAATAGGTTGACTCAAATTCATGGTTATGCTTTTTATTACATGATGTGAGTGTAAATATTCCTATCATTGAAATACAAAATATAAGTAATATTTTCCTTATTTTCATACTTCAATTCTCCTTTCATTAATTTATCTATATAAAATCCCTTTTTTCTTTGAGATTATAACATATAAAGACAAGCAATTCAATGTTTATTATTGCATTTTTTTGAGTTTCCCCATTTTTAATTTCGAGTAAAAATCAGTCATTCTATTAAGG
>CAZWLD010000015.1:0-43014 GCA_964634685.1 uncultured Anaeroplasmatales bacterium
TTTCCATCAATGTTACGGTTGGATTCAATACTTCCTTTTTTAATATTGTATACATAATTATTCTCCTTTGAAATAAAGAAGCCAATTTGAAAACTGGCTTCTTAAAAAATGATTTTTAAATCTTAGAAATCTACTTCTGTATCATAGTAGCAGCATTTTAGAAGCTTTTCCATTTCTTCTTGTGTAGGAATTCTTGGGTTAGATCCTGTACAAGCATCACCGATAGCATTTTTAGCAATTTCAGGTAATCTTTCTAGGAATACTTCCTCTGGAACAAATCCATTTTCACATGGATAGCTATCTGCACCATAATTTTTGATACAATGAGGAATATTTAAATCATCATTCATTTTTCTTAAATAAGCGATTAATAATTGAACCTTTTCATCATCATTATTTCCGCCTAATCCCATATAATCAGCGATTACACCATAACGTTTCTTAGCAACCTCATTCTTGGCATTGTAAGCAATAACCTTTGGTAAATACATTGCATTAGCAGCACCATGAATAATATGAGCTCCAAAATCAGCAAAAGCAGCACCAGTCTTATGAGCCATTGAGTGAACAATTCCTAATAAAGCATTTGAGAATGCCATACCAGCTAAACATTGGGCATTGTGCATTGCATCTCTTTTCTTCATATCTCCATTATATGAGTCAACTAAATCATTTTGAATCATCTTAATAGCGAAGATAGCTAGTGGATCTGTATAATCACAATTAGCAGTTGATACATAAGCCTCAACAGCATGAGTCATTGCATCCATTCCTGTATGAGCAACAAGCTTCTTTGGCATTGTTTCAGCTAAAGCTGGGTCAACGATAGCTACATCTGGTGTGATTTCAAAATCGGCAATTGGATATTTAATTCCTTTTTGATAATCAGTAATGATAGAGAAAGCAGTTACCTCAGTTGCAGTTCCTGATGTTGAAGAAATAGCACAGAATTTAGCCTTTGTTCTTAATTTTGGAAGACCAAATACCTTACACATATCTTCAAATGTACATTCAGGATATTCATATTTAATCCACATTGCTTTCGCAGCGTCAATAGGAGATCCTCCACCCATTGCAATAATCCAATCAGGTTGGAATTCAAGCATCTTTTGAGCTCCTGCCATAACAGTTTCTACAGATGGATCTGGTTCAATACCATCAATAATTGAAACTTCCATTCCGGCTTCATGTAAATAAGAAATTGCCTTATCTAAGAAACCAAATTTTTTCATGCTTCCGCCACCAACGCAGATAACAGCACGTTTTCCAGTAAAAGTCTTTAATGCCTCTAAAGCATTCTCGCCATGATATAAATCACGTGGTAATGTAAATCTCATTTTTTCTTCCTCCAAATTATTTTTTTATTTTACGATTTGATTATATCATTTGACAAGATATATTAATACATATATAATTTTAATAAGGGTATATAATTTAATTATAATGGAGGTGGTGTAAATGAATATTTCGGACTTACGATATGTGACTGAGGTCGCCAAAACTAATTCCATTTCAAGGGCCGCCAATAATTTATTTGTTAGTCAACCAAATTTAAGTAAAGCCATTCAAAACATTGAAAATGAAATTGGATTCACCATTTTTTTACGTTCGCCGCAAGGAGTAAAGCCAACCAAGGAAGGTCTTGATTTTTTACAATATGCCGCAACCCTTTTATCACAATTTGATGAATTTCAATCGATGTTTACCTATCAAAATAAAAAGCTTATCAAATTTACCATTTCAATGCCGCGGGCAACCTACATTTCAGTTGCTTTATCCAATTACTTTAATTCGCTTCCCGATAATTATGACTTAGCAATTAATGTTAAGGAAACTAATTCTCTTCAAACAATTAATAATGTCGCAAGCCTTGAATCGGATTTGGGAATTATTCGTTATCAAGTGAATAACGAACCATATTTTATTAATTTACTAGAAAACCAAAATCTAAAATATGAAGTTTTATATGAATATAAAATGATGGTTGTTATGCATAAAAATCATCCGCTCGCACAATATGAAGAAATATCCTATTATGATTTATTAAAATACACTGAGCTTGTCCATGGTGATATCCAGGTACCTTCACTAAGCTATAATAAGATTAGTCCAACCTATTCACATGATGGTCCTCAAAAAAGAATCACCATTTATGAGCGCGGAAGTCAATTTGAATTTCTATCCAGAGTTCACAATACCTATATGTGGGTATCACCACTTCCTGATGATATATTAAAGCGCTATGATTTAGTATTAAAGGAATGCTCAATTAGCGACAGCATAAACAAGGATGTCTTAATTTATACTGATAAGCATAAGCTAAATCAATTTGAGGAAAGCTTCATTAAAATATTAAAAGGTATTTATAAAACAATGTAAAAAATGACTGTCCAAACGACAGTCATTTTTTATATAAGAGTCTTTATTTCTAATAAATCATTTAAAACATAATCACATTTAGATAAATCATCCAATTTAACCATGTCCGGAATATATACGGTTTTAAATCCACCTAATTTCGCGCCCAAGATGCCATGCTTCGAATCTTCCACAACCATGCAACAAGAAGGAGACAAATCGAGCATTGAAGCCGCCTTTAAAAAAATATCGGGGGCTGGCTTTCCGCAATTAACCATATCGCCGCCAACGATAGCCGAAAAATAATCGATAATCCCTGTTTTCTCCAAACTTTCAATGGCCATATTTGTTTTTTCACTAGTAGCTAAAGCAATTAAAATATTATTATCTTTCAAATATTGTAAAATAGCCTTACAATGCGGTTTTAAAGGATAACCATTATTCGAAATATATTCTTCTACATATTGCTTTTTAAGAGAAATTATTTTTTCAACATCATAGTCATTATAGTAGTCATGTAAATTTTTCATCGCAAGCTCATATGCTATACCAATATTACCTAAAATAACAGAATCATCTAAAGGTCCACCACATTCCTTTATTGCCCTCATCCACGAATCAATATAGAGCTTTTCCGTGTCAAATAAAGTTCCGTCCCGATCAAAAATAACAGCTTTTACCATAATTTTCAAATTTCTTCACCTTGCCTTTATTATAAAATAATTACAATATATTTTGGTCGCAAATTGATTGCAGCAAAATTTTCACCTTTAATTAAAATTACCGTATACAATTTACTCCTCATACAAAAAAATCCCAACATAAAGTTGGGATAACAATTATTTTGTTGCGGCTTTAACTAATGTTAAGAAAGATGCAGGATCTAATGATGCACCACCAACTAATGCTCCATCAATGTGCTCGCAAGCTAACAATTCATCAATGTTCTTTGGTGATACGCTTCCACCATATTGAATTCTGATAGCTTCAGAAACCTCTTTACCATATAAACGCTCAATAATGCTACGAATATATCCACAAGTTTCGTTTGCTACTTCCTTAGTTGCAGTTCTACCAGTTCCAATAGCCCAAATTGGTTCATAAGCAATAACAACCTTTTTAGCCTCTTCAGCATTAACATTTTCAAATGCTTTAACTACTTGAACATCTAAAACATCATTTGTTGTTCCATTTTCACGTTGTTCTAAAGATTCACCACAGCAAACAATTGGAATTAAATCATGAGCAAAAGCCGCATGAACCTTTTTGTTTACTGCTTCATCAGTTTCATTAAACATTGCTCTTCTTTCACTATGTCCTAAAATTACATAGCTAACACCTGTTGTTTCTAAAGCCAAAGGAGAAATTTCACCAGTGAAAGCTCCAGATTCAGCGTAATGCATGTTTTGCGCACCGATTTTTAGGTTATCTCCTTGACGTTTTACTAAGCAACGTAATAAAATTGCAGGAGCGCAGATAACTGAATCAACTACACTTGACTCAGGTACCTCTTGATTAATTGCATAAATGAATTGTAAAGCCTCATCACGAGTCTTATTCATTTTCCAGTTACCAGCAATTATTGGTTTTCTCATATAATTCACCTCATAAATATTTTTAAAACATTGGGGGAGTACTTATCCACAACACCCGAGCAGGCTTTTTTGATATATTTTCAATATAATGCTCGCGATTGGCCATATAGTAGAAAGTCTCGCCTTTTTTTACTCGATTTTTCTTTTTACCAAGTACTAAAATTATTTCGCCCTCTAATACATAACCGAATTCCTCTCCAGTATGAGGATCATCACAAACTGATTGTCCTCCTGGCTCTAATTCGATTATGATTGGCTCCATTTCATATTTTAATGCATTAGGAACAATCCAAGAAACCGTGTGCTTTAATTCTTCATCGTATTTCTCAAAATATTCATCCGAACTAAAGACAACCTTCTCTTCTTTTTTTGTATCAAAAAATTCACTGATATTCGTTCCTAGCACTTCCAAAATATCTAGTAATGTGTTAATAGAAGGAGAAGTTAAATTATTCTCGAGCTGAGAAATATAACCCTTGGTTAATTCAACTCGTGAAGCCAACTCCTCCTGTGTTAAGTCATTCTCTAGACGCAAATCTCTAATTTTGCTTCCAATATCCATTATTTATCGTTTACAGCAGCGATACCTGGTAAAGTCTTTCCTTCTAAATATTCTAATGAAGCTCCTCCACCTGTTGAAATGTGAGAGAATTTCTTAGCATATCCTAATTGAATTGCGGCAGCAGCACTATCTCCTCCACCAACGATTGTGTTCGCATCAGTTAATGAAGCGATAGCCTCGCAAACTTGAATTGTACCATTAGCAAAGTTTGGCATTTCAAATACACCCATAGGTCCGTTCCATACAACAGTCTTGGCACCTTGTAATTCTTTAGCGAATAATTCAACTGATTTAGGTCCGATATCTAATCCCATTTCGTCTTCCTTGATATCATCAACACTAGCAACACGATATTCAGCATCATTATCAAAAGCTTTAGCAGCTAAAGTATCAACTGGTAAAACAATTTTTCCATTAGCCTTTGCTAATAATTCAGTAGCTAATTCTACTTTGTCATCTTCGCATTTTGAAAGACCAACATTTAATCCTTGAGCCTTTAAGAAGGTAAACATCATACCTCCACCAACTAAAATCTTATCAGCCTTTTCAATTAAGCTTTCGATAACAGCAATCTTATCAGAAACCTTAGCTCCACCTAAAATTGCAACATATGGACGAACTGGATTATCAACAGCTCCACCAATGTATTTGATTTCTTTTTCTAGAAGGAATCCCGCAACAGTTTCCTTAATATTTGAAGCGATACCAACATTTGAAGCATGAGCACGGTGAGCAGTACCAAATGCATCATTTACAAATACATCACCAAGTGATGCCCAGTATTTTCCTAATTCAGCATCGTTCTTTGATTCTTTTTTCTTTCCTTCAGCGTTAACATCTTCAAAACGAGTGTTTTCAAACATTAATGCTTCACCATTTTTTAACTCATTGATAGCTGCCTCTAATTCAGCGCCACGAGTTTGAGGAACAAATTTAACCTCTTGACCAAGTAATTCGCTTAATCTAGCCACAACTGGTCTTAATGATCTCTTTAATTTGTCTTCTTCAGTTTCAACACGTCCAAGATGAGAGAATAATACAGCGCGTCCTCCATGTTCAAGAACATATTTGATTGTCGGAAGAGCTTCTCTAATACGATTGTCATCAGTAATAGCTCCTGTCTTCTTGTCCATTGGTACATTGAAGTCTACACGAATTAATACTTTCTTTCCTTCAATGTTTTGTAAATCTAATAATGTTTTTTTTGCCATTTTTTTTGACCTCCAAAAAATTTTTCTTTTAAATTTTTCCACTAATTATTTTATCACAAATCATTTTAAATTTCCATATGAAATTAAAGAAAGTGCTTTTATTTTATTTTTTTTATATATTCCAATATAGCCTCCGATTTTCTAATGTTAATTTTCACCTCTTTTACCCCTTTATCGACAATAATATACCCATTTTCAAAATAAATTTTGGCCTTTCCAAAGCTATCCTCTACTCCCCTAATCGCAAAATAGTTAACGAAATAATTTTTCTCTCTTCGAAATCCAAAAATAGGAAATAATAAGAGCTTATTTGAAAAATAAATTGGAAGACAACTTTTAAAAGGAAACACCTTTTTTACTGATTGAAAGTAACCATCTAAGGAAAATAAATGCTCGACTGCTCTTTTTTTTAAATATGAGGTGATTGTCTCTTCGATTTTAATCTCACTTTTCCCTTCTCTTATAATTAAGAAGGGATAATCTACTAATATATAATCCATTTTATAAAAAAAACTACCTTTTCAGGTAGTTTAAATCAATTATTTTACGATACGTAATTCTGTTTTTGGATCGAAGAAATGACATTTATTCATATCAAATGCTAAATCAATTTCATCGTTAAGCTTTAAGTCGGCACGAGCATCAACCTTAGCGCATACTTGAGATCCATTAACTACTGTGTGAATGTTTGTATCAGCACCTAATAATTCGGCTAAAACAATCTTAACATGAACCTTAGAATCACGATAAGTTTCGATGATTACTTCATCATCATGGATATCCTCAGGACGAATACCTAAAATAACATTTTCGCCAATATATCCTTTTTCCTTTAATAATTTTAATTTTGCTTCTGGAACACGTAATGAGCAGTCACGGTTTGTGAAGAAGCCTTTTTCATCAACCTTACCATTGATGAAGTTCATTGGAGGAGTTCCGATGAATCCAGCAACGAACATATTAACTGGGTTATCATAGATTTCCTTTGGCGCTCCTACTTGTTGGATATAACCATCCTTCATAACAACGATTCTTGAAGCCATTGTCATCGCCTCAATTTGGTCATGTGTTACGTAAATTGTTGTAGTAGATAATCCACTATGTAATTTAATTAATTCTCCACGCATTTGTACACGTAGCTTAGCATCTAGATTTGATAAAGGTTCGTCCATTAAGAATACCTTAGGGTTACGAACGATTGCACGTCCTAAAGCAACACGTTGACGTTGACCTCCTGATAAAGCCTTTGGTTTACGGTCAAGATAAGTAGTTAATCCAAGCTTTTCAGCGGCAGCCTTAACCTTTTTATCAATTTCATCCTTTGGTACTTTACGTAATCTTAATCCGAATGCCATGTTTTCATAAACACTCATATGAGGGTATAACGCATAGCTTTGGAATACCATGGCGATATCACGCTCTTTTGGTGCCTTATCATTGACAAGACGATCGTTAATCCATAATTCACCTGTTGTAATTTCCTCTAGACCAGCAATCATACGTAATGTAGTTGATTTACCACATCCAGAAGGTCCTACGAAAACGATGAATTCTTTATCCTTAACTTCCAAGTTAAAATCAAAAACTGCTTGAACACCGTTAGGATAAATCTTATTTACATTTTTTAATGTTAATGTAGCCATTTATAGTTCCTCCTAATTTTTTCTACTTATATTGTACAACGCTTACATTAAAAATAAAATGTGCAAAGTGCACAAAAGCACCTAGCACATAATCAAAGTATAAATGATGGCCGCGTCTTGAAAATTTCTAATATCATAGCCTGTAGTCTCTATAAAACGATCAAGCTTATTAATCAAGGTATTTCGATGCATGTATAATAAATCCGCCGCCTTTGATGTATTTAAATTACATTCAAAGAAAACCTTAAGCATATTCATACAATTATGGTCATTATAATAAGACTTAAGGATATTTTTCTTAATCATTGGATTATCATAGCCCATTTTTTCCAGCAACAAATCCTTTTCAGTAATTAAATATTTACTATCCCTATACTGTAAAAAGCTATCAATTGTCCACATTAAATAATCATTATCGACCAAATCAAATTCCTTTGACATAAATCCTCTAACATCCAAATATAATTCGGTATTAATCATATTAAATAAATCAAACAAGTTGACTTCGTCGGTATTCTCATAATAAGCAATAATATAATTTTCAAAAATATCCATTTTGTGTAATTCAAGGGCTCCACGAAGGCATTCCTTTAAAACAACTATATCGTCATTTATCATTTTATCATTAAATCGAATAATTAGATATTTCATGAAAACCACCGCCTAAGTGATATTATATACCATTTTTTTGCTTATTAAAATATCTATTTTATCTTTATTCCTTTGGAATCTAAAATATTATTGTTAAAAGAATAAACCTTCTTCTTTCGATGGTAATAATCCTTAAAGGCAATTTTTAAGAGCTGCTCAAGCAAAGGAAAATCATCATCAAATAAATAATAGCTAAATGAACCCGGAATAGTATTGATTTCATTTACATAAATATTATCTCCATCAATTAAATAATCAATCCGACAAACTCCCGAGCAATCTAAAATCTTCATTGTTTTTTTCCCAAGATCAACTATTCTTTTTTCAAGATTTTTATCGACTACTGCTTTAAGTATTCGTCCGCTATTCTTTAACAGGTATTTATCATCATAGTCTAATAAAGGCTTCTTTTTTAAAATTTCTTCAATATTTGATACATTCTGATACTCATAATCCCCGACAAAAGCACAATTTAATTCTCTTAAATTGGGCAAATAATCCTCGATTACAACCTTCTTGTCATAGATAAAGGCTTCCTTTAAATAATCATGTAATTCTTCATCATTAAAGGCAATTTTAATACCAATTGAGGAGCCTAAGCGCGCTGGTTTAATAATGCAGGGCAAATTAACCTTATATTCATTTAAAACAAATTCATAATCATATAATATTTGATAAGGAATAACCGGAATATCATTCTTCGCTAAAACATCCTTCATAAAGCCCTTATCTTGGCCAATTCCGGCACTGATGCTATTACTTCCAACAAAGGGAATATCATAAAAATTGAGTAGGGAAGCCATCATCCCATCTTCACCATTTGTCCCATGCATTGCTATAATAGCCACATCCATTTTTTTCTTGTTAAAGCCTTTTTTTGTGAATTGAGCTTTAATACTTCTTTTTAAATAATCATCGTTTTTAAAATCCGAAACTGTACCCTTCTTAATATAAAGCATATCATTCCCTTTTGTAATATAAATTGGGTAAACAGTATGTTTATTCAATCTTTCAATCAATTGATAAGCAGTAATAATTGATACCTCATGCTCAACTGATTCACCACCAAAAATAACCATAATATTCATAAATATCCCCCCTAATAATTATCTGGCCAATCATTTTCAATAAGCAAAGCCTTTCGCCCCTCAATTTTTTTATATTCCTTCATAGCTTGTCGGAAATTCTTAACAAAAATACTTTTTGGAATCTTTTGATAAAGCTTTTTATTTTTAACAATTATTTTCACATCACATAAGTTGCATTTTTCCGCTAACAAATTTAAGCCATATTCATTATCCTTACCTAATTCTACAAAGCCGGGTGTAATAATTATCTTTTTTCCTGGCATCGATAAAAGAGTATCAATAGCATTTAATGCTCCCGTAATATTTGAATTAAAGGAGTCGTCAATAATAACCTCTTCACCATTGTCAATTATCTTAAGGCGATTAGCTACGGATTCCATATTCTCTAATGCATAGCATATCTTTGCTGGCGGTACACCAAAAAATCTTCCTACCATAAAGCTACACAAAAGATTAGATACATTATGATAGCCATGGATTTTCGTCTTAAGATGATATCTTTCCTCGTTACATAATATATCAAACGACAATCCATTTTGATCTTCAAAAATATTTTCAGCATAGCAATCACCATCATCACCGAAGGAATAATATCTTTTGGCGATATCAATTTCACTATTTACAAAATTAATATAGGTTTTATTATTTAATATTTTTATTTTTTCATTATAAATATTTTTCTTTGATTTAAATGTTTGTAAATGTTGATTCCCAATTGATGTAATAATCGAATAATCAGGCGTAATAATATCCATTAATTCATCGATATCACCAACATGACTCGCACCCATTTCCACAATAAAAAAATCATACATATCATTTAAATCATTATTGATGACCTTACTTATTCCAAGGGGTGTATTAAAGGAGCTAGGAGTTGCCAAAACATTATATTCCATTTCTAAAACTTTTTTTATAAACATTTTGGTTGAGGTTTTGCCATATGACCCGGTTATACCAATAATAATTCCATTAAACCTTTTCTTTTTAGCCAAATGCAAATAACGCCTATTTATCGCCCTTTCCAACGGATAAAGCAATATACTAGCTATAAGCAAAACAAGTTCTGGAAACAATAACAAAGATAATTTATCAAAATGAATTAAGATAGCCGCAATAATAATATTCATAGCTATCAATCTAATCATCCTTTTGGTGTAAACAACTTTTTTATGAATGTACCTTGGATATATAGTGAGTAATGCTGATGGTATTAATAAAATCAATAAAGGCACATTTATTAAATACAAAATAACTAATCCCAATCGAAGTAAAAAGTTAATCCAATGTCTTATTTCATAATGAAAAAGCTCTTGATATTTATAACCACATAGCTGAAAAATATGAAGCTTAAAATAAATACTTAACAAAATTGGAATAATCATACATCATCACTAGATAAAAAGCTATCCAAAACTAACAAAAAATATTTTGGCTTATCTAAATAGCTAAAATGTCCTGCCTCCGGAATAACGACCAATCCTGAATTTCTTATATACTTTTCCATCACTTTCGCATCCGCAACCTTTGTAACCTCATCTCTTTCCCCAAAAATCAAAAGAGTACTACTGGATATGTTTTTCATGCAATTGATAAGTGATTCATTAGTAACCGATATTAAAACCATCTTCATAATACTAGAAGCATTTTGATAGTCAGTTGATCCACCCTTTGGATGAAACCCAAGCTTCTTCTTTAATTTATACCAATAAATTTTCCAATAATATCTAAAGTCATGATGCTTAATTCCAGCACTATCCACTAAAACCAATTTTGAAACATCGTATTTACTGGCATATTTAATCGCAACTCTTCCCCCAAAGGAATGACCAACAATGATTGGTTTTTCATAACCCTTTTCTATTACTAAAGAATGAAGCTCTTGAGCATAATAATCCAAATCATAATAAATAGGCTCTAAGCTTTTCCCAAATCCCGGTAAATCAACTAATACCACCCGATAATCATTAAAGTGCTTTACAAATGGCAAAAAGGTTTCATGGCTTTGGCCCCAGCCATGCAAAAAAATTAAAGGTTCTCCCTTTCCATATTCTTGATAATACAATCTATCACCGATAAAGCATATGCTTAAAAACCAAAAATATGACAAAAAAGGAGCGAACCGCTCCTAATCAATATTATTCGAAATGTAATAAACCTTTTTATTTTCGTACATCCGCTTATCCGCAATTTTTTCTAGCTCAAAGGCTTTAATATTAGGATAGTCATCGCGCTTAGCATAGCCCACCGAAACCGAAATACCATTGATATATTCACCCTTAGAATTTTTAAATAATTCTTGAGTTTTATTGATTAATAATTCAACCTCATTGGTAATTGCAATGACAACAAATTCATCGCCACCAGTTCGAAAGCATTTTCCCACTTCCGAAAAAACATCTGAAATTATAGAGGCCGTCACCTTAATCAATTCATCGCCCGCCGCATGACCGAGTGTATCGTTCATTCGCTTCAAGCCATTAACATCATAAACAATGAAGCATAGATTACAATTTTCATTTAAATCAACCTTAATTAATTCAGCTTCATAAGCCCTTCTGTTATAAAGGCTAGTTAATTGATCTGTATTCGAAATACTAATTAATCGCTCCTCACGGCGCTTTTCTTCATCAATTACTTGAACTAAAAATAAAACCTTTATAACACCATTTTCATTATATTCAACTGGAATAAAGGAGACTCTAATCCAGCTGGCATTATTCCCCAATAGTTCTTCAGAAATAGTTTTTTTAAATCCTAGTCTTTCTCTTACTGTCTTTAAATCCGTGAAGTCGAGTGCTCTTTTTTGATAATCTTCAGAGATTAAATGTGTCATCGCCGCTACCATTTGCGAGGATGCGCCATCAATATGATTAACATATTCTCGAACAAGCCATTTACTACTAATCTCGGATAACGAATCGTTTTCTAAATCAATCAAATGCATTGAATAATAAATATTCGCAAGTGATTTTAATATTTCATTTTCCTTCTTTTGAAACTGGATTTTTTCTTCTAATTGTTGAATCTTTCCATTGATAAGATTAAAGGCTCTATTAATATTAATAATACAAAAAACAACCAGTTCATTTGAGGGTGAATAATTATCATCCTTGGAAATCTCAAGCTTAACCCAAATATAAGATTCATGAAGCAATCGTCGAAAGCAAAATTCGATTTTTTGATTTGAATCATGAAAATAGCTTCGCAAATAATCGCGATTAGTTAATTTCATAAAGTCCTCTATATCATCAAAATAAGCATTGCCATTTTTACTAAAACCATCAAACCACTGTGAAAAATTTCCATCTTTATCATTATTCTCTCCCGTAATATCCTTAATAACATTAAAAGTATCATTGGTAAGATTAACAGATAAAAGCTTCAATAAGTTATCACCGATTCCATTAATTGCCTTTGTTTTAAAATCATTCATAATATACACCAGCCTCAAAATCTATCAAAAAAAATAAAAAAGTTGGACAGAGTATTCGACTTTTTCATCCAATTTGCCCAACTTTTATTATCAATCTTCGTAAAAAACCCCAATTCCGATGGCATCTCCACCGACATGACAACCAACAATAGGTGTACATGGTATTTCCATTAATCCCTCAATTCCCGCTAAACGTTTTATTTCTTCCTTCAAGAATTCCTTCAATTCCGCATTACCGGTATAAACTAAAAAGGCCTTATATTTGCGATCCTTAACCTCGGTTGTAAACTTCTCGGCAACTCGAGTCAAAGCCTTTCTTGTTGTCCTAATTTTTTCTACAGCCTCAATAACACCAGAAGGCTGAACCTGTAATAACGGCTTAATTTGGAAAACATTAGCCACAAAGCCTGAGGCTCCCGACAAACGTCCATTTTTAACTAAATATTTCAAGTTATCAACCGCAAAATAAATTGTGGTCTTCTTTCTTAATTCCTCAAAATAGGCAAAAATTTCTTCAATACTTTTTCCTTCTTCAGTTAATCTTGCGGCTTCTAAAGCATAATACCCCTCAGGAAAGCATACAGTTTTTGTATCATAAACGCAAATTTTCATTCGATCCTCAAGAATTTTCGAAACAGTTAGCAATCCATTATATGTTCCACTTAAATGTGATGATATCGTTGTGACAATGGCCTCGTCATAGCCTTCCTCAATCAAGCCCTCAAATAATTCTAATAATTCGCCTGGTGATGGTTGACTAGTTTGAGGTATGGCGTCAGGCTCGTCCTTTAATCTTTGGAAAAACTCATCAGCCTTCATATCAACACCATCAATATATCTTTTTTCGCCAAAATATACGGCAAGGCGAATGATTCTTATGTCATATGGATGTTCTACATAATCAAGACATCCTGTTGATGTGTCAAGAATAATCCTCTTCATAAAAAAGACCTCCTTATTTACCCAATTAATTATATCAAATAATATATTATTATGCAATTAATTTTTTTACACAATTGTGTGCTATAATAGTTTTGGGTGAAAGCTATGAAAATAATTAAAGAATTCCATGAAGTAGAAATCATTATCGAAAAATCACGTTTTATTGCCCATGCCTATCAGGTTAATTCAATCGAGGAAGCCAGCGCAATCATTAATGAAAATAAAAAGAAATATTGGGATGCCACTCATAATTGCCTAGCCTTTATTATTGGAAAAAACCAGGAATATATGCGATCAAGCGATGATGGTGAGCCCAGTGGCACGGCTGGTGTACCTATTTTAGAAGCAATTAAAAAGGGTGGTATCACCAATACATTAGTCATTGTGACAAGATACTTTGGTGGCATTAAGTTAGGAGCTGGTGGTCTTGTTAGGGCTTATTCAAAAGCCACCTCAACTTGCTTATCGCAGGCAAGCTATATTGAAAAAAAAGAGCTAGCCCATTATATGCTTGCTCTTAGCTATTCCGAAGCCAATAAATGCCTTGATTATATCAAAAATCAAACTCATTTTATAAATGTAAATTATGAAGCCTCCATCAATATTGAATTTGCAACATCCGATATTGATTCTTTAAAAATGAAGCTTCAAAACACTCTAAATCGCGAAATCAATCCAACTTTTATCGATATTATTACCATTGATGTTCAGGTTTGATTTTTCTTTAATTCAATATACTTAAGCTTTGTAGATAGTCCGCCTCTTATATGACGGACTGTTTTATTATAATCTAACAAATCCTTTACCTCCTCATATAACGCAAAATCAATATATGGCAACCTTTCAGTCAAATCCTTATGAACTGTACTTTTTGAACAACCAACGATTTTTGCGACCTCACGAACAGTAATTTTTTCTTTTAATATAATCTCTGCCATTTCAATACAACGTTCATTAATTAAAATACTCATCTAATCGCCTCATTAAATTATATGCGTATTTTACCTATTTTATACAAAAAATACCATAAAGAAAAAAATCTATCTTCCATTATAAAGAAAATAGATTTCCAATTATTATTTATTGAATTAGACTGTAAAAAAACTTTCTTAACTAATAAATTTTTTCTTTATTTCCTCAGGTAAATACTTTGCCAATTCCAAAACCAACTCGTATACCTTCGTTCCTGGAGCGATATCTGATGGAGTTTTGCCCTCTCCATCCTTAATAATCCTCTTTGCGTACCGAATTGCAAGCTTAGGATTACCATACTTGAGCAGAATATCATAGATATTATTCATATTCTTCTGATATTTCCCAATCGACAGTTCCTTAAACTTAGCATTCAAAAATGAAATATATTCTTCCCTATGATTATTTGTTGTGTAATACGCGAAGTGCAACAAAAACCAATACTCTATACACTCATTACTCCATGCGGTATGATACTGCAAGTCTGGATTTTCTTTATTCAGTCTTTCAGCGCGCTCGACAACACCATTAAAATGATCTGGAGGAAAACTATCTTTATCATAAACGCACCATATTTGCCCCTTTTTAATTTTTTTCTTCTTTACATAATTTTCTGCATTTCCAATCACTCGCATAGTTTCGGCTTGACACGGCTCAATCTCTATTAAAATCATATCCTTATAGACCGGATTTTCCTCAATCTGTTTTTTAAAGGCAGCAAAATATAATGGCTCTGTCTGTTGTCCCTCGCTGAAGATATAATACCTATATTGCTTCATTTCCAAGTATTCTTGGCGACGTTTCTTTTTCCACTTTTCTATTCCCGCTTTTTTAGGACAATCAAGTGGGAATCACAGGGTTTTCTATTTCCGAGATGAAAGCAAACCAACAAACTATAATTTTGATAAAAAACATAGATTATGAATTTGTAATTTATGTTTTTTTTATGTATTTTATAAAACTATATGTTTTAATAAAAATGGCTATATCTCTTGATTTTTTCTTCATTTTATGATATACTATATGTAGGTATGAAAGATAATTTAATTCACGCTCGAACCTGCGTCTATAATGTTAATTATCATATCGTTTGGTCAACTAAATGTCGAAGAAAGGTTCTTAATTCTATTATTGAATCAAGGCTTAAGGAAATTCTTACACTAGTTTCCTTGGAGAAAGGATTCATCATTCATGAAATGGAGGTAGGTGAGCTTGATCACATTCATTTATTTGTGTCTGCTCATCCTAAAATATCAATTTCCTATATTGTGAAAATGATGAAGGGAATTTCTGGAAGATTATTAATGAAGGAATTTCCAGAAATCCAAAAATATTTGTGGAAGGGAGAATTATGGAATCCTTCTTACTATGTTGAAACCATTGGCAGTGTATCCGAAGAAAACATTAAAAGATACATAAAAAACCAAGAGAAAGGAGAAAAATAAAATGAAGCTTGTTTATAAATTTCAATATAAACCGAATAAAAAGAATTCTATTTTATTATCTAGTATGACTTATGCCTCAGCTAGATTGTTTAATGTTGGAAATTATGAGCGGCACAATTATAAAGAACTTGGTTTTGATGAGATGCCTGATTGGTATGACCAAAAGAAACGATTAAAGGATAATCAATGGTTCAAGGCTTTACCAGCGCAAACAAGTCAAGATATATTACAAAGACTTGACGAGGGCTGGAAAAGCTATCTTAAGCTTCTTAAAACTAAGGGTATCGTAAATCCTGAACCGCCATACTATAAACCTAAGGGAGGACATTTTAACATTAAATATTTGAATAATTCCTTTAAAATAGTAGGCAATAGGATAAGATTTATGATATCAAAGAATGAAAAGGAATTTTTGAAAAGCAAATTTAATCTTGAATACGATTATTTTTACATCAAGCTAAAAAAGGAAATAGCAAACATAAAGCAAATCGAATTCAGATATGTAAATGATAGCTTATATGATGTATTTATTGTTTATGAGGTTAGTGATAATGAGGAATATCTAGTTGGAGATAGATATATAAGTATTGACTTAGGTATAAATAATCTTGCGACAATTTATGATAATAAAGGGAAATGCTTTATCATCTCAGGAAACTCATATCTAAATACTTTATTTTATTACAATAAGAGAATTGCACATTATCAATCAATATTAACCATGCAAACGAAGAGTGAAAAGTCAAAATCTAAAAGATTAAATAAGCTTTACAAAAAGAAAAAGAACATTATTTCCTATATACTTCACAAAGCCACAAGAATCATTGTGAAGTATTGCCGTGAAAATAATGTTTCCAATGTAATAATTGGGGATATAACGGGAATAAGGGAGGATAATGATAAAGGTCCTAAAGTCAACCAAAAGCTGCATTCTTTACCTTATCAGGAATTCTATCAGAATTTAAGCTACAAATTAAAACTAATTGGGATAAAATTAATCTATCAAAATGAGGCTTTCACCTCATCATGTCCACTTGATTCAGTTAATTATTCTAAAGAATATCAAACAAAGGGAAGAATTAAAAGAGGATTATTTAAGGACAAAGGTATTATTTACAATTCAGATTGTGTTGGAGCTTATAATATTATGAGAAAATATAAGCTTCAAAATGATAAAGAGATAACTATGCTAAAAGCAAATTTATCAAATCCTAAAAAAATAAGTATCTGTGTAACTAGTTCATACTAGTAGCAGTATTGGGCTGGAACAGTCCGGATGGTAGTAATCGTAAGATTATGACATCGATGCTCGGTAAATTATTTCCGAGTAGTTCACCCATCAATTTTCTCCCATTCTATAATTTTTCTAAGGTATGGATCAGCCCCATATTTACCTTCAAGATATTGCTTATCAAACCTTGCATCCTTTCTAACTGATTCACCTTTCTCATTCTTAAACTCTACTAACGAATATAGCTTAGAATTTTGTGAATTCCCCTTTGCCACAAACCAAATCTCATCCCTACGAAACACATCACTGTTCATAGTAGATAAATCATGAGATGTGAATATTAGCTGCGCTTTATGTCTATTAATGTTCATATCATTAAACATCATAATAATATGACGTAACAATACCGGGTGAATCTTTGCATCCAATTCATCAATTATTAACACAGTTCCCGTAAGCAAACTTTTTACAATAAACGGAAGCAATCCAAACAATTTCTTTGTTCCACTGGATTCATCAGATAAACTGAGCTCTATTTCTTCTTGATTTACACAATGTTTAGTAAAAACTTCTATTTTATTGTCATCATTTTCTTCTACCCTGAAATCAACGATATCCAAATCCATTTCTTGAATCATTTCAAGCATCAAATGTTTAACATCATCGGATTCAGATATAGCCATTCTAATTTCTTGAATTGGATTACCATAATTCAAGAAATTCACTCCAAACTGAAACCAATTAATCACATCCCTGACAACTGCATTTTCCTTATGTGTAATACCCAAATAAGAAAGCAATGTAAGTGTTCTAGACAGATCATCACTAACTTTCAGCTTCATAAAATCGCCTTTTAATTCAATACTTTTATCATCTCTTATGTATAATGAAGAGCGCCTTCCAGTCTCAAGCTTTACTCGATCCAAACTCTCATATACAACTACATCACGCTTTACATGTAGAATATATCTATACTCAGCATAATCTGTACGAAAAAACAATTCAAATTCTGTCGGTTCATTCTTTCTTTCTGAAAAGGCAAATGGCTCTATAACAATTCTTTTTTGGATAAAAGCCTTATCTTCATTATTTTCTGTCGCATACAACGGGCGTAATACTTTTGAAACCAATGTGTTCAATGCTTCAAGAACATTGGATTTACCTCCACCATTAGGACCGTAAATGGCTGATACCGGTAAATATATTTCACCATCTTTATCTTTGATTATTCTATCTTCATGCTCTTTAATTGCAGTTGCCTGCATATCAAAGGTAATCACATCTCTAATACTCTTATAATTCTTCACAGTGAACTGACATAACATATCTTTTACCCTCCATTCTAATTATATTATACTCTATATTTCTATTTTTACAACATATATTTGAGAAAATTTCTCATATTTTAACTCCAAAATGTAAATATTGTTTTTTTAAAGAAATACCAATGAGGCTTAAATAACGCAGAAGTCTTTTTATTATATATCTTCTCTATAATACTATATAAAGAAAAAAATCTATCTTCCATTATAAAGAAAATAGATTTCCAATTATTATTTATTATTTGTATCTGAAACAAGCTCCGTCAATTCCTTATTATATGAAATTATCGGATTAACAAAAACATTATCCTTTAAAAGCTCTAAATGAACATGAACACCAGCCGTTGCGTCAGATAAGGAGTTACCTGCAACGCCAATTTTGGCTCCAGATTTCACATAATCGCCAATATTGACACTAACCTCACTTAAGGCCGAATATCGGCTTACAACGCCATTATCATGCTGAATTACGACAATACGTCCATCCATTGCATCCTCTGTAACATCAATAACCTCGCCCGAATAAACAGCCAAGCAATCAAAAGCGGTATTATCCGGCCTAGCATAGCTTACTCCTTTACTCTCAGCATAATAGTTTGCCGCAACCATTACGGCCTTTGATAAGGTCTCTGGGTCATCAATATTAAAATAATACCTAACAATTTCATAATCACCATCAATAGGTAAAATCATTTTTTCATAGACAACAGGAGGCAATGTCACTTTTTCAGTTGTTGTTGAGGTCGTAGTTCCTTCGGTTGTTGAATTTGTATTAGCGACCTTACTAGATTTATCGCCTTTTGCTAGTAATGATATTCCTAAAACCGTTCCTAAAACTAAAACCACAACACCAATAAAGATAAATAGCTCTTTTTTTTCATTAAAGAAGCTTTTAATATTTTCCTTCATTATTAATTCACCTCAACAATAGTATTAACAACGAAGAAAAATCTATACTAAAAAAGGGAAAAAATTCTTTCAACAGCCTGCGTTAATAATTCAGCGATTAAAATCGTTCCTAAAATGTAGGCACACCTAATTTGCCAAATAGCTCCCTTTTCAAATTTATGCTCAATATGCAAAGCCATTAGAATTTTAAAAACAATCGGAATAAACAATAAAAATACGGCAACATAAATATATTTTTCCATAATAACATCCTTTCAAAAAAGCTAGAGAAAAATCTCTAGCCTTGATTCTATAAATGACCTGCGCGGCTCTTTTTGATACTATCCGCAAGATCCTTTTCCATTTCTGTATTAACAACGTTTTTGCGCTTGTTTTCTTCAAGACGCTCTTTTCGAACGGCATTTAAATGCGTTAATGCACTTTCAGAGGTTTCACCAATATGAGCTTCTCCCGCTAAAACATTGATCAAATTATCGCTATACTCTAAAACACCATTAATTACCACAACATAGTATTCCATTTTTTCACGAACTAATTTAATATATCCTAAGGAAATAACACTAATAATGGGAAGGCAATTCTTCATTATGGCAAATTCGCCATCCTGATTGTGCACAACAACATAATCAACATCCTCATTATAGAGCTGACCTTGATGAGTTGAGACAATAATCTTCATCTTATTCCCCCATTATCTTTTTAGCTTTAGCAATAGCATCATCAATCGTTCCGACCAAACGGAAGGCATCCTCTGGAAGATCATCATGAAGACCGTCTAAAATTTCTTTAAATCCACGAACGGTTTCAGAAACCGGAACATATGAGCCTGGTTGACCAGTGAATTGCTCCGCAACATGGAAATTTTGCGATAAGAATAATTTTATACGACGAGCTCGATGAACAACAAGCTTATCCTCATCACTTAATTCATCCATACCTAAAATAGCAATGATATCAAGCAATTCATTATATCTTTGCATGGTTTGTTGAACGCGACGAGCTACTGTATAATGCTCTTCTCCAACAATTTCTTTCGATAAAGCTCTTGATGATGAAGCTAGAGGGTCAACGGCTGGATAAATACCTTCCTCGGCGATTTTACGACTAAGATTAGTTGTTGCATCTAGGTGGGCAAAGGTTGTTGCTGGAGCTGGGTCAGTATAGTCATCAGCTGGAACATATACAGCCTGAATGGAAGTAATTGAACCATTCTTAGTTGAAGTAATTCTTTCCTGAAGAGTACCCATTTCCGTCGCAAGGGTTGGTTGATAACCAACAGCTGAAGGCATACGACCTAATAACGCTGATACTTCGGATCCTGCTTGGGTAAAACGGAAAATATTATCGATAAATAATAATACATCTTGATGCTCTTTATCACGGAAATGCTCAGCCATTGTTAAGCCTGTTAAAGCAACACGCATACGAGCACCTGGAGACTCATTCATTTGTCCGAAAACCATCGCTGTTTTCTTAATTACTCCTGATTCTGTCATTTCATTGTAAAGGTCATTACCTTCACGAGTACGCTCACCAACACCCGCAAAAACGGAGATACCACCATGCTCTTGGGCTATATTATTAATTAATTCTTGAATTAATACGGTTTTTCCAACACCGGCACCACCGAATAAACCAATTTTTCCACCCTTAATATATGGGGCTAAAAGGTCAATAACCTTGATACCAGTTTCAAGAATTTCGACCTCTGTTGATAACTCATCAAATGAAGGAGCATTCCGATGAATTGGCATTTTCTCACATTCTTCGATTTGTCCTTTATTATCAACAGTCTGACCCAAGACATTGAAGATACGACCTAACGTTTTTTCACCAACAGGCACCGAAATTGGCTTTCCAGTATCTAATACCTTCATTCCTCTTCTTAATCCATCGGTAGAATCCATTGCAATTGTACGAACAACCCCATCACCAGTATGAAGAGCAACCTCTAATACTAGGTCAATAGCAATACCTTCATTTTCTTCACTAGTATATTTAATTTCAAGTGCATTGTAAATTGCTGGAAGCTCCCTATCAAATCGAACATCAACGACTGGCCCAACAACCTGCACTACTTTTCCATAATTCATAATTATTCCTCCTATGAAACCGCTTTGGCCCCACCAACAATATCAATTAATTCTTTGGTAATAGCGGCTTGACGACTGCGATTATAAACTAATCGTAAGGTCTCTATAAATGTTTCTGCATTATCAGTCGCATTCTTCATAGCCGTCATACGAGCTGAATGCTCACTAGCCTTAGCATCAAGAATTAACCCATAAAGCATATTCTCAACATACATTGGTAAAATCATATTTAAAGATTTTTCAATGCCTTGATCAAATTCATATTCTGTAACCATCTCTTTTTTACCTTCAACGCCAGAAATCGGAAGAATTTGTTTTATGGTTACATTCTGGGTTAGGGTATTAACATAATGATTGTAAATAACAACCAATGAGTCAATTTCTCCACTCTCATATAAATTAATTAACGATCTACCAAATTCTGCAATATCAATAAATGCCACATCATCACGAACAAAGGTAGGATCGGAATTTAGCAAAGTATAGCCTTTTTTCTTACAATAAGCATAGCCTTGGGTTCCAATAACCCCAACTACATAATCATCAGATGAATAGTTTTTTTTCGTTATTTCTTGGGTCAATGCTTTTAAAACATTACTGTTATACGGTCCTGCTAAACCTCGGTCAGAGGTAATAATAATATATCCAACCTTTTTTATTTCGCGGTTATTTATCATCGGATGCTCAAACTTTTCTCCTGATGAGACAATATTTGATAATACATCATCTAATTGCTTCATAAAGGCTTTATAATCTGAATATGTTTTTTCCGCCCTTCGGAGCTTCGATGCCGAAACCATATTCATAGCCTTCGTAATTTGCGCTGTTTTTTGTGTTGAAGTCATACGCAATTTAACTTCACGAAGCGAATTACTCATAAATCCACCTCCTATGCAAATTTAGCCTTAAATGACTTGATACAAGAGGTCATTAATTCATCCTCTGGTAAACTCTTCGTTTGATTAATTATTTCAATTACCTTCATACCTTCTTCATTTGAAGCTAAATAACGATTTAATTCTTCTTCAAAGCGAAGAACATCATCAACTGGAATATCATCTAAGAATCCATGGGTTAAAGCATATAAAATAACAACCTGATTTTCAACAGGAAGGGTTACATGTAAGCCTTGCTTCAAAACCTCAACTGTTCTTTTTCCTCTTTCAAGCTTAGCCTTAGTGGCTGAATCCAAATCGGAACCAAATTGAGAAAATGATTCAAGCTCTCGATAAGAAGCTAAATCCAATCTTAAGGTTCCTGATACCTTTTTAATAGCCTTAATTTGTGCTGAACCACCAACACGAGATACTGATAATCCAGGATTAATAGCTGGCCTTACACCAGAATAGAATAAATCTGATTGAAGGAAGATTTGACCATCAGTAATGGAAATAACATTCGTTGGAATGTAAGCTGAAATATCTCCAGCTTGCGTTTCAATGATAGGAAGAGCCGTAATACTTCCTCCTCCAAGCTCATCGCTAAGCTTAGCTGATCTTTCTAATAGTCTTGAATGAAGATAGAAAACATCTCCAGGGAAAGCCTCACGAGCAGGCGGACGACGTAATAATAATGCCAACTCACGATATGCAACCGCATGCTTTGATAAATCATCATAAACGATTAAAACATGCTTACCCTTGAACATAAACTCTTCAGCCATCGCAACTCCCGAATAAGGAGCTAAATATAATAAAGGTCCTGGTTTTGAAGCACTTGCACTAACAACAATTGTGTACTTCATAGCACCGTATCTCTTTAATTGCTCAACAACACTCGAAACTGTTGATTCCTTTTGACCAATCGCTACATAGATACAAATAACATCCTTATCATGTTGATTGATAATTGTATCAATCGCAATAGAAGTTTTTCCCGTTTGGCGGTCACCAATAATAAGCTCACGTTGTCCTCTTCCGATTGGAACTAAAGCATCAAGAACCTTAATACCCGTTTGAAGAGGCTCACATACCGATTTACGTGACATAACTCCAGTTGCCTTAACATCAACAGGACGATAATTTGTGGCTTTAATTGGACCTTTTCCATCTAATGGTTGACCGAGGGGATTAACAACACGACCTAAAAAATCCTCTCCAACTGGGACCTCAAGAATACGGCCTGTACATTTAACCGTATCACCTTCCTTGACACTATTAACATCGCCAAGTAAAATAGCACCAACGCGATCAGCTTCAAGATTTAAAACCAATCCATAAACATCATTAGGAAAGGCAAGAAGCTCACCGTGCATTGCTTTATCTAATCCATATACAATCGCGATACCATCACCAACACTAGTAACGGTACCTACTGTTTCGGTTTTTATATCCTTTTGATAATTCTTAATTTGCTCTTTAATTAGGTTAGAAATTTCTGAAATATCAATTTTGCTCATAAATTCACCTCTTATAGAAATGCTTTTAAATTATGCATTTGTGTTTTGAAAGTTTGATCAATACTTTCTCCATTATGCTCTAAGCGGATTCCTCCTAAAGCACTACTATCGACAATATTGTTTATCTTTATTTTTCCTTTAATTTTATCCTGAAGGGAAGAAATCAATTCTTCCTTTTCTTTTTCCGTTAAAGGCTTTGATGTATAGGCATTTACAACGAAAATTCCTTTTCCATCACCAACAAGCAAATTAAAATCGCGATAAATATCTTCAATTATACTAAAGCGACCATTGTCAATTAACACCATGCAAAAGTTAAGAAATAATCCATCAAATTCATTTAATGTATTTTCTATAACTTGTTTTTTCTTTTCTTTTTTAATAGCTGGTGAAACTAAAAACTTTAAAAAATCACTGTTTGTCGAAATGATTTCCATAAAATCATCAAATTCACCTTTAATTTCATCGATTTTGCCAATTGTTAATTCATAAAGAGCAGTAGCGTATTCCATGCTTACCATCCTATTCGCCTACTTCCTCGATAAATTCCTTGACAATATCTTGATGCTTTTGTCGATCAATTTCCTTCTTTACAATCTTTTCAGCGGCAGCGAAGGCTACATCAACAATCGCAGATTTAATCTCTTTCTTTGATTTTTCAATCTCTTGCTTGATTTCCTCATCGGCATTATTTAAGCGGCGACGGGCTTCCTCTTTTGCATCCTCAATAATTTTTTCCTTTTGTAAATTTCCTTCTTTAACCGCATCATTAATAAGCTTACGAGCTTCTTCCTTAGCTTTTTGATATTCTTGATCCTTTTCTAAAGAAATACGCAAAGCCTTTTCTCTTTCTTCCTTAGCTTCATTAAGATTATTTTTAATGGCCTCTTGGCGAGCTTCAATTAAACGCGTAACCTTTTTCCATAAAAAGAAATAAACAAATAAGAATAAAATAAGAGTTGCGGCAAGCTGCATTACAATCGTAATGATATTACTCATTGTATCAGACACCTCGGCTAATTCCGGTTGCTTTCCCAAAAAGCCTAAGCATTGATTAACAAATTCAGTAATCTCCTGTAGTACCTCTTCCATGGGCTAACGCCTCCTATTTCTAATTAAAATTCTTTCCGATTAACATAAAGGCAATAATTAACGAATAAATACCTGTTGTTTCTGCAACGGCTTGACCAACAATCATCGTAATCATAATTTTACCTTGAGCCTCTGGTTGTCTACCAACAGCGGCAGCAGCATGACCGGCAGCTAAGCCTTGACCAATACCTTGACCCATACCAGCGATCATAGCAATACCTGCACCAAGACAAGCTAAACCTTGGGCAAAAAATTTTCCTTCTCCTGCAGCGAATTCTGCTAACATAGCAACTAATTGAAACATATTAATTTTCCTCCTTATAATTTAGTTCCTCTTCGTCCATCTTTTGGCTAACGAAGACAATAGTTAACAACACAAATACCACAACCTGAATGACGCCAAAGAAGACATCAAAAATAGCGTGGAAGACCGGCATTATCATAGGAACGATAATCTGCATTGCAATTCCGTCACGATAAGCCAAGCCATAAATTAATTTACTAAAAACCGCACCACTTAAAATATTACCAAATAGACGTAATGATAAAGCAAGCGGAAAAGTAAATTCACTTAATAGGTTAATCGGAAATAAAAAGAATATTGGGCTAAAAAAGCTCTTAATATATTTTTTTATTCCTAACGACTTGATACCAGTATATTGAATCATTACAAAGGTTATCAATGATAACGCAATTGTAATATTCCAACTTGTAGTTGGTGGTGTCAAGCCAAACAAACCAGATAAATTGGCAAATAATAAATAAAGGGCAAGGGTTAGAATATATGGGGCATAATGACGCCAATTTTTACCCATATTCTCCTTAACATAATTATTAATCAATCCTACAAGCATTTCAAAAAGAGTCAAGATTTTGTTAGACTTATCATCTATTTTCGTATGATCTGCCATAATTCCAATAATAACCGAAATTATACAGAGAACTCCTACAACAATCAAGCTTGAAATCATTTGAGGTTGAAATATTGCCGCATTTATTTGCGGATAAATCATATTTTTTCACCCCTCTTAATCAAGGTATAAACAATAAGAACGATTTTTAAAGAAAAGAATCCAATTACCGTTGGCCAAACGCCCTCTAGTCCATCCTTATAAAAGATTGCGCCTAATACAACAGCATACATTGCATAACGTATTAAATAATTGAGAAACATTCCTTTTTTTAAAGCCTCTGGTCTTCTACTATTAACAAAATTAACTAAGATTGTAAAATTAAATAGTGAGGTTGCACTACCTAAAATGAAGTTAAAAGGCCACAGCATAAAATTTCTAGTTATTGCGAACATTATAAGTGCTACAACAATGGTATATAACCAAACAAAGGGCACACAGTGGGCAACTATTTTTACCTGCTCAACCGGACTAGGCTTCGGAATCTCGACCCGCGGTGTTTTCTTCTCCTCGGGATTCACTTCCATCACCTGAGGCTCCATCGTTTCCTTTGGCTCGTTCATCTTTGCTACCCTCCCTTATGATGTAGATTATAAAGAAGGTTATTCCTAATAATCCACCTATTGTTCCTAAAATTCCACTTAGAATGCCATCAGGATCAATTTTATTCCCAATAAACATTCCAAGAAAAACTAATACAAGCATCTCAATTACAAATTGAGTTATTAAAGCATAATATCTTGCAAATTTCATTTTGTTCCGAATAAACGGTCTCCACAATCGCCAAGTCCTGGAACGATATATCCATTTTCATTTAAGCATTTATCACATGCTGCTAAGAAAATATCAACATCAGGATGGGCCTCTTGAAGAGCCTTCACACCTTCTGGACAACCAACAAGTCCAACGAAGCGAATATCTTGCCCACCACGCTTTTTAATCATATCAATTGCGGCAATGGCACTTCCACCCGTCGCAAGCATTGGGTCAACTAATAAAATTGTTGATTCCGCAAGGCAAGGTGGAAACTTAGCATAATATTCTTGAGGCTTTAGGGTTTCTTCATCGCGGTATAATCCGATATGACCAACCTTAGCTGTTGGAATAATATTGTGGATACCCTCAACCATTCCTAAGCCTGCTCGTAAAATAGGAACAATAATTACTTGTTTATCTAATACTCGACTCGTCATTTTACAAATAGGTGTTTCAATTTCAACATCCTTTGTTTTTAATTCTCTTGTGATTTCATAAGCCATTAATCCGCCAATTTCACTTACAGTTTCGCGGAAATCCTTTGTTCCGCAATCCTTTGAACGAATTTGGGTTAGCTTGTGATCAATTAATGGGTGATTTACAATTGTTACTTTACTCATTTTCATGCTCTCCTTCATATTTTCTAATTTTATTGACACGATTTAAATGTCTTCCTCCAGTAAATTCGGTATTAATCCAAATATTAACAATTTCTTTGGCTAATTCCGTAGATACGACCTTAGCTCCTAAGGCTAATACATTAGAATCATTGTGTTCCCGTGTTAAACGAGCACATTCACAATTTGTGACCAATGCACATCTAATGCCGGCGACCTTATTCGCAACAATGCTCATACCAATTCCGGTACTACAAATAACAATTCCTCGATCGTATTCTTTATTTTTTACGCCAATGGCCACCGGAAATCCAAAATCTGGATAATCACAGCTATCTAAAGAATAACAACCAAAATCTTTTACCTCATGACCTTGTGATTTTAAAAAATCAATAATATCATTTTTTAAATTAAATCCACCATGGTCTGAACCAATTGCAATTCTCATCAAGGATACCTCCATTTTGCTTAATATTATACCATAATATTCTAAATTTTTTTACATAAAACGTTTACCTAAATAACATTTGTCGCTATAAAAAAAGAAGGCCTCTTCTTAGGCCCCGAAAACAGAGAGGATACAATTAAATAATATAATAAAATTATGGTTAAATTATGGAAATTTTAACCTTTTAGCCATAATTGTCGCGTTTTTGTATTTCGAATCACTTAGCCTTTCTTCCTCGATAAATAGCTTTTCCTTATCCATTTTAACAAATAATAAATTGTCAAATAAATCCATTACATCCTGATCCATAACAATCGAAAATAGATATTTTATCTCATCTTTACATGCTTTTTTCTCAAGATGTAAAAACAAGCTTTCAATAATATCATCATCGACATATTTTTTAAAAATAAAATATCTAATCAAACCATAAAAACCAAATTTTTCATAAGAGATAGCGCCCACAACCTCATCTAAATCCATAATTACACTAGCATTTTTAACAATTTCCTCTTCAATATTTAAGGTTTTAACTTCACCTAAGAAAGCTAAGACCTTTTCGTATATCTCATCATTTACATCAACAATTTCGATATTATTCCCCTCCAAACATCTCCAAAATATAGGAACGATAGGTTATAGTTTCCTCAGAGTTCATACCTAATAAATTAGGATAAATACTTCCCCACCAATTATCGCCCTCAGCTTTTCCAATTAAGACTAACAATGTCTTACATCTAGTCTCCTCTATAACATTACCATTATATGCTTTAACGGGAAAATTATAATAATCATAGATTATTTCGCAATCATATTTTTCCAAACATACCTTTATATTATCAAGATTTGCTTGAATAACGGAATCTCGTTCCTTGTAGCTCATTTCATCATCGATAATAAGGGATAAAATCCCACATAAATCATTCACAACATCTTGCTTAATTTCATATTGTTCCTCGGAATTATCTTGAGGAATCACTCTAACCCTTATTTCCTTATTCTCATTTTTAAAGGCGATAAAGAAAATAATAATTAGAATTGACACAATAATAATTATTTTTTTCATAAAAAAGCACCTCATTAAAAAGTATTAACAAGATGCCTTAAAATATACAATTATTGTAAAACTTTTTTTATATCCTCAAGGCTAATAGCACCTTCACGAAGAATTTGTAAGCCATTTGTCATATCAAGTACCGTCGAGGATTGCATACTAAGCTTAGCATCAGAATCGATATAAATATGATCAACCAAGCTACTAAATTTATCCCTTATTTCACAAGGATCATTAATCGGCTCACTACCTGATAGATTGACACTTGTTGTGGACATTGGACCATTATCGCTGATGATTTTCAAAGCCATCTCATTATTCGGAATTCTTACTCCAACTGTATCATATTCTCTTCCCTTAAGAATAATTGTAAGTGGCCCCGGTAAGAAAGCGTTGATAATCCTTCTAGCGTCATCATTAACAATGCATAATTCTTCTATTTGTTCTAGATTAGCGCATAACACAGCGATTTTTTTAAATGGATCTCTTTGCTTAATATCAATGATTTTTTTCTTTGCTTCAAGGTCATTAAACTTACAACCAATACCATAAACCGTATCTGTCGGGAAGATAATAACCTCCCTATCCTTTATCTCTGTCGAATCATTAAAAATAAAGGTCATACGATCACGCCCTGCCATATCATTGATATTTTTGATACGGGCCAAAGGAAAATATTCTTTAATAAGCTTTCTTAAAGCATCACCAGTATTATAAGCATGCTCAAAAGCAATAATGCTTTTAGGCTTCAAGATTCTTTTAGCATTACTCAAAATTATTCGATAAAATTTTAAACCATCAATACCACCAAATAAAGCAACATGCGGCTCATTATCCTTGACTAAAGGCTCAACATATTCTTCACTCGGAATATACGGCGGATTAGAAACTAAAATATCAAATTTCTTCCCATAAACTGGCTCAAGCATATCGCCTTGCAAGAAATCGACATCAACATCTAAATTAACAGCATTTTTTCTCGCCATAGCTAATGCTTCTTCGGAAATATCCGTTGCCATCACGTGCATTCGTGGCTCCTCCTTCGCTAAAGTAATAGCTATCGCTCCACTACCCGTTCCAATATCGACAACATCAACCTCTTTATCAAAAAAATCGTCATATTCGTAGAGTAAATTTTCAACTAATTCCTCAGTTTCAAATCTTGGAATCAAAACATCTTTGTTAACCATAAAATCATATCCGTAGAAGGTTTCAAATCCAGTTATATGCTGAACAGGTATTAATTCGTTTATATATTTTTTACAAGCCTCAAGAAACTCTTTTTCGAGTTCACGAGGACATTCTTGATCTTGAATAGCATATAGCTGATAGCTTTCCATTTTTGAAAAATGCAAAATTAATCGAATAATGGCACTTTCCTCTAGTCCTTTATCTAAAGCCATCTTTGTTTGTTCTTCTATTAGCTTTCGAATTGTTGGCATTTTTTATCATTCCTTTGTTTTTTTTATCCTAAACCATTATATCATATCACAATTAATAAAGATATAGCGTAAACATATTCATAAAATCAATTTTATATAATTGATATAAAATTATTAATCGCATAAACAAGCATTTTTCGCATAAAAAATATGTATATAAAAAAATGTAAAAAAAGGGGGAGCTTTTAAAGCCCCCACAAAATAATCTTATTTTTTTCCTTGAAAAACTTTCTCATAAATACTTTTTAGTTGCTCGCCAACCTTTTCGATTGAACGTTCTTTAACTGTTTCATATCCGCGATTAACGACATCTGATAAATCATTATTCAAAACGTAGTTAATCTTTTCCACAAATCCATCAATCGAATTAGCCATTAAACAATTTTGTCCATCCACAAGCCAAGGATCATAAACGCCTATGTTTCTTACGACCAATGGTATTCTTGACGCTAATCCCTCTAAAACAACAATTCCTTCTGTTTCCTCTTTACTTGGGAAAAAGAGACAATTTGCGCCGAGAAATGCTCCTTTAATGACATCGCTATCTATATAGCCCGGCATAATAACATTATTAGGACGATTCTTAATCGCTTTAATAACCCTTGTTTGCGTTAAAATATAGCTCAAATGACCAAACCAAATAAAGGTCACATCAGGCATTTTTCTGGCAACATCAAAAAAATCAAAAATACCTTTGCGGTCAAAGAATAATCCAACGCCTATTACAACCTTTTGATCAGTTATATTGAAATATTCCTTAAAAGCCATTATTTTATCCTCTGAATAGCTATATTCATTTAAATCAATTCCGTTTGAAACAGCATAAACCGGGCAATTTACCCCCTTGTATCCTTCAATTAGCTTTTTTGAATAAGGGGTTGGTGTAATAATAATATCCGCATTTTTGTACATTTTCAAAACCATTCGATTAAAAATAGGTCTAACTAAGCGCCAACAACGAAATGAATTCGCAAAATCCTCTTTTGTCGAATGACCATGAACTATAATTATTTTTTCATTTTTTCGAGCCTTTTTTAAAACATGGTATGATTCGCTAAAAACAGTATTAATATGGATAATATCATACTCATCTTTATAATCTAAGGTATAGTCGACATTAGCTAAGCTAAGAGCTTTTTTTTGATGCTTTAAAGCTCGTCCAATTCCACTTTGCCTTAATGCCTTCTCCTTTTCAAAAAAAAGACATACTTTCATCCTAATCACCGTAAATATTATAACATAGTTTTTAATAATAAAAAACATTTTATCTAAAATAAAAAAAATAGTCGAATTATCGACTATTCTATTCCTTGTCTCCTTGTAGTTTTCTTTTTTGATCCTCATTAATCAATTGGTCTATTACTAAATCAAGCTTACCTTCAATTATCGCATCAAGTCTTTGAATTGTGAAATTGATACGATGGTCAGTCACACGATTTTGAGGATAATTGTAGGTTCTAATTTTTTCGCTACGATCGCCATGGCCGATTAATTGTTGGCGCTCTGAGCCTTCTTTTTCAAGACGTTCCTGGAGCATTTTATCATACATTCTTGTCTTTAATAATAGAAGAGCAGCGGCTTTATTTTCATGTTGAGACTTATGAATTTGACACGCAACAAACATTCCACTCGGAATATGCGTAACACGAACCGCTGAATAAGTTGTATTAACTGATTGTCCTCCCGGACCACTTGAGCAATATGTATCAAATCTTAATTCATTCATATTTAATTCAAAGTCAATGTCCTCAGCTTCAGGCATAACTAAAACAGTAGCGGTTGAGGTTTGAATACGACCTTGAGCCTCAGTTTCGGGAACTCTTTGCACACGATGAGCTCCGGATTCATATTTTAAAAATGAATAAACAGACTCACCCGATACTTGGAATTCAATTTGCGAAAATCCTCCAGCAGCTCCATCAATGGCATTGGTTACTTCAATTTTCCAACCCTTTGATTCAGCATAACGGGAATACATTCTAAATAAATCACCCGCAAAAATGTTTGCCTCATCACCACCAGCGGCACCTCTAATTTCCACAATAACATTCTTTTCATCATTAGGATCCTTAGGCAATAATAAAATCTTTAATTTTTCCTCTAATTCAGGAACCTTTGGTTTTAATTCCTCTAATTCTAGCTGAGCCATCTCAACAATTTCCGGATCAGAATCCTTAGCTAACAGCTTAGCATCATCAATGGCAGCTAAAACTTGCTTATATTCACGATAAACAACGATTACTTTTTCAATTGATCTTTGTTCCTTTGAGAGCTCAGTCATTCTTTTAATGTCTGTACAAATCTCGGGTTGACTTAATAAATCGTTGATTTCTTCATATCGTTTTTCCATTAATTCTAAACGATCATTAATCATAAAATCTATTCCTCTTCTTCTCTATATTCTTCAGCCATATTTCTAAAACGGCTATATTCCGGCTGAAATAACAGGTCTATTTCTTCTCCTGAGGATCCAGCACGGTTTTTCGCAATAATCAATTCGGCTATTCCTGGTTTTTTTGATTTCTCTTTTTTATAGTATTCATCTCGATAAATAAACATAACAATATCCGCATCCTGCTCAATCGTTCCTGATTCACGCAAATCAGCCATCATTGGTTTTTTTTCCTCACGCTTTTCAACGTCACGTGATAGCTGAGCTAAAGCAATAATCGGAATTTTAAGCTCACGAGCTAACTGCTTTAAAGAACGAGAAATTCCCGCAACCTCTTCTTGACGATTACCACGCGTACTATCACCAGTAATCAATTGAAGATAATCAATAACAACAAGGTCAAGCTTTCCTTCAGAATGTAGTTTACGGCATTTAGCTCTTATCTCGCCTACCGTAATACCAGAACTATCATCAAAGAAAATATTTAGCTTTGATAATGATTCAACGCCAACCTGAAATTGTCGCCATTCTGTTGGATCTAAGATTCCTCCACGGATTTTTTTAGAATCAATTCCAGCTTCAGCGCTAATTAAACGCTCAACAATTTGATCAGATCCCATTTCCAAACTAAAAACACCAACACAGGCATGACCATTTTTATTCTTTCTCGCGACATTAACCGCAATATTCATCGCAAGCGCACTTTTTCCCATTGCCGGTCGAGCTGCTAAAATAATTAGTTGCTCGGGATGTAATCCAAGAGTAATCTTATCTAATTTATAGAAATCTGTAACTAAGCCAGTAACCTGACCATGTAAGGCTCTTCTTTCTTCCGTTTTTCTAACAACATCAGAAGCCACGCTTGAAATTGAAGAAAATGTTGAGGTTCGTCTTTTTTTCGCAACCTGCATAATCTTATCTTCAACTAAATCGACATAATCAGTCGATGAAAGCTTCGGGTCATAACCCTTATCTAATAAATCACGGGTCGTATTAATTATTGCCCGCTTTAGGGACAAATCCTTAACTATTTGCATATAAGCCCCAACATTAGCTGCCGAAGGAACACTTTGGGCAATCGCCGCTAAATATTCAATTCCTCCAACTAGATGAAGCTTAGCTTGCTTTTCTAATTCATCAGTAACTGTCATCAAGTCAATAGCCATTCCCGTCTGAAACAAAGCTCTCATCGCAAGAAAAATAGCTTGATGACGCTCCTCATAAAAATCTGAAGGATCCATTGTATCATTCATATTTTGAATTAGGATTGGATTAAGGAATACTGAACCTAAAACATATTGTTCGGCTTCACTATTAAAGGGTGTCACCTTTTTATCCATAAAACTCACCTACTTTTCAAGAACATGAATTTGAATTTTTGCGGTTACATCCTTATGTAATTGAACCTCAGCCTCATAGATACCAAGAGAGTTAATATCCGAAGGCAAAACAATTTTTCTCTTATCAAGATGAATGTTGAATTGACGTTCAAATTCATCAGCGATTTGTTTAGTCGTAATACTACCAAAGAGCTTTCCATCGTCGCCCATTTTGATATAAACATCTACGCTCTTGTCTTCAATTTCTTCCTTTAACTTGTTCATTAATTGTAAATGAACCTCAGCAGCTTGAGCTTGAGCTTCCTTGTCTTCCTTCATTTTCTTAATGTTATCTGGAGTTGCTTCAATGGCCTTACCATTGCTGATTAAGAAATTACCATAGCCATTAGCCACATCAATGATATCACCCTTAGCTCCTCTTCCTTTAACATCTTCTTGTAAAATTACTTTCATTTTTTCTTCACCATCCTGTAAATATTCTCTTTCTAATATATTAGCTAGCAACTTATAAACGGATTCAATATCCGTATTAGAAATCTGAACAGCAGCACTATTTAAGTGTCCTCCACCGCCCATCTCTTCCATAATTAACTGAACATTAACATCCTGATATGATCTTGCACTAACACCAACCTGGTCAGTTCCAACAAAACCAATAGTAAAGGCCGCATCAACGCCATCAATATCTAATAGTCTTTCCGAAACCTGAGCTAATAAAACTCGGTCTAAAATGGTATTATCGGTATTTTTAACAACCGCATAGCGATCAAATAAAATCTCAACTTGATTTGCCAAAGATGAAATCGTGCGATAACGATCAATTTCATCACGTAAAAGGGTACGAACCTTAATCATATCAGCTCCATATTCCTTTAGAATACTTGCAACATCAAAGGTTCTTGAGCCTGTTCTAAAGGTAAAGTCATTTGTATCAACAACGATACCTGAAAGCATAATTGTTGCTTCAAAGGCACTGACACTAACCTTTTTACCATAAAAAGGAAACATTTCAGTTATTAATTCAACACTTGAAGAAGCGTATGGTTCAACATAATTGAACAATGGGTCCTCAAATGTAACCTCACCACGGCGATGATGGTCAATAACCGCAACCTTGCTAGCCTTTGCTAAAACATCCTGATTCATAATAATACGTGGAGATTGCGTATCGACAACAATCAACAAAGTAGTTGGCTTAATGCTTGCAATCGCATCAGATGCACCAATAAACAAATTAGCCAAAGCCACATGCTCTTTATTAATTATTTGATAAACCTTCGTAACAGTAGGATCCAATTTTTCCTTCTCAATAACAATTCTCGTTTGTTTTTCGCTTGTTAAAGCCATTTTCGTAACGCCTAAAACAGCCCCAAGGCAATCGGTATCCATATTTGTATGACCCATAACTATAACATCTGAGGCTTCCTCGATTAAATCCTTTAGTGTTTGTGCCATTACACGAACTAAAACCTTTGATGATTTTTCTAAAGCATTTGTCTTTCCACCAAAGTATTGAATTTTTTCATTTTGAATATTAACAACAACCTGGTCTCCACCACGTTTTTCAGCTAATTCAATGGCGTTTTGAGCAAATGATCCTAATTCCTCATAACCAATATCCCAGCAGGCAATACCAAAGCTAGCAGTAATTCGTAAGGAATGCTCATTAGAAATTGATCTAATAGTGTTTAAAATCTCAAAGCGCTCAGCCATCATTTTACATAATTGACTATAATCACAAACCATCATCAAGCGGTCATCATCATAAGGCTTTAAAAAAGCTCCAAAATGGGAAACCCAATCAGAAATTTCTCCTAAATATTTACCACGCATTTCTGATTTTTCTTGCATATCGTAGCTAGCTAAGGATTCTTCCATATTATCAAGATAGATGATACCAATGGCGGTTGTACGATCCTTATATTTATGGACTATTTCCTCACGTTCAGTTACATCGAACATATACAATAGCTTATTTTCTGGACGATAGATTACATCATACTTCTTTTCATAGACAGCAATATTGATATTTTCATTGTTAGCCTTAATCTGTTCATATAAATCATTGTGAATAGCCATAAGTGGTCGTTCAACTAATTTATTTTGAAAGATTGATTTAGCATATCGATTAGCCCATTTAATTTCATATTCATCATCAAAGATTATTATACCAACCGGAAGCTCATTGAAGGCTTCATCGCCGGCTCTTTTAACATGATAAGAAATATTGTTCCAAACCTCAAGTCGATTTTCAAGCCATTTGATTTTTTTATCCTTATTGTTACTAATATAGGAATAGGCAATAAAAGCTAATCCTAAAGAAATTAGAACAATGCAGCTTATTAAAATAATATTTGGAATTTGCCAATCAATTGAAAGGAAAAAAATGGAAGCAGCTAAGCCGATGGCTAAGGCTACTAGCGCAATAATTCTCTTCATAAAATCACCGTCCTTTATTTATTATATCAATAATATTGATAATTTACAATATTTACGAAAAAAAAGAGAGTAAGATAAACATCTCCTCTCATACGTTTTACTTGCAAGCTATATAAATATCCATGGTTTCTCCAGCGGTTTCAAAGCATGGAATAACATCCTCGACATGCTCTAACCCATTTGTTCGCATAAAATCGGCTAACGTTTGATAGGCTCCTGGAATCGTAACAAACGGATTATCAAATGGTTTTTCGATATGAATAGCCGCATATTTATGATCCTTTTGTTCTTTGATCTCTATATTTTTAGGATTTATTCCATCCGGAATTATCCATGTGGCTGTATAACCATGCATTTTAAAGACATTAACTTGTTCAATTGATAAATTCGGAAAATCCCAACCTATCAACTTAGGATTTAAATCACCATTCTTTTTTGCCAAACTAAACATTTTATCAAGAGCATCTGATTCGGGATCAGTGCTAATTACTGTGTATTGAGTATAGCGAAAGGCTTTAACTTCTTCAACCCTGATGTTAGTATATTTCGAACTACATTTAACCATATCATCTCTAAATAAACTATCTAACGAACAATTAAAAATTTTGCAAAGATCTAAAGCCTTGTCCATCTCTGGCTTTGCCACATCCATTTCCCATTTTGAAATTGTTTGACGACTTACATCTAATCTATTAGCCAAGTCTTCTTGTGTCATGCTTCCGCTAAGTTTGCGTAAATATTGAAGATTATTTCCAAAACTCATATTATTTTCCTCCATTTATGTCTTTTGCTTCGCGATGCACTTATATGATAACATAGATAAACTCCTTTATCTACCAACTTAAACGGGCATTTTAAAACACTTACGCTACTTCAAGTTGCATAAATTTCTATGAAAAAATGTTACTACGCAATATTACACAACATAATTAAACGAACATAATCATATATATTGGCAATGTGATTAAATTTGATTTTATTTCTGCTCGATTTTCATTTCCAAATACCATTCCTCTTTTTAAATTATATGGCTCCTTAACTAATTTAGGAATAGCTCGAAAATTATTTTGATCATTCCCTGATTTAATTTCAATTGGCAAAATTGTAAGATTATCATAGTCATTAATTAAAAAATCCACTTCTCCCACCTTTTTACTATCAAAATAGAATAAGTCATGGCCATGAGCTAATAATTCCATCGCACAAGCAGTTTCATATACACTCCCTAAATTGATATTGAAATCCTTATCAAGGATAGCATTAATATTATTTCTATATAAGATGTTAGAAAGTATGCCTACATCATTATAGTAAAGCTTTATTAAATTTTTACATGAAGATTCAACTAACGGATAAACAGGATTAGAAACAGCTTTAACCCCTAAAGAAATACCCGAATTAATTAGATATTCAAATTCATCCTGATACTTTAATAAATTAGCATTTCTGATATTTTCTATTTCTTTAAATTTTATTCTTTTAACTTTATTTTCCATATAAGAAGACAAATAATCATATATCGTTCTTATTTTCAATTTATGCTCTTCATCGTATTTAGATGCATCATCTTTATAATACGAATATATATCATTTTGGACATTTCTTGTTCTTGCAATATTCGAATTTAAAAATTCTTTTATAGCATCTGGCAATCCTCCGCAAATTAAATATTCTTTAAATTTTCGAAGAATCGTTTTATGTATCGAATCTTGAACAACAGATAATGATTCATAACACTCTTTTAAATACTGAATTATTGAAGTATTAATACCACTAGCTAGAAGAAACTCTTCAAAATCTAAAGGATACATCTTAATCTCTTCTATGCTTCCCATTGGTATGAACTCATGCTTCATAGCAATACCAAGTAAAGAACCACTGGCAATGTAGCGATATTTGTTTTCTTTCTTTAAAGGCTTTAATAAAGAAATTAAATTAGGATATACTTGAATCTCATCAATAAAAATTATCGTATCACTACTATCATTAAGGTCATTACCATACAATGCACTAACCTGCAAATAAAAATCTCTAGTAGTCTTAATATTATCAAATAGCCTATCGCCATCGTTATCTTCTTGCATATTGATTTCGATATAATGCTTAAAGCATTTCTTTGCCGTTTCTCTAATAATAAAGCTTTTCCCTATTTGTCTCGCTCCAGTAACGATAAGAATTCTATCATTAGTGTTCTCATAATATTCATATAATCTCTTTTCAATTTTTCGATAAAACATATAAATCATCCTTCACAAAGTGTTTTTCCAATAATATTATACATCAAAAAAGTGTTTTTTCCAATAAATTTTACTTGTGAAAATAGTGTTTTTCCAAAAAAGGCCACTCATATGAGTGACCATAGTTTTTGCCATAATAAATTCGAAAACAAAAGAATTCTTTTATTTTTCAGAAAACAAAATATTATCCGAAAAATGCTTTGAATACATAGCTAATAAATCGCTCTCTGTTGCATTTTTCTTATCTTCATTCTTTAAATCAACAACGACCTTACCGTCATTTAAAATGATTAATCTATTTCCATATTCTAAAGCTGTCTTTAAATTATGAGTAATCATCAGCGTTGTAATCTTTTTCGTCGTTACGATTTTATTCGTTATTTTCATAACAGTATCTTGGGTTTTGGGATCTAGTGCGGCTGTATGCTCGTCAAGTAATAAAAGCTTGGGATTATAATTTGTTGCCATATATAAGGTTAGGGCCTGTCTTTGACCACCAGAAAGGGCCTTTGCATAGGTATCAAGCTGATTTTCTAGGCCTAATCCATAATCCAATAAATCTTCCTTTGCTTGGTTTCTAAAATCTCTTTTAAATCCAAAGAAGGTTTTTTTTCTTGTTGATAAAAGCATATTATCAAATACTCGTAAATTAGGTGCTGTTCCCCTCAATGGATCCTGATAAACAACGCCAATATCCTTAGCTCTTTTATGCTGCGAAATTGAATCGATTTCTTTGCCATCTAAAGTAATTTTACCAACATAAGGAATCGAACCTAAGATAGCATTAAATAGGGTTGATTTGCCAGCTCCATTGGAACCTAAAAGCACGATAAAATCGCCATTTTCTACTTCCAAATTGAAGTTTTTTAAAACTAGCTTTTCGGATGGAGTATTCAAATTAAATCCAACTGATAAATTTTCAATTTTAAGCATTTAAATCCTCCTCCTTTGAAAGGCGCTCAAATATTTTATTCATGTTCTTTTTATTAGTATATCGATCAAAAATGATGCTTCCAACAAGAATGATAATTAAGAAAATAGCTTGGACTAGCTGCATATCCCTTGCTTGTAAAAAATCAATTTCAAGTGCGATATTATAGATCAGTCTATATACTACAGATCCTCCAATTATACCTAACAAAATTAAGTCAATACTATGCTTCCTTAACGTAATAACCTCACCAATTATTATCGTTGCAACACCAACAACCATTACGCCCTTTTCAATATTTGAAAAATATGTCCCCTGAAATTCAACAAATAATGCCCCAGCTAACGCCACTAATCCATTAGATAACATCAAGCCGATTATTTTCATTAAATCCGTGGAAATACATTGGGTCTTTGTCATTTGCTCGTTATCACCGGTTGCTCTTAGCGATAAACCAAGCTTAGTTCTGAAGAAAAAGGATATGGAAGCAGCAATTAATATTGTAATTCCTAAAAGAACTAAAAGCTTCAAGACATCATTTTTAGGGAATATCGTATTATTAGCAAAAGCTATTACCGTAGTGCTATTGGTAACTATTAAATTAATAGAATAAAAAGCTGTAAGAGTTAATATTCCCGATAGGATGGCATTAATTTTAAGCTTTGTATGAAGTAATGCCGTGAATAATCCTGCAATAGCACCTCCTATAAAAGCAACAATTAACCCTAAAATAGGATTTAAATTCTTGCAGCATAAGCCACATAATGCGGCTCCAAATCCATAGGATGCTTCGATTGTTAAATCGGTTATGTTTAATATTCGAAAGGAAATAAACACGCCAAAACCTAAAATTCCAAATATTAATGAAATGCTTAATATATCAACATTCAGAATCGATAAAAATCCTAAAATCATTACCCTCACCACTTTCTATAAAACTATTTTAAATCCGTTGCTTTTTCTAAGAGATTATCTGGAATTGATATTCCTGACTTCAAAACAAAGTCTGAATTATAGAATAAATTTAATTCCGATGATTCAAAAACACTAACTGGAATCTCGTTTATAGCTTTACCATTAATAATGTCACAAACCATATTTCCTGTTTTTCTTCCTAATGCCGAATAGCTTACAGAATATCCCATGAAGCCGCCATCCTTGATTTCTGAATCGGCTGCACAATAGCATGGAACCTTAGCTTCAGCGCATTTTAAAGCTAATACTGACATTGCCGAAGCTACATTATTATCATCAGTAACAATTAAAGCATCAACCTTATTTGAACCCGTTAATAAAGAATTTGAAACCTCAGTAATCTCAGCGGCATTAGATATCTGCTTGGCCCTTAATGTATAGCCATTAGCAATAGCATAAGCCGAAAGCTTTTCGAGATTAGAAATTGAATTAGCTTCACTTGCTGTATAAATATACCCAAGAGTTTTCACCTCATGATTAACCTCAGTTGCCAAATCAACAAGCTTTGCAATGTCAATTGCATCAGAAGTACCTGTGATATTTCCTTCTGGTGCATCCATATTTTCGACAATTCCAGCCGCTACTGGATCAGATACAGCCGCAAATACAACTGGAATATCCGTAAGCATCGATTTAGCTACTGCCGCTACTGGGGTGGCGATGGCAACACATACTTTTACATTCTTATTTGACTTGATTGATGAAATGTTTGCCGTAATAATATCAGGTGAGAAATTGCAATCATAATTTTTAATCTTAATATTCGGTAATTTTTCTTTAATCTCCTCCATAATAGAATTCTCAATTTCATCAAGTGAAGTATGAGTTCCAAATTTTACAATCGCAATTGTATCCTCATTTCCTCCACATGCGGCTAATGATAACGAAGTAGCTACCAATGCAATAAATAAAATAAAATATTTAATAATTGTTTTCATAATTTTTGACCTCCTCCAATAATATAAATTATGAAATGATGGATGTGGAGCCAAAAAAACAAAAAAGCTTGCCCTAAAAAAGGACAAGCGATAATCACCTGTGGTACCACCTTAATTGCTTAAAAAATAAGCCACTTTGCCGGGATTCCATCAAATCCCTACTCTATAACGGGAGAACCCGTACCAAGCTACTAAGCTTCACCCAGTCCCTCTTTGGCCCACTTCCTAATCCGCTTAATGCAATGCTTCCACCTTCCACTGCTCTCTATTAATGCGCTAATAGGCTAACTTCCAAATCAACGGTTTATTTTATTATATTCAAATAAATATCATTCGTCAATAGTATTTTTGTATAAATCAACGATTGTGTCCTCTTTTTCAATATAAAATGATTTAATTGTGCCCTCTTTTTCAAAAGCAATTTATCTTTTTATGCCTTAAAATGCAAAAAAGACCGCTCTTTTGAGCAATCTTATATAATCTTTTATACAAATGCTATCTGTAATTTTTCCAAATTCAAATTGTCAATAAAAGTAATTCCTTCCATCACTAATTCATCTAAAATAAGTTTTTCTTTGCTATATAAAAACTTTTCATTCCAACTCCTTCTATAGCTAAAGCTTTATCCATCGCTTCTTTTACACTCTAACCTTATTAAACATATCTACAATATTATTTTCTAAATCAAACCTCGTTTCGCTTGTGGAGGTTCTAGCAAACTTTCTTTCCACTAAATCGATATACATACTGGCTTCTCCATCATCACCCATATACATAGTTTCCCATTCCTTTTCACTTATTAGCTTTTTTATTTCTAATTGCTCTAGAGCTAAATTATCAAATGATATACACTTAAATTTAATTAATAATGAGGGCAATAAATCTTTCGTTTTTTTCATGTTTTTCTCTATTGATTCACTAAAGAAGGCTTTACCTCGACCAAACCTTTTATAGCCTAATATTAATATTTTTAAGTCTTTATTAGCTAGCTTATCATAATCAGTAAATATCCCATTAATAACATGGAAAACGGTATTTCTATTGACTAAAGCAAACCGAATTGTTTCCTCATTTATTTCGTTTAAAGAGACTCCCAAGCCATATACTAGCTTATCTTTAATTAATTTAATTACTAGCTCTTTATTTTTTAATAAATGCTTTTCATTAATAGTTAAATTACAAATTATTCCTCTTTCCTTCATTCTCTCTAAAAAAGGGACTAAATCCTTATGTGATAAAGGATTACCTCCTCCAATAGCTAGCTCTACTCCCCTTTCTAAGGATGAAAAAAATTCGCTATTTAAATCCCCTTCCTTACCTAAAGTACTAGACATTTCATGACACATAGGACAATTTAGATCACAATAATTAGTAATCTTTACATCCATACTATCGGGGAAAGATGCAATAAGCTTATCATCCCTTGTATGCTTGGTTTTAGTGCCATCCTCATATAATCTAACTACATAATTTCCATTTAAATACCTTGCCAATAGTTTCATTAAACTAACATTTGGAGACACTCATTATTAGCTGAGTGAGGAAAAATGTTACACCTCATTTCTGTTAATATCGTTTTTCGTGGC
>CAZWLD010000016.1:0-42228 GCA_964634685.1 uncultured Anaeroplasmatales bacterium
GCTATTGATTACTGCACAATAAAGAGTTTCATATTAACGATAAAGAAAAGAAAGATCTCTTTGATTGAATCTATAAAAAATATATTGTTGGGTCGATCTGTCCTAGCAAAATAAAATCCAACGGATTATTTACACATCATTTGTGTGAAATTTTTCCGCTGGATTTATTTTTTTACCTAGTAGCGACTGAACTGTAACAAATTAGTAATTCAGACAATTAATAATTATTTTTTTGTTTTTCTTGACAAGTAGTTAAAAATTTTATATAATGGAATAGGTTATTAAAAAAATGCTAAGCATATAGCAGTATTTTGTTGAAAATAGAAAATTTTTGTGAATAAGGTTATGACATCAATTTAAATGATGTGATAATAAATAATTTAAGAAAGGAAGAGTATTATTAATGAGTTTGTTATTCCTTGTTAATAATATGGGTAAGTAAATGAAAAAAATAATTATTGTTTTATTACTATGTTGTACTTGCACATTACTTGTATCAAATGTAAATGCTGGAGATATGAGTATAGGTACAGTGAAATTTAGTGATAATATGGATGGTTTATCAGAAAAAATTGTGTTTGATGAATCTAGTCCATATATCACAAATTTGGAAATTTCTATAAGGAGTAAAGTAAAAATTGCTGGTTATGAATACCATTTTGTCTCATTTGAAGAGTATGACCACATAATTTTTAATGACAAATCGTATCCAACATATAGTTTAATGTTTACTCTTGCTACACCAATTAAGGAAAATAAGTTTAAATCAGAAGTTCATAATAATGGAAATCCTAATGGTATAGGTTATTCTAGAGGAGAATCCAATCAATCTGCTAATTATCATTTTTTTGGAGTTACTGAGAAATATTCATTAGCTACTCCTGATGACGCAATAGAATTATCAATTGCCTTAAATCAAGGTATGAAATATGGGAAATTTACATGTGTTGAAGAAAGCTGGACTGAGACATTTACTTTCTATGGGGGAAAAAATGAAGATGGTACATATAAGGATGTATATTATACTCCTAAATTAACTACTGAGGTTAATAAATATATATTTTTTACTTTAAAGCCAGAAATAGTATCAAAAAAGTATAATTTAATAAATGCACTATTTACCTTTCGATGGGATAAAATAGGAAAATCATATGTTACTGATTATGTATATCCATTGGAGCAATTGAATGAATTTACTGAGATTGTATATCGTGATTGTTATTGGGATATAGAAAAGAGAGGTTGATCTTTGTGAGAAAATTTTTATCATTTTTTTTGCTATTATGTATTGTTGCTATTTCGAGTAGTTATGTGTCTGCTGGCGATTTTTCTTCATATGACACAATGAATTTGATTTTATACAATAACTTTGGGGCAGATTATGAAAAATCTGATGTTTTTTATTCTGATAATAATAATTGGGAAAAAATGGGTATAAATAATGGTTCAGAAAAGGTTATTCTTAGAGAAGGAAACATAGATGATAAATTTAGTTATAAGGACTATTATTTTAAAAATGAAGCTAGTAATAAATATGTTTATGCTGATAAATCATACAAATATCATTCTTATTATAAAGTAGATGTAAATATGACTTCTATTAGCATAGAAGGAGACTCAAAAAATATTACACATGGTGTATCAGGATCTATCGCTTATAAAATCTATAATGTTTCTCATGCAGGAATAGAATTGAAATATGAACACGAATTGGAATGGATTAATAGTGTTTCTAATGGCACTATACTTCATGTATCCCTTAGTGAAGGAGTTGAGAATTGCATTTATGATTTATATATGCAAAAGATATATTCATATGTTTATCGTGAAATTAGAACTATGAGTGGGGAACTTGTCAAAGTGGGAATTCATGGTTTCTGGAAGAATTCTATCTTTTATATACCTCAGTATTATTGTGGTATTAGCAGTTTATTGTTTTTTAAATCTACAGATGTAGTTAATGATAGAATAAAATTTGCTGTTTTTCCAAAGTGTTAGGTGATTAATTGTGAAAATACTAAAATATTTTATACTGGTAATGATGGCTTTTATTAGCATATCGTTAATCTCTTGTGGGAATAAAGAACCTACAAAAGATTTTAAATCTTATTCATTAAAATTTGATGGAATTGAAAATCATAGACATAAGATGCATCCTAATCAAACAATTTTTGTAAATGTTCTTATGCCTCTTGGCTATTATGATGTCCCTTTGTTAAAGTGCGAAGGAACAAATTTAGAGTATTTTGATTTTGCATTTAATCATAATCATGATGTTTTATTAATTCATTGTGAAAGGCAGATTGAAGAAGAGTCACACATTGAAAGAATTATTTTTGAGGATGATAAAACAAAAATAATTATTGATATGGATATATATTTGTCTAATGATAATGATTATAGTGTTTTAGCGCCAGATTTGCCTTATCTTGATTTGAATAATAGACAACTAAATCTTGTGGATTTATTCATTTATGATAGTGGAAATCGTTGGGGATATTTTGGTCTCTTTATCGACAATCTAAATTTTGAAGGAATGATTATTCATAATATTTATTTAGATGGCTGTGATGAAGCTGCAATGGAAATTACCGGATTTAGAGGTAATTATATAGAATATAACAATCGATATTTAGAAAATGTATTTGATATGGAGTTTAATTCAGTTACTTTTCCTTTTAGTCCTCCGCAATCATATTTGTTAATAATTGACTGGACAAATAATTATTATATGAGTTCTATGGGCTATGATTTAGTGTTTGATGTTGAATATCAAGGCCAAAGATATCTTGTAAATAGACCTTTTTCAACTATATAGTTTTATTCTATGGCGAAATGGAAAATTCAGATTTTATGTATAATGTCTTTCCTTTGTTTGGAATAGTATTATTTGAAAATTGTGGAGATCTAATCTTGAGGATTCATTATGAAAATAAATTTATTACGTGATTCCATTAGTACTGTTATTCTTAAATTCATCATCAATTTTTTGTAAAAATAAGCAATATAAAAAGTGTTTAAAGAGAGTATTTTAGACTTGAAAATGTTACTAATTGTAGACGCAAAACACAGCCTAATAAAATGATTTTTGTGAATGTTCTTATGCCTTTGAGAAATGATGTAACCTTTTTGGAGTACTACGATTTTTTATTTACTAATAGGTATGATGTTTATTAATTTATTGTGAGCGATTAATAATATAAGAATCTCTAATTGAATTAATAATATTTGAAATGATAAAAAAAATAATTATTGGTGTGGATTTATATCTGTCTGTTGATAATGATTATATTGTTTTAGTGCCAGATTTGCCCTATATGGAATGAATAATAGTTACTAAATCATGTGGGTTTTTCTATTTATGATAGTGAAAATAGTTGTGTTTGTTTTGGACTCATTATCGATAATCTAAATCCTGAAGGAATGATTATTTATGATATTTATTTAGAAGGCTGTGATGAAACCACTACAAAGATAATCGGATTTAAAGGTAATTACATAGAAAAAGATAATCGGTCATAAGTTATATTTTGCATATAGATTTTGATACTGTAACATTACCTCTAAATCCACCTCAATCATTTTTGTTGATAATTAAATGGTCAAGTAATTTTTACTTTATTTGGTTGGTTATGATTTAGTGTTTGATGTTGAGTATCAAGGGAAAAATATCTAGTAAATAGGCCTTTTGCTTTTAATAAAGTATTTGAAATGTTACGTGAGGGAGTAAGTATATGAAAAAAATATTATTATCTAAATCTTTTATTTTATGTCTGTTAATCATTACAAATTTTATGATTGTTTTTTTAGCTTTTATTCCGAATTTTGTTACCACTACAACTGGTAAATCTAATTTGCCTCCTTTTGAGCCAAATACACTAACAACCACTGAACAAATGCCAACAGCTAGAAAAGAATTTGTCATCTATCGTGGGACACTTGTGGATTATTTATATATGAGCGCTACTATTGTTCCTAATGAGGATACATCACATGCTTTATTTATATGTTCATCAGTAAAGGATGGAATATTTGTAGGTCGATACTTAAATAAAGGTGAAGTTATTGGCTATGATTCAGAAAGTAATGAAATAATTTGTGATGTTAAAGGAACTATAGTGGAGATAAATGAAGAATCATCTTCTTATGAGGTGAAGGTATATTGTCCAACCAAATATCTTATTTCTTGTGAAATAGACCAAGCCTATTACTATAAATTAGCAGAGTATTTAGATATCATTGAAAGCTATCTTGATATTTCGGGTAATAAATTTAAGATTGAATTTCTTGGCCTTGATTATTTAGGTGGGGTTCAAAATGGAAAAGTAGGATTGTTTTATTCATTTATTGATAATGATAGTTTTTTAGTTAAAAATTCCTATGGTAGTGTTGCTTTAAAGGTAATTGAATATACTGATGTATTTTATATGGATAAGGAAGCTTTTGAAGGATTTGATAATCCTGAAGGAATAAATAAAAGTTTCTTATATAAAGATGGCGATGAGATAATTTATGTCGGTGTTAAAGCTCTTTATGATTGTCAAGACTATTATGTAATAAATGGAAAAAATATAAAAGAGGGTATGGTTCTTTATGATGAATATCGATGAGAATATAATAGAAATAAAGAATCTTACAAAGGCATTTGGTGAATATAAGGTATTGGATAAGATTTCCTTTAATGTTAAAAAAGGAGATTTTATAGCTATTGTAGGGGAAAGTGGCTCTGGTAAATCGACGTTATTAAATATTTTAGGGATGCTAGATATTAAATTTGGAGGAGATTATTATTTCTTTGAAAAGAATGTAAAAATGACAAATCGAAATGAAATAAGATTGCATCAGATTGGTTTTATTTTTCAACTTTATTATTTAATTCCGACTTTATCAATTAGGGATAATATCATGCTTCCATTTGTATATATGAAGGGTGTTAATGTAAAGGATAAAAATGATTATTTTGAAGAATTAGTTAATCGAATGGGACTTACTAATATTTTAGATCATAAAATAGGAGTTTTATCTGGTGGTGAAAAGCAGAGAATCGCATTATGTCGAGCTTTAATTACAAATCCGGATTTAATTATTTGTGATGAGCCTACAGGAAATTTGGACACAAAAAATGCAATCAATGTTATTGAGGTTTTAAAAGAAGAAAATAAAAAGGGTAAAACTGTAATTGTCGTTACGCATAGTAAAGAGATTGCAGAATATGCAGATAAGGTTTACCAAATAAGGGGTGGTAAAATTGAAAATGCCTAAATTTATCAAACTAATTCAAAATTCACTTAATTCCATAATAGGCGCCCCTATCCGTAACCTATTAGTAACATTAGGTATCGTTATTGCTGTAATTTTATATTCCTCAGGCTCGATGATAAGCGATGCTATGTTAAATGAGAAAATACAAATGTACCAAAATTTCAAAGATGATGTCGCATTATTCTTAAATCCAAAAGAGAATGAAACCGAGTATATGAAAAGCAAATATAATGGTTGTGAATACTATCGTTACTACTCTAAAACTGTAAAAATAAATGGATTTAAGAATATTAATGATGATTTGCTAATCAATATTGTCGGTGTGCCTTTTGATTACTTAGGAAATAGTGTGTTGTCTGTTGATCTTGATGATTGTTTGGAAATAACAAAATTTGGGGTTGGCTATGAATTTTCAAAAAAAGATTATAAGTTAGCTAATAAAGTGTTTCATATGAATCATTCTTATGCTCGTTTATTATTTGGTGATGATTATAAAATAGGTGAAAATGAACTGGAGATTGATGGGCGAACTTTTGTTTTAGTCGGAGTATTAGAGGACACCCCTGATGTTACTAGAAATGTTAGAAAATTAAATAGAAGTGAATCAAAAACTATTACAATATATATACCTTACACTACCTCATTATGCGTCTTTGATAATTTATCTTATTATGAAATTTATCGTTTCGGAAACGTAAATATGGATTTGATTCTAGGGGATATGAAGACAAATATTGGTGGAGGTAAAGTTGTAACAAAAAATATGATTAGTCAACAATTTATTGAGGAAAACACTTCGATGAAAATTGTTTTAATGCTATGGATGGGATTTATATCGATTATTTCTTGTTTTGTAATAACGATTACAATGCTTTTTAGTGTTCGGGAAAGAGTATTTGAAATAGGAATAAAGTTAGCAATCGGAAGTAGTAGAGACGATATTGCCTTTTCATTTATAGTTGAATCAATTATTAATAGTATTATAGGCGCAATTGTGGGCATCCTGATTTCATTTTTAGTTTTACTTGTTTATTCGTTTGTTAAGTATTTAGAAACAGATTATTTCATGATTAGCATTAATCCAATTAATGATATTGTCTTTCCAATGAGCTTTGCTATTCTAGTTGCGACTATTACTAGCTTAACTCCAGCATTAATTGCAGCTAGTACCAATGTAATTAGTTGTTTGAAGGTGGATTAGTATGAAGAATAAAATTATACTTATCATTTTTTATTCAATCAGCCTGTTGTTTATTATCACTTGTGGAATAATGGGCTATGAGGTTCAAAAGAAGAATAAACCATTTAAAAATTATGGAAGATATTTTTTTGTGGAAGAAAAAGTAAATGATTATGATTTACAAGGGTGCTTTAAGGCTCCTGAGGATGCAAGAACCTATGAAATAAAAGGTGACAGCTTGTATTATAGTTTTAACTATGATGTTGTTTTTGAGGATTATTATGTACCTATTAATATAGCAGATCAAAATTTATGCGAGTATGGAAAAATATATCAGGCTGGGGATAGAATTATCAAATTAGCAGATAATTCCTACGTCCATTGTGAAAAAACTTGTCGATATTTGGAAGTGGTTGAAAAGGATTTAAGTAAATATTTACATTTTCAATTCTTGCCCAATACAGTAATTAATTTGACTATGGGAATGGAGTTTGATTTTAGTTTATTTAAGTTTTATTATCGTGAATATTATTATAAAGATGATATTGAATTATCACTGATAAGCTATGAATATATAGACAAAAGACAGTATAAAATTACATTATCCCCTATTGCCTTAGAAGAAAGTATATTAGTGAATGATATTATTTTAATTTTTATTTATAAACAAACGAAGGATGGAAGCTTTTTTATTCCTAAAAGCACAGTATTTATTAGTGAAAATGATCAACCATATGTAAAAAGGTATTTCTATAATGCAACATACGGATATTTATATGAAAAAGTAAATGTTGAAATTGTTTCGGAGTCAAGTGAGTGTTATCTTGTCACAGGGCTCTATAAAGGAAATAAATTGCTTTATGATAGTAGTGATGAGTCATGATTAAAGAATATTTGTTCGGAGAAAACAAGATTTTATTAAATACAAAAAATGGTAAATTGCTTTATCAAAATAATTTTGATAATGTAATTGATGACGATTTTTATGCTGATGATGAATTTGATATTATGAATCAAAATTATAATTACGGTACAATCAATATTTCAATTAACATTACTAAGCAATGTAATTTAAATTGTAAATATTGCTTTAACAAGAATAAGGAGAATAAAAGAGTAAGTGTTCAAGACTCTATTAGATTTATTGAAAAAATTATTAACGATTTTCCAAACGCCAAAAAATATCATGTTGACTTATCAGGATCAGGAGAACCATTATTAGAATTAGATACAATTTTAAAGCTTGCTACTTATTGTAAAGATAAATCTAACGAGATAAGGAAAGAAATACTTCCGATGTTTGTTTGCAACGGGACATTACTTACAAAAGAGATTGCTGAGATTTTACAAAACCATGGTGTTTTATTTGGAATATCACTTGATGGAACTAAAAAATATCATGATAAAAATCGCATTTTTAAAAATGGAAAGCCAACATTTGATATAATTCTAAAGAATGTTAAAAATATCAAAAATCGGGACTATGTTGGTTGTGCGATTACAATTAATGATGATGACATTAATTTAGTTAAAATGGTGAAACTATTGAGAAAATATTTTAATACCATTTCGATAAAATTTGCGCGTTCAAATGATAAACTGGACATCAACTTAATTAAAAATCAATATACTCAATTAGCAAATTTCCTAGTGAATGAGATATACAATAAAAAAATAGATGTACTTATGTGTCTTTTAAATGGTGACGATTTGTTTGGAAAATATATATCTCTAGTTCTTCAAAATAGTATTTCCAATCATAGATGTGATGCTGGAATTGGGAAATTTGCATTAAATAGCGATTTATTAGTATACACTTGCAGTGGAGCCGTTTATTCTGATGACTTATGTTTGGGGAGCATTGATAATATTGATTACTTAAAAGGACGAAAGATTATTCAAAATGCATTGAATAATCAAAAATGTCAAAATTGTATTATTCAAAAATATTGTGGACATGAATGTTTAGTTAGATTATCAGATGGAATTGATGACTTTATGTGTCAAATAAAAGAACACTTATTAACATTAGCTTTAATGTTGTCAATAATAATTAGAAATAATGATAACTTATATTTATATTTAATTAAATTCTTAGAGGATAAGGCCAAAAGGTTTTCTGGTGATACTGAATTTGATGATTTTGTTAGATTTTATGGTGATTATTCATTTACGGACTTAAAAAAGATTAAGGATTTTGATGAAAAGAAATATAAATCTATGCTTGATGAAATAAATACATAGTTACACTACTGCATATCATATTGATATGCTTTTTTTATGGTTACGTTTTATTTTAATATTAGAATAATATTATTTTTCTTTTTGATGATTTTATGATATACTCTTTATTAGATGTGAAAAATTATTTTTGGAGGTCAGAAAATGGAACAAATTGAAATCAAAAATTTATCATTTGCCTACACAAAAAAAGATCAAGCAATTAAAGACATTAGTATGACCATCAAAAAAGGGGAATGGGTTAGTATTATTGGTCATAATGGTAGTGGAAAATCAACCCTATCTAAGCTTTTAATTGGTTTATTACAGGCCGATAAGGGTGAAATATATATTGATGGACAACAATTGAATGAAGATTCAATTTATGATATTCGAAAAAAGATTGGCATTGTTTTTCAAAATCCCGATAATCAATTTGTTGGAGTTACTGTTAAGCATGATATCGCCTTTGGACTTGAAAATCTTTGTGTCGAAAGAGAAGAAATGATTAAGCTTGTGGATGAATTCTCAACAAAAGTAGGAATGAATGAATATTTAGAAAGAGAACCCCATCTATTAAGTGGTGGTCAGAAGCAAAGAGTTGCGATTGCGGGGATTTTAGCCTGTAATTCGGACATTATTATTTTAGATGAAGCAACCTCTATGCTTGATCCTGAGGGCGTAAACAGCGTTGTTGAGCTTTTCCGTGAGCTTAAGGATGTTTATCATAAAACAATGATTACAATCACTCATGATTTAGATATCGCCTCTTTAAGTGACCGTATTATTGTTTTAAAGGAAGGTCAGGTTGTTTTAGAGGGACAACCAAGTGAGGTCTTTAAACATGAACAATTACTTAAAGATGCCTATTTAGATATTCCTTTTAATCTTAAGCTATATAATGAGGTTAAAAACGACCAGGAGTTATCACAAAATGAAGGGTTGGTGAAGGCTTTATGGGAATTCAGTTTAACCAAGTAAGTCACCTTTATAAAGGAAATACCAAAAAGGATAATCTCGTTGCTATTCATGATATCAATCTTCATTTTGATGGAAGTGATGAGTTTACGGCTATCGTTGGAAAAACCGGTAGTGGAAAATCAACACTTATGCAGCATATGAATGGCTTATTGCTACCAACAGAAGGAACAATCAATGTTTTTGATACGATAATCACGACCAAGAAAAAGCAAAAAATCAATCACATTCGTAAAAGAGTAGGAATGGTTTTCCAGTTTCCTGAATATCAGCTTTTTGAGGAAACTGTTTTAAAGGATATAATGTTTGGACCTAAAAATTTTGGAATGTCTCTTGATGAAGCCAAATCAAAAGCCTTAGAGGCTGCTAAATTGGTGGGCCTTGATGATGAATTATTGGAAAAATCACCATTTAATTTATCCGGAGGACAAATGAGACGGGTTGCGATTGCTGGTATCATTGCTATGAACCCTGATATATTAATTTTAGATGAACCAACAAGAGGATTAGATCCACAAGGTAGTAAAGAGGTAATGGAGCTATTTAAAAAGCTTCATGATGAATATCATAAATCGATCATTTTGATAACTCATGATATGGATATTATCGCTAATTATGTCAAGAGGGTTGTCGTTTTACGTGAGGGACAAATTGTTTTTGATGGAAATAAAAAGGATTTATTTACAAATCCAGATTTTGAGAGCTTTCATTTAGATAAGCCGAAAGTATTAAAGGCTGTCGATTATTTAAATAAATTAGGCTATAGGCTTGATTATGGAATTAACACAATAGATGAATTGATAAAAAAATTAAAGGAGCAGAATAATGGATAATATCGTTATTGGTCAATATGTAAAGGGGGATTCTTGGATATATCGAATGGATCCGCGAGTGAAGATAATTTCTCTCGTTCTTTTCATCGTCATCACCTTTTTATTGCCCAATCTTATTTCCGTTGCTTGTTTATTGGGAGGATTATTTTTATTGATTCTTACGACAAAAATTCCGGTTATTAAGATGCTTAAGGGCTTGAAGGGCTTATTATTTTTATTGTCCTTTACCTTTGTTATTCAAATAGCTTATGGAAGAACAGGTAATTTGTTGGTGTCACTTCCAATGCAATTTGGATTATATAATTTGTTGATTTCGGTTGGCCTATTGCTTTTGTTTTTCTTGACGATACGGTTTATCCCCTTTAAGTTTATCTACTTTCTTATTTTTGTACTTTTATCCTTTGTAGCTCAATATTACCTAAAGGAACAATATCTTTTTGGAGCCTATAACATTGAAATTTTTCAAGATGGCTTAGAAAGAGCTGGATTTGTCTTCTTGCGAGTTGTGATTATCGTTTTGATATCATCATTATTAACATTTAGCACATCATCAACTGATTTAAATAATGGTTTAGAAAGTGTTATGAAACCCCTAAAAGTCATTAAATTTCCGGTTAGTGAAATGGCAATGATGCTTTCAATTACCCTAAGGTTTATTCCGACCCTTTTAGATGAAACGAATAAAATTATGAAATCACAAGCCTCAAGAGGTGTTGATTTTAAGGAAAGTAAGCTCAAGGATAAGGTAACCCAAATAGTTTCTTTATTAGTTCCGATGTTTGTTATTTCCTTTCAAAGAGCTGAGGATTTAGCGAATGCAATGGAATCAAGAGGCTATGTAATCGGGGCTAAAAGAACAAAGTTTGATGAAATGAAAATTCGTTTTCTTGATTGTATGGCGCTCTTTATTTTATTTTTAGGATTAGGCTTAGCTATCACAATTAACATCATATGAGAGTAAAATGTATTTGTAGCTATGATGGTTCTTCGTATAATGGTTATCAGCGCCAGCCAGGAACAAAGACCATTCAAGGAACAATTGAAGAGGTTTTAAAGCAAATTACGAAGGAAGACATTATCATTTATAGTTCGGGAAGAACTGATGCCTTTGTCCACGCTCATGGTCAGGTTTTTCATTTTGATACTAATGTTAAAATGAAGGAAAATAATTGGAAGAGAGCTATGAATTCCCTTCTTCCAGATGATATTTATATCAAGGAGATAGAATTCGTTAGCGATGATTTTCATTCACGCTTTAGCTTAAAGAAAAAGGAATATCGCTATTATATAAATTACCAGGAATTTAATCCCTTTTATGATCATTTTTCGACAAATGCTTTTAATTTAGATATTGATAAAATGAAGGAGGCAATCAATCATTTTATTGGAACCCATGATTTTAAAGGCTTTGCCGGAGATACCAAGGATAAGAATACCATTAGAACAATCTATGAAGCCAAAATAAATGATTTAGGTAAAGTATTAGAAATAACCTTTATTGGAAATGGCTTTTTAAAGTACATGGTTAGAATAATGGTGGGAACCTTAATTGAAATTGGGCTTGGAAAAAAGGAATCATCGATAATCGATGAAGTATTTGTTTCCTTAAATCGTAATCAAGCCGGAAAAACAGCTGAGGCTAAGGGCTTATTTTTATACAATGTTTACTATTAATTAAATATATGAGATAATTAATACAAGAAGGTGTCTTTATGAAAGGTTTATTTATTACATTTGAAGGTGGAGAAGGATCAGGTAAATCAACTGTTATCCAACTATTAAATGAATATCTAATCAATAATGGCTATCAAACTGTTCTTACAAGAGAACCAGGTGGCGTTAAGATTGCAGAGCAAATTAGGAATGTTATTTTGGATGTCAATAACAAAGAAATGAATCCGAAAACGGAGGCTATTTTATATGCTGCATCCCGGGTTGAGCATTTAGATAAAAGGGTTTTGCCTGCTCTTGATAAAGGACAAATTGTCTTATGTGATCGCTATTTAGATAGTTCCTTGGTGTATCAAGGCTATGCGCGCGGCTTAGGTATTGACAATGTGGAAAAAATTAATATGTTTGCCCTCGATCATCTTCCTAATATAACCTTCTTTTTTGATGTGACACCGGATATTGCTTTGGCAAGAATAAAAAATAATCACCGCGAAGAAAATCGATTAGATTTAGAAAAGATGGAATTTCATCAGAAGGTTTACGAGGGCTATTGTAAGCTCTTAGAAATATATCCTAATCGCATTAAAAGAATTAATGCCAATCAGCCTAAGGAAGAGGTTTTTAAGGCTGTTTTAGAGGAAGTAGAAAGATTGTTATGAGCGTTTTAGATAATTTAAAGAAAAGTATCGCGCGTGATCGTCTAAGCCATGCCTATCTTTTTATCGGTGAAAAAGGAGTCGGAAAGCTTAATTGTGCAAAAACCTTCGCTAAGCTATTATATTGTCAGGATGCAAATAAGCCATGCGGGTTGTGTATTAGCTGCAAGCAAATTGAAGCCTTAAAGCATCCGAATGTTTTATATATTAGTCCCGATGGACAAAATATAAAAAAAGAACAAATTGACCGCTTAGAGGATGAATTTTCGAAATCATCGTTGATTCCGGGAAAACGAATTTATATTATTGATCAGGCTGACAGGATGAATACAACCTCGGCCAATCGTTTGTTAAAGTTTATTGAGGAGCCAGTTAATAAGGACACTATTGGTATTTTAATCTCCGAGAACTATGCGAAGATTTTACCAACAATTGTTTCGCGTTGTCAGGTTTTATTATTTCCATCCCTAACGAAGAGGGCAGTTGAGGAAAAATTACTTGAGCAGGGCTATAGTGAAGCCTTATCGCATTTAATTCCTTATCTTTCTGCTAACCCAGATGAAGCAATAGCATATATTGAAAAAAATAGTATTTTAGATATTATTGAGCTTATCAAAAGCCTTGGCAAAGCTTTTGTTGAAAATGAATCTATGGTTTTATATTTTAACAATAATTTAGGTATTTTATATGATAACCCCGAAAACCTCGGTATTTTTATGAAATTGATTATTACCTATTTTATGGATATTTTATATGTTAAAAATGGTGTAGAGGAAATTGCTTTTTGTGATGAAGAGCAAACCTTAAAAAAGATTGCCCGCAAGAATAGTGAAGAGGCTTTATTACGGGTAATGGATATATTACTTGATTGTAGCTGCAAGCTCAACTATAATGTGAATCAGGTTTTATTAATAGAAAGAGCTTTGCTTGAAATTGAAAGAGGATGATTTTTTATGAAGGCTATTAAGGTCCAGTTTAAAAAGGTTGGAAAAAAATATTTTTTTAGCCCCGCAAATTTTGATATAAAGGAAAATGATTATGTCGTCGTCGAGACAATTCGAGGAATAGAATTAGGACATGTTGTTGGGGGTATTTTTGATATTAATGAGCGTGATTTAGTGGCAGAACTAAAGCCTGTTTTAAGAATCGCAACCAAAAAGGATTTAGATGATTATAATCGAAATATTGAGGCTATCCCTAATGTATTAGAAAAATGTAAATTTCATATTAAGCAAAATAATCTCGAAATGAAGCTGCTTAATTGCGAATATACCCTTGACCGGGCGAAATTAATTATCTATTTTGAGGCCGATGGGCGGGTTGATTTTCGACAGCTAGTTAAGGATTTGGCTGAAGAATTCCGAGTTCGAATTGAGCTTCGTCAGGTGGGATCACGGGATGGAGCGAAGGTTATCGGTGGACTTGGACCTTGTGGGCTCATAATGTGCTGTGTAACCTTTATTGGTGAATTTGATAATGTATCAATCAAAATGGCTAAAAATCAAAATCTATCATTAAATCCGCAAAAAATATCGGGAACCTGTGGAAAGCTCTTGTGTTGTATCAAGTATGAAAATGAGGTTTATCAGGAGTTACGCGAAAAACTTCCGGATGTAGGAGACTTTGTCACAACCGAAGAAGGGCAAGGAAAGGTTATAGCAGTTGATGTTTTAAATCGCCGAATAAAGGTTAAATATCAAGATGAAAAGATTGCGTTTGTCGAAGCTAAAAATGTTAAATTTACAAAGCGTCAAAAGAAACGTGATGATTTTGATAAGGAATTAAGGGAGCTTGAGGATTAATGGAGATTATCAATGATCTTTTAGGATATGAGGGCTTAAAAATTGTCCAAGACCCCGAGATGTTTAATTTTTCCATTGATTCGATGCTTTTGGGTTATTTTGTGACGATTAATAAAAAGACCAAGCGTATCATTGATTTATGCTCAGGGAATGCGCCTATTCCGTTATATTTAACTTTACGGACAAAGAATAAGATAGTTGGTGTGGAAATTCAAAAAAAAGCATTTCAATTAGCTTCAAAAAGTGTTATTATTAATAATAAAGAGGAACAAATTGTTATATATAACAAGGACCTTAAGGGTATTTCGAAGGAACTAGGAAATCAAGCCTTTGACTTAGTAACCTGTAATCCTCCCTTTTTTAAATATCATGAGGGCAGTAATATTAATAAAAACGATTTTTTGACAATTGCCAGGCACGAGGTTATGGTAACCTTAGATGATATTGTGAAGGAGTCTTCCCTCCTTTTAAATAATGGTGGATATTTGGCGATGGTTCATCGACCAGATCGTTTGCTTGATGTTTTGGAGACCTTTAGAAAATATAAAATTGAACCGAAGAGGCTCCAGTTTGTTTATCCAAAAAAGGGAAGTCCAGCTAATCATATATTGATTGAAGGAATGAAGTCCCAAAATCAAGGGGGATTAACTGTCCTTGAGCCTTTATACATCTATAATGATGATAATATATGGACTGAAGATATAAGAAGAATATATAATTTAAAGGAGGAATTTTAATGTTATTAAACCTATTAAATCGAAAGGAAAAACTAAAGTTTTTAGATTTAGCTGTCTATATGATTGATATTGATGGTGAACCAAATGCCGTTGAAGCCAAGCTTCTTGATATGATGTTTGCGGAAATGGGTCAGGATATTACTGATGAGTATACCTTTGAAAGAAGTCTTGATATCAAGGGCACAATTCAATTTTTCTTAGATACGAATCGTGTTGTAAAAAACATTGTGTTCTTAAATCTTGCGAAGATTACTTTAGTTGATGATTTATATAATACTTCTGAGCATTTATTCCTAGAGGAAATTCAACGTCAATTTGAGATTACAGCCGAAAAGCGTCGTCAATTGATGGGAATTATCTATGAGGAAAGAGATATCAAGGAAAAAGCCCGTCGTGCTATTGAAGAATAATGGAAAGACAACAAAGCTTTTGTAATGATAAAGCTATTCTCTATTTAGTCGCAACTCCAATCGGAAATCTTGATGATTTTTCCTTTCGGGCTATCAACACCTTAAAAATGGTCGATATTATTTATTGTGAGGATACAAGGGTATCGATTAATTTGCTTAAGCATTATAATATCGACACGCATGTATCGTGCTATCATGAATTTAATAAGGATGCCCAAGGTATTTCGATTATTAAAAACTTGAAGGATGGAAAAAACGTCGGTTTGATATCTGATGCTGGAATGCCAGTTATCAGTGATCCCGGATATGATATTGCGCAATTAGCGATAAAAGAAGGCTTTAATGTTGTGTCTGTTCCTGGAGCCAACGCCGCTTTATCAGCGCTAATTATCTCAGGCTTAGCGCCTATGCCTTTTACTTTTTATGGATTTTTAGATAGTAAGGAGCAGAAAAGGAAAAAGGAACTGCTTGAGCTTAAGGATAAAAAGGAAACCTTGATTTTTTATGAATCACCTCATCGGATTTTAAAAACATTAACAGATATTTTAGATGTTTGCGGTGATCGTAAAATCGCCTTGGTGCGCGAACTTACCAAAAAATTTGAAGAGGTTATAAGAGGTAATATTAGCGAGGTTTTAGAAATTGCCTCTGAGCTAAAGGGCGAAATGGTAATTATTTTAGATGGGAATAAGGAAGAAAAGACCTATGATCATATGACTATTATCGAGCACGTTAATCTTTATATCAAGGAAGGATTAAAGACTAATGATGCTATTAAAAAGGTTGCCAATGATCGAAATATCCCTAAGCAGGATGTATATAAGCAATATCATTGTCAATAGGAGTGATTACATTGAAAAATAACCTTGGCTATCAAAGCTTAAAGGATCATGTGTTTGAAGAGATAAATATTGATCAGCTTTTCAGTATTATTGGCTCTTCCAATGCGGTTCCGGTTTATTTCGCTTTTGATTCTTGCCCTTGGTGTAAGGAATATATTAGCTATCTAAACGAAGTAGCAATTGAGTGTGGAATTGATAAAATATATTATTTTAATCCCAAAGAAATTAGGACATATTATTTTGATCAATCAATGGATCAAATTGTCTTAAATGAATATTTTGATCGACTCATTAAAATAATTGGAGTCGAAAATGTTTCCCAAAAGAGATTATGTGATATTGATAATTTAGAAGATATATGCGATAATAAAAAGGTATTTTCATGGATATATGTACCAATACTATATATATTCCAGGATGGTGAGGTTTTGGGTTCATATATCGGGCCTAATGATCATGAAAAGGTTGATGGTATTTTACCACCAATGAATGAAGAACAAAAGGAAGAGCTAAAAAAGAATTATCGTTCTTTGTTAGCTTTAGTATAAGTCGAAGAAGGAAATAGTAATTTAAGAGGATTTTAAGAGAGATAGCGGCTGGTGAAAGCTATTATGAGTCTTAAATGAAGATGGCTCTGGAGATATTAGTGCGATATGTAGCATTAATCGTTTGCTCGCGTTATGAGCTTGAGTGCCTAGATTATTCTAGGAATTAAGGTGGTACCACGCAGATAGCGTCCTTATTTTGGGACGTTTTTTTATTTTTATAAAGGAGGAAAAATAAATGAAAAAATATTACATTACAACCCCAATCTATTATCCTAATGGTGCTTTTCATATTGGAACGGCATATACATCATGTCTATGTGATTCAATTACACGTTATAAAAAGCAATTAGGATACGATACCTTTTTCTTAACTGGTGTTGATGAGCATGGGCAAAAAATTGAAGAAACAGCCAAAAAGCTTGGAAGGACTCCGCAAGCTCATGTTGATATGATGGCTGATTATGCGAAAAAGCTTTGGAAACAGCTTGATGTCAATTATTCGGATTTTATCAGAACGACAGATCCTCGTCATATTGAGGTTGTTCAGGAAATATTTGAAAAGCTTTTAAAACAAGATGATATTTATTTAGGTGAATATGAAGGTGAATACTGTGTATCTTGTGAAACCTTCTATACGAAAACTCAGGTTGGTGAGGAAAGAATTTGCCCAGATTGTGGGCAGCCTACTAAGCTTGTGAAAGAAGAGTCATATTTTCTTCGGATGAGTAAATATGCCGATAGGCTCTTAAAATATATTGATGAGCATCCGGATTTTATTCAACCAGAAACGAAAAAGAATGAGGTTGTGGCTTTCGTTAAGCAAGGATTAAATGATTTATGTGTTTCGCGAACTTCATTTTCCTGGGGTATTCCGGTTTTATCTAATCCTCGCCATGTCGTTTATGTTTGGCTTGATGCCTTAACAAACTATATCTCAGCCTTAAACTATCATAAGGAGGATGATTCCTTATATAAAAAATATTGGCTTGATGGCGAAGTAGTTCATGTTGTCGGAAAGGATATTTTGCGATTCCATGCCATTATTTGGCCAATTATTTTAATGGCTATTGGTGAGCCAATTAGCTTTAAATTGTTAGTTCATGGTTGGTATATGATGAAGGATGGAAAGATGAGTAAATCGAAAGGAAATGTTATCTATCCTAATCAAATAGTAGAACGCTATGGCTTAGATTCATTTAGATATTATATTGTGCGTGAGCTTCCTTATGGATCAGATGGCGTTTTTACTCCAGAGGATTTTGTTGGCCGTTTTAATACCGATTTAGTTAATGACTATGGTAACCTCGTTAATCGAACTATCGCCATGGTAAACAAGTATTTTTCAGGTACTGTTAGTAAAAAGTGCATTGACAGTAAAGAGGTTACTTATTTAGATAATCATCAAGCCTTTGTTAAAGAATGTGTTAAGAATTATCATTCCTTAATGGACGAATATAAGGTGGCTCTTGCTTTACAAGAAATTAATAAAATTGTTAGTCGAACTAATAAGCTTATTGATGAGACTGAGCCTTGGGTTTTAGCTAAGGATGAAGCGAAGAGCGATGTTCTTGAAACGGTTCTTTATCAATTGCTTGAGGGTATTAGAATTGCGACCTCTTTGTATGAGCCATATTTAATTGAAACCGCACCAAAGGTTTTTAAGGCTTTAAATACTGATGAAGATAATTTGACAGATTTAAAGGAATTTGAATTATCATCATATACAGTTAATCCTTTAGATGGGCCATTATTCCCTCGTTTAGATGTGAAAAAAGAGGTTGATTATTTAAAAGAATTAATGGCACCAAAGGCTAAAAAGGAAGGAAAGCCCTTAATTGGAATTGAGGATTTTGAAAAATTGGAATTATGCATTGGTGAGGTTTTAGAATGTAAGAAGCACCCTAATGCAGAAAAGCTATTAGTTTCCAAAATCGATTTAGGTGGCGAAGTTCGCCAAATCGTATCAGGAATTGCTCAATACTATACACCTGAAGATATGATAGGTAAAAAGGTTGTTGTGTTAAAGAACCTTAAACCAGTTGAGCTTCGCGGCGTTTTATCAGAAGGAATGATTTTAGCTGGTTCAAATAAGAAAGCATTAGAGGTTCTTTCGGTTAATAATTTAAAATCAGGAGATAATGTAAAATGACAAAAGAAGAATTTCTTCCGTTTATTCAAAAGGAAGGAAAAAGGTGTCTAGTTGTAATTTTATCATCAATTGTTTTGTCAATTGGAATCGCATGGTTTATTGATGCGGCTGGATTATATTCAGGGGGGATTCCTGGAATATCCCAGATAATTAGAACTGTCTTTTCGCGTTTTTTTCAAATCGAATTGAATGTTGGTTTATTAACGTTTATTTTAAATATTCCTTTACTTATTTTAGGATGGGTTGGAGTTGGTCGAAAGTTTACAATCTATAGTGGAATTTCTGTTGTTATTCAGTCGCTTTTTTTAGGAGTTATTCCTCATGCTCAATTTGATTTGGATATTCTTACAAGAGCCTTGATTGGTGGAATGCTTATGGGAATTGGGACTGGTCTCGCGTTAAGATTTGGAACCTCAACCGGAGGCGTTGATATTATTTCCCAATATCTATCATTTAAAAAAGGAACGACGGTCGGGTTTATTGGTTTAACCATTAACCTATGTATTACGGTTTTAGCAGGATTATTAAATCGTTGGGAGATTGCATTCTATACAGCGATTAGATTAATCATCACAACAATCTTTATTGATAAGATTCATACCGCATATAATTATTTATCCGTTGACATTATTACTGATACTGAGGATATTGCGAGTGAGGTTATGACAAAGATGGGTCGAGGAATGACTATCATTCATGGTGAGGGCGCCTACACCCATCATAATAAGGTTGTTCTATATTGTATTATTTCCTCATATGAATTAGTGGCGCTTCAAGAAATCATTAAGGAATATGACCAAAAGGCTTTTGTAGTGGTGAAGCCTGTTAAGAGAATTATCGGAAATTTTATCCGAAAAGTAATCAATTAGCCAAGGTATTTTGCCTTGGTTTTTTGTTACAATATAAAAAAGAACGATTTAATTAAAATATTTGTACGATTTATATACATAATTTTGAGCGATTATGATATAATATAAGTGACAAGGGAAAGGAGGATTTTACTGTGTCTATTACTGCAACTGAATTGAAACTCAATCTTTCGAAATATCTTTTGCTCTCGGCAACAGAAGATATTTATATTACCAAGAATGGGAAAATTGTATCTAAATTAACTAACCCTTTTCAAGAACGCGTGGATATTGCAAAATCATTGTTCGGTATCCTTCCGAATGACATCACTCTAGTAGAAGCACGAAAGGAGAAAATTGATCGAATATGAGAGCATTGCTAGACACTTGCATTATCATTGATGCTCTTCAAAATCGAGAACCATTTTCCGAAAATGCTCAAACGATATTTTTGCTTGCGGCAAATCAACAATTCATTGGCTGTATAACTGCAAAATCTTCTACGGATATTTATTATTTAATGCATCATTTTACACATGATGATAAGCAGTCGCGGGCTGTATTAAGCAAGCTGTTCACTTTGTTCGATGTATTGGATACGGCTGGTATTGATTGTCGTCAAGCTATTCCTTCAAAGATAACTGATTATGAGGATGCTGTAATGATTGCCACGGCTACACGCTCTTTAGTTGATTGTATTGTAACACGTAATATCCACGATTATGCGAAATCCTCTGTTGAAGTATTCACTCCTGAGGAATTCATTGCTAAAATTAATGATGATAATGAGTAATTTTTTATTTTGGCTTTATTAAAATCACAAAATCTAGCAAAGAAGCCTATCTTTTTTATCCGAAAAGTAATCAATTAACCAAGGTATTTTGCTTTGGTTTTTTTAAGCATAGTGATAAGAAAACGGTATTTGAAAAGAGTGATTAAAAATTGTTTGACTTTTTGCTTTCTTTATTGTATCATTATTATGGTAAATTTTGATTTAATCCCACAATTGCCCTTAAAAAAATAAATTTTTTAGGAGGAAAAAAACATGAATACGTATATGCCTTGTGCACAAAAAATCGTACGTGAATGGTATGTTGTTGACGCAAGCGGACTTACTTTAGGACGTTTAGCAACTCAAGTAGCTGCTATTTTACGCGGAAAGAACAAACCAACATTTACACCAAACATGGATTGCGGAGACTATGTAATCATCGTTAACGCAGACAAAATCGAATTAACAGGAAACAAATGGAATGACAAATTATATCGCAGACACTCTGGATATAATGGTGGAGTAACTACAACTAGCGCAAAAGATATGATGGCAAAATTCCCAACAAGAATGGTAGAGATGGCAGTTAAGGGTATGCTTCCTCATAACAAAATTGGAGCTCAAATGGCTTCTAAATTATTTGTTTATGCTGGAGAAAACCATCCACACCAAGCTCAACAACCTAAAGAATTAAAGATTGTTAATAAATAAGGAGGAACTAGATTATGGCAAAGAAAGTACAATATTTTGGAACTGGACGTCGTAAATCGTCAGTTGCTCGTGTTATTTTAGAAGCTGGTACAGGAAAAATCACTATCAACAACCGTTCTTTTGAAGAATATATTCCATCTGCTGCAACTCGTTTAGATGTTCTACAACCATTAACATTAACTGAAAACACCACAAAATTCGATGTAACTGTAAATGTATACGGAGGAGGAATCACTGGTCAAGCTGGAGCTATTCGCCACGGAATTACAAGAGCTTTACTAGAGGTTAATCCTGATTTAAGAGCTGTATTAAAACCTGCTGGTTTAATTACACGTGATCCACGTGCTAAAGAACGTAAGAAGTATGGTTTAAAGGCTGCTCGTCGTGCACCACAATTCTCAAAACGTTAATTGTTTCAATTGGAAGAAGATTATCCTTTTTGGATAGTCTTTTTTTTAGCCTTTGTGGTAAAATATATTAAAGAGGTAGATAAAATGAAATTAGAGCCAATTATTGTTAGTTTACTAGATACAGATTTATATAAATTTAATATGAATCAAGTTATCTTCCATAAGCATACGGATGCGATTGGTGAGTATTACTTTACATGTCGAAATAATGATGTTATTTTCACGGAAGAAATGGTATTAGAAATCAATGCTCAAATTGACCATTTGTGCACTCTTTCCTTTACCAATGAAGAATTAGATTATTTGAGGAGCATTCGCTTTCTAAAGGCCGATTATATTGAATTCTTAAGACTTTGGCATCCGATAAGAGAATATGTTAATTGTTATTTGGAAAATGGAAAATTACAATGTGTTGTGAAGGGCCCATGTTTTTCGGCAATGCAATTTGAAATCTATTTATTAGAAATTATTAGCGAGACCTATTTTCGGATGAAATATGACTATGATGAGCTTGTCTCAGCCGCAAGGGCTAGACTTATTGATAAGGTTTCAAAACTTAAAAATGGAACCTATTCCTTTCCTTTTGCGGAATTTGGATGCCGAAGACGTCTATCAAGAGAATGGCTTGATGAGGTTGTTAGAACTTTTTCTCGTGAAACAAATAATTGTGTAGGAACATCAAATGTTTATCTTGCAATGAAATATCAATTGACGCCAATTGGAACCTTTGCTCATGAGTTTGTACAAATGTACCAAGGATTCCCCAATATTCCTTTAGCTTACACAAATCATCAGGCTTTAAAGGATTGGTTTAGCGAATATAATGGCGATAACGGAATTGCCTTAACAGATACCTTAACAACAGATTTGTTTTTGCTCGATTTTGATTATTTGAATGCTCATTGCTATAATGGAGTAAGACATGATTCGGGAGATCCTTATGAATGGGGCGAAAAAATGATTGCTCATTATCAAAAATTTGGTATTGATCCTAAAACGAAAACCTTATTGTTTAGCGATTCCTTGAATTTTGATAAAGCTCAAGCTCTATATGATTATTTCAAATCAAAGGCAAAGGTATCCTTTGGTATTGGAACCTTTTGTTCAAATGATACCATTGTTAAACCTCTTAATATCGTGATTAAATTGCAAAGGGTCAATGGGAATCCAGTCGCTAAGTTAAGTGACAATGAAGGAAAAACAATGTGCCTTGATGATGATTTCCTTCAATATTTAAGAAATTCGGTTGAATTCCGTTTGAAAACTGAAAACGCTAAGAAATAATTTTACATATTTTAATTTCATTATAGATTTTTTTTATAATTGTGATATGATATTTTTTGGGTGAAAAATATGAACAAAGAAGCTGTAAAAAAAGAATTAAAAAGTCTAGCCGCAATGCTCGTCGCGAGTTTGGCCTTTGCTTTATCCCTCGATTTATTTATTGTGCCAAATAAAATTGTCTGTGGTACCTTAACAGGTTTATCCACATTAGTTAATTTTTTAATTAATAACGCTTTGGGTATTGGTACCTTGACGATTATTTTTGATATTCCAATTTTATTACTTGGGCTAAAAACACAAGGACTAAAATTTATAGTTAGATGTTTAATTACGATTTTAGTTTTAGGTTGTATGACGGATTTATTAGCTTTTTTAAAGCCGGTGACTAACGATTTATTAATCGCAAGTATTTATGGTGGTGTCATTCAAGGAATTGCAATTGGAATCTATTGTAAATATAAAGTATCTAGCGGAGGAACTGAGCTTCTTGGTCGTATTATTTCGGAAAAATTTAGATTTGCCTCGATTCCTGTTTGTATTGGAATTCTTGATGCGATTATTGTCATTACTGGATCAATTGTTCTTCAAAACCCCCAAAATATTTTATATGCTATGATTGTTATTTTCTCATCAACCGTTGTGAGTGATTTAGTATTAACCGGAATTAATCGAGCTAAGCTTTGCTATATTATTTCTGATAAATCGGAAGAAATAAGTGATGTTTTATTAAAAAATTCACCTCGAGGAATTACAGGTATCCAGGGAATGGGTATGTATACTAGAAGAAATAAAAATATTTTAATGACAGTTGTTAAGAAGCATCAGCTTGAGGATTTAAAGCATATTGTGCATAAGATTGACGAAAATGCCTTTGTGATTGTTAGTGATACGAATGAGGTATTAGGTAAGGGCTTTAAGGATATAGAAGATAAAAATGATGATAAAGTAAGGACAAATGATAAAACATATATAAATTAAAATGTTTTTCGGAAATAAAGGGAGGTTTTATTATACGAATGAGGGGGTTAAGTTGTATTTTTCCTTGTAATGATATTAAGAAAACAGCAAACTTTTTTGAAGAAAAGCCTGGCTTTAGGATAGTTTTATAGTTAGATGTTGAGCATCCGCATGTATAAGGATGATATTGAGATAATTTTGACGAAAACAAATAAACAGGTGTTACCGAATCATACGGTTTATGAATATGGCTATGATGAATATATCTATATTAATGTTCAAGAGAAATTCCAAAGTGGATTAAGCAGCAAAGGTGTAAAAATAATTAAAACATTAGAAAACACAGATTATAGAAATAAGGAATTTGTAATCGAGGATGTAGATGGTAGATGGATTGCCTTTGGAAGAAAAGAACAATCGTAGGTAATTTAAAAAAAAGGTCTTGAAAAATCAAGAGAAATTCGATATATTATTATTTAGGCCGGCATAGCGCAATTGGTAGAGCAACTGAATCGTAATCAGTAGGTTGTAGGTTCGAGTCCTATTGCCGGCACCATTTTTTGAAGAAATAGGTTTGATACTCATTATCAAGCTTTTTTATTTATGTTTTAACAATTCAATAGAAAATTTCTGAGAAAATAAGCGTAAAATTATGAAGCAAACCTGCCAAATATTTGAGATTATAAACAGTGATAAGACATAATAAATAATGACATAAGGTGATTAACTATTAATAATCAGGTATTAATACCTGAATTAAGAGCAGCTATGAACATCTCACATGAAGACTATTTTTGCGTTTATAAGCATAATGTAGTATAATTTATTGAGAGATAATTAGAATAGATCGAACAGATAAATTAGAATTTAGCGAGGTGTGAGAAGATGGATATATCTTTCAATTCAGGCAATCAGAAATTTAATTATAGAGTTTGTGCTATGATGATTTCTGACGGGAAAATATTGGCAATGCACGATGAACGTTCACCGTTTTACTATCTGCCCGGTGGAAGAGTAGCAATTGGAGAAACAGCAGAAAGTGCCGTTATTAGAGAGCTTCAAGAAGAATTAGGAGTTACACCTAAGATTGTTCGTCCTCTTTGGTTAAATCAAGCATTTTTTACAGAAGATGTTGATAATCTGAATTATCACGAACTTTGCATCTACTTCTTAATGGATATCACAGATACAGATTTATTGACAAGAGGTAAACAATTCACATCAAATGAAGGTCAGCGTACACATACCTTTGAATGGTTGGAGTTTGAAAGATTGAAGGATGAGTACTTTTACCCACTGTTCTTGAAAAAAGATATTTTAATCTTCCCAATGTGTTTACTATCCGTACAGAAATTGAGTAAGTAAATTCCAATTTGTATAACAGCATGCTTTTTTCTTTGAATTAACAAAAAGGGCGTTTTCAAAAAACGAAAGGTGTCTGCTTTTTGTGGTAAAATGGTTCATATTTGCCATAGTGAAATCAATTGTTTAATTCAATGAAAATGGTAGAGAATGATTTACTTTTATTTTTAAGAGAAATGTCGTAAATAGTGTCGCAAATAGTGTCGTAAATGTCAATTTATCAGTAGATGAAGAAATGGTCATAAATATTATTAAAGCTAATCCCTATTATTCATCAGAAGCAATTAGTAAATTGACTAATTAAAGTTTACAATCTATCCAAATAAATTATTGCGAATTAAAGAATAAAAGAATTATTGAGAGAATAGGCGGGACTAGAGGATATTGAAAGGTAATAAAATGGAATTTGTATAGTTATTGAAATGGCAAGAAAGAAGGAAAAAGTATGCTAATTTATAAGCAGATTTATATAAAAGATGAAAATTTATTAAACAAATTAATACCAGTATGGGTTCAATATATGCGAGAAATTTATAGTGGCGATATAGACGTACAAAAAGAGTCTGATGATACTTTAAAAAATTGGTTAATAGAAAGAGTTAACATTCAAGGTCAACGTAATAGCATGCACTTTGAATGTGTTTTTGAAGATGATTATCTTATAGGATTTATCTTCTATGCAATAGATCTTGGTGGAATAAAAGGAATACTTGAAGCAGGACTTGGATACATAATGGAAATGTATGTTAAGCCTGAATATAGACGAAAAAAATATGGTACGGTCATTTATGAACATGCAAAAGAAATGATGTTGAAAGATGGTGCCATAAATGCATATTTGACACCTGATAGTAACTCAGGAATTCCCTTTTGGAAAAATATTGGATTTACTGATTCAGGGAAAATAGACCCTGATAATAAAATGCCAATCTACATAAAAAAACTGTAATTAAAAATTACAATATTTGGTACCAAAAATGATATAAAGAATTTTGACTACCAAAATTAAGAGCTTGTATAGGACTATAGTGATATATTTTTATTAATCTAAGAAACTATATATTGAAAAATTGCCATTGTAGTGGTATCCTTTATTTGAGGAGTGGTTATAGTGAGCAAAAAGATTACAGCTTTTTTCGAAGATTATGGTATGAAGGAAGTAAGTAAGAATACATATTATGGTAAATTACACGGCTTTGAGGCTAATGGATTTTATCGCCCTACAGATCAAGCATTTCCTATTAGAATTCATTTGTCATTATATTTGGATAATAAGCAACCTGTTATTAGTAAATTAAAAAATCAAGGTTTTAAATTTTTTGATGTTTGTGGGACCGAATATGGAATTCTATTACTGTTTAACGGTCTAACCTTTAATTCTATGAAAAGTGGCTTTGAAGAAAAAATTAATACTATAATTGAATCCCTGATGATGTTTGAGGCAAAGGGATTAGGCTATGATCCTGTTACGGGAGATGAATTAACTGAGGAAGCACATTTATACACATTAGATTCGGGATTTGTTGTTTTAAATCCAGCAACTGCGGAATCATTAAATGCAAAAATAATAGAAGAAAATAAAGAATTTGACAGTATGCCAAATCACTATTTTAAAGGATTTTTAGGCGCCCTAATCGGTTCATTGGCAGGAATTGGTTTGATGATCATTTTGAGCCTTATAGGCTTTATATCAGCTCTGTCTGGATTTGTTGCTGTTTTCTGTGGTGAAAAGCTTTATCGGGCATTTAAAGGAAAACCTGATAAGATTATGATTGTAATTGTTTCTGTTACTTCAATTGTGATGATGCTAATAGGTATTGTTGCAATAGATGCGGTTATAATTGAAGGACAGTTTCTTGCTCTTGATGCATCAGAAGGAATAGTAAAGGATTTTATAACGGCACTACAAATACCAGATATATTATCTTTGTTAATTAGGGATATTTTAATGACATTATTATTTACAGGAATTGGTGTAGGTGTTACCGTAGCCCCAATGCTAAAGAAAACAAAACGTCAATCGACATTGAAATAAGATGGATACCTTGGCAGAAGCTGAGGTGTTTTTTATATCCTTTTTGATATGTAATTGGAAACAAAAAATGATGCAAGTAATTTATTGACAAAAATCTTTTTATATACAAAATATTATGAGTAAATTATTTGTTTAGCTTAGGAAAGATTTAATTATGGTTTCTAACAGCTTATTATATTGACAACTATGAATATGGTGCATTATAATATCGATAGTTTCGATATGAAAGGATTATTGTTGTATGAATGAAAAAGAAATATCAAAAGCTTTTAAAGTTCTGCAGATGAAACAAGAGTAAAAATAGTTCTTGAGGTTTTAGAAAATGATGAATTATGTGCTTGTAAATTGTTGGAATTAGTTGATTGCCAACAATCGACTTTATCCCATCATATGAGATTGCTAGTCGATAGCGGGATTGTAAAAGCTCGAAAGGACTGGAAATGGACACATTATTCAATAAATAAAGAAAGAATTAGTGAAATTGGAAATATATTTAAATTATAGGAGCTATTTATATGAATTACACATTAGAAGAAAAATATAGATTAATTAAAGAGGCTGTAAAAAAGGAAAATTCAAAAAATCCAATTAATATTGTCAAAAATATAATGCATAAGGATTACATTAACATTCACGGCCCAGAGCATCATTTTTTAGATGGTGCATCATTTTTAGCTGCATTTAAAAATGCTGGCGGTGATATAAATTTAGATGAAAGCCTTGAGGAATTAAGTAAAAGAGCTATCACTATGCCTGGCGCAATGTGTGGTTTTTGGGGTATTTGTGGTTCAACGGCATCAATTGGCGCTTCTTTAGCTATTATCCATAAAACAGGACCTTTAAGCGAAAATGAGTTTTATTCTGACAATATGGAATTTACTTCATTAGTGATTGAAAAAATGAGTAAAATAGGCGGACCTAGATGTTGTAAAAGAAATGCTTTTTTATCCTTAGCTACCGCGGTCGAATTTGCAAATAAAAAATATGATGTAGCTATGGAAATCAATGACGTAAAGTGTGAGTTTAGTAACTTAAATAAGCAATGTATAAAAGAAAGATGTCCATTCTATATAAATAATAAAGTCCTCTAGGATAGATATTATCCAGAGGCTTTCAAAGAATAATATTGGAATAAATACTTTTAAATGATATAATTAAGTTGGATAAAAACGATATTTTAAAAAGGAGGGGATTCTATGGGAATTGGTGTTGCGATTGAAGAACATAGAATGAAAAAAGGATTATCTAAACGAGAGCTAGCAAGCATGCTAAATGTTACCTATCAGGATGTATCAAAATGGGAAAATGATGAGGTTGAACCTACATATGAATGGCTAGTGAAAATAAGTGAAGCTTTAGAATGCTCGGTCGATGATTTATTTGAATTTAGACCTGTTGGTGAGGAATCACCAGTAGAAAAAAGAAGAAAGCGTGATGTAAAAAAAAGAAGGATAAATTCCTTTGTTTTTCCATCAATTGCTTCGGTTGCTTTAGTTATTTTGGGAGTAACCATTATATTGAATGAAAAAATTTTTTTGGGTGTTTTGTGCTTTATTTTGGCAATTTTTCTTTACACCTTTGTTGCCTGTTTAATTCTAGATAATAATTTTATTGCGGACATTTGGTTTAAATATGCGTCGATAGGCTTTGAAAAATTACGTGATGCCTTTATCGAATTTACTGCCAAACCTTTTACTATTTTTTGGGCTTTGGAAATATTTGGCTTTGCTTTGGGTTCAATTGTAGGCGTGATTTTGATTGTTTTTGCGACAGTTCTTGGTTTTTTCGTAAGTGTTGTGATTTATCCTTACGCCATTGTTCAAAATATCAAATATTCATAATAATTATATTTCAAATCAATACTAATTTTGTAAAGCTTAGTAGTAGAATATAATAAAAATATGTAAAAATATGTAAATAAAAGCGCTTTACTTTATGATTGAAAATTTGTTATAATATAGTTGCTTAGAAAAGGCAAAAATTTTTAATTATAAAAAGGAGAAAAAAATGAAAAAAGGATTATTTGCACTTCTATTAGTTTTATGTTGTGGATTGTATTTATTCGGATGTGGTGGATCTGATAAATACGAAATTGCTGTTGTTACTGATGTTGGTCAATTAAATGATGGCGGATTTAACCAAGGAACTTATGAGGGTGCTGTTGCATTTGCTAATGGCGATAATGCAACTAAGAAAAAGTACACTTATAAGTATTATCAACCTGCCAATGGTTCAGATGCTACTGATAATGACCGTATAAATGCGATGAGACAAGCTATTGAAAACGGAGCAAAGGTTATCGTTACTCCAGGTTTCTTACAAGCAACTGCTATTGAAACTGTTGCTAAAGAAAACCCAGAGGTTAAATTTGTTTTTATTGATGGATGGAATTTAGGATTAAAGAATGTTACTGCTGTTTCTTACAAAGAACAAGAATCTGGATATTTTGCTGGATATGCAGCAGTTAAAGATGGCTATACAAAGCTTGGTGGAACATTCGGTGGAGATGGAACTAATGCTGCATGTAATCGTTTTGCATACGGATATGTTCAAGGAATTGAAGCTGCAGCTAAGGAATTAAATCAGACTGTTGATGTAAGAATTAGCTTCCAATATGGTGGATCATTCTCAGCTTCTACTGAATTACAAACTCAGATTTCCGGTTGGTATAATAGTGGAACAGAAGTAGTATTTGCTTGTGGTGGAAGTATGCTTCAATCTGTAAAAGCTGCTGCTGCAGAATCTAATACTGCAAAGATTATTGGTGTTGACGTTGACCAAGCTAAAGAAAGTGATAAGATTATTACTTCAGCTGTAAAAGGCTTAACTGAATCTGTAATTCTTATTCTTAAAGAATGGGAAGCAGGAAATTGGGATACTAAGCTTGCTGATAAATGCTCTAACTTAGGTGCTGCTGAAAACTCTACTGGTTTACCAACTGCTGATGCTTCTTGGAGATTTACTACATTTACTAAAGCTGAATATACTACTTTATTTAATAAGGTTGCTAATGGAGAATTAGCAATTGATAGTAATATTGGCGAAAATATGAAGACTGCTGCTGCATGGCAAGATATTATTGGTGGTTTAACTAAGGTTAATTTAACTATTGAATAATTCACAAAAAAAATATTAATTATTAGTACCTCTATGCTATAATAATATAGAGGTACTTTTATTTTAAAGGGTTATGAAAGGAGAGGGCATATGAGCGAAAATTATGTTATAGAAATGCGTAACATTACAAAGGTTTTCCCGGGAATTGTCGCTAATGATGATATAACGTTAGCTCTAAAAAAAGGCGAAATTCATGCTTTATTAGGAGAAAATGGAGCTGGAAAATCAACTTTGATGAGCGTTCTATTTGGCCTTTATCAGCCAGAAAAAGGCGAAATTTATTGTAATGGCGAGCCTGTAGAAATCAAGGATCCTAATGATGCGACGAGATTGGGTATTGGTATGGTTCATCAACACTTTAAATTAGTTGAATGCTTTACAGTATTAGATAATATTATTTTAGGCGCTGAGGACAGTAAATTTGGTTTTATTCAAAAGAAAAAAGCTCGAGAGAAGGTTGAAGAATTATCAAAAAGATACGGTCTTATTGTTGATCTTGACGCCAAGGTATCAGATATCACCGTTGGTATGCAGCAAAGAACCGAAATTCTTAAAATGCTTTATCGGGACAATGAGATTTTAATTTTTGATGAACCTACTGCAGTTTTAACTCCACAGGAGATTGTTGAGTTAATGAACATTATGAGAAACTTAAAAAATGAAGGAAAATCGATTTTATTCATTTCACATAAGCTAAATGAAATAATGGAGATATCTGATCGTTGTTCTGTTCTTCGAAAGGGAAAACTTGTTGGAGTTGTAAATACTAATGAGACAAGCAAAGAGGAGTTATCATCAATGATGGTTGGCCGGGAGGTTAAATTTGTAATTGACAAAAAAGAGCCAAAGGTAGGAAATGTTGTATTTGAGACCAAAAATTTGTGTGTATATAATAAATTGCACAAAAAAAATGTTGTTAATAATGTTTCAATAAAGGTAAGAGAAGGGGAAGTTGTTTGTATTGCTGGAATTGATGGAAATGGTCAATCAGAATTTGTGGAAGCAATAACGGGATTGTTAAAAATTGATTCAGGTGAAGAATTCCTTCTTGGTGAGAATATCACACAAAAAAATATCCGCTACCGTAATACTCATGGTATATCCTTTATTCCAGAAGACCGACATAAGCATGGTTTAATTCTTGATTATAAGCTTGAAGAGAATATTGTATTGCAAAGATATTTTGAACCGCGCTTTCAAAACCATGGTTTTATCTGCTTTGATGAAGTAAGAAAATATGCTGAGGATATCATTAATGACTATGATGTACGTTCAGGACAAGGTCCTATTACCATTGTAAGAAGTATGTCAGGCGGTAACCAACAAAAGGCAATTGTTGGTCGTGAGATTGATCGTGAACATAAATTATTGATAGCCGTTCAGCCTACTCGAGGTCTCGATGTTGGGGCCATTGAAGATATTCATACGAAGATAATCCAAAAGCGTGATGAAGGCGATGCAGTCCTTTTAGTATCTTTTGAGCTTGATGAGGTTATGAATCTATCTGATCGTATTTATGTCATGTATGAGGGCGAAATTGTTGGAGAATTTGATTCAAATAAGGTTACGATTCAAGAATTAGGCTTATATATGGCTGGCGCCAAAAGAAATAACACGGAAGTGAGGGAAGAGCATGAGTAAAAACCCTTTTTCAAAGCTTTTGAAAAAAGAAGATGGGCAAGATACAAAATTTGCTGTTTGCTTAAGCAAGACAGGTAGCTTTTTCAAAAAGCAATATGGCAAGGATAAAACAAAATCGATTCTTTCTTCGATAATCAGTATTGCCATTGGTTTGGTTATTGGTCTTCTTGCAATGATTTTTATAAGCTTCTTCAATAATGATATTTCCATTGCCTCGGCTTTTAAGGGATTTGGAATTATTATTTCTGGTCCCTTTGCAAGTAGTAATGGTAAATATGTTGTTAATAATTTAGGAGATGTAATCTTTTATTCTGTTCCATTGATTTTAACTGGTTTATCGGTCGCAATTGCTTATAAGACAGGATTATTTAATATCGGTGCTCCTGGACAATATATTATGGGAACAGTTGGATGTCTTTTAGTTGCCCTTTCTATCCAAACAACTAATCGCTTTGCAGGAATAATGGTATGGCTTCTTGCGGTGGTTGTGGGAATGCTATGTGGTATGCTCTGGGGATTTATTCCAGGAATTCTAAAAGCCTTCTTTAATATAAATGAGGTTATCATTTCGATAATGACGAACTGGATTGCCGCAAACATAGCAACTTGGATTTTCACTCTAAATATTTGTAGTGGATTGATTAGCCAGGAAAATACTAAAGGAGCTTATCTTATTAAAAACGTATCTAATTACACACCTAAGCTTGGTTTAGATAAAATATTTACTGGTAGTTATATTGATGGTGGTATATTTATTGCGATTATCGTCGCAATAGTTATTTTCATCATTTTAAATAAAACAACCTTTGGTTATGAGCTCAAAGCTTGTGGAATGAATAAAGACGCATCTAAATATGCAGGCTTAAATGAAAAACGTAATATTGTATTATCAATGGGAATTGCAGGAGCTCTTGCGGGTCTTGCGGCTTGTATGTATTATTTAAATCCAGGTATTGAATATAAATATGCTTCCCAATATAGCAGCTTACCGGCCTATGGCTTTAACGGTATTGCTTCAGCCTTTCTAGCAAACTGTAACCCTATTGGCACTGTTTTCGCATCAATATTTATTCGCCATATTAATATGGGTGGTGAATATTTAACAAAGGTCGGCTTCAACCGTTATGTTGCAGATATCGTTATTGCTGTTATCATTTATTTAGCTGGCTTCTCACGTATTATTAGTGAATTGTTAAACAAAAAAAGAAAACCGAAAAATGAACCTAAAGTAGAAACTTTAGAGGTCAAGACAGAGGAGGAGAAGACCAATGGATAGTTTAATTCTAATTTTACAAAAAACACTCATTTTTGCGATTCCCCTTTTGATTGTGGCTTTGGGTGGTGTCTTCTCGGAGCGTAGTGGTGTCATCAATCTTGCCCTTGAGGGTTGTATGATATTTGGGTCATTTATTGGAGCATTATTGGTAAGTTTAATGATGAAAAATAGCTTCTTTTTTCAGCATCAACAATTTATGTTTGTAATTGCTTTATTAGTTTCTGGTGTTGCCGGGGCAATATTTTCATTATTATTATCCATCGCAGCTATTAAATTAAAATCAGACCAGACAATTACCGGTACGGCTATCAATATGTTTGCCCCAGCAATCTTTCTTACCATTTGTCTTGTTTTCTTTTCCCAAGAAAAATTGGTAATGCCTGATATTCCAAAATATGTCATTACGATGGATAAGCCAACAGGTACGATTTTGGATGTATTTATTAATAAGGTCTATATTTCAACCTATATAATTATTGCTATATATGTTATTTTATCGATTTGGCTATATAAATCAAAGACAGGAACGCATTTACGAGCTTGTGGAGAACATCCTCAGGCAGCTGATTCTGTTGGTATAAATGTTTATAAAATGCGTTATTTAGGTGTAACAGTTTCGGGCTTTTTAGCTGGACTTGGTGGCTATGCCTATATCGCGACAAGTGCAGCTGGTACAGCTGAGAGCACAATCGGTGGTATGGGATTTTTAGCCCTAGCGATTATGATTTTTGGTAACTGGAATCCGATTGGTATTGCTTTAGGATCCTTGCTATTTGGCTTCTTGAAATGTATCGGTCCTTTATCTTCACAAATTGGTTTCTTAAAAGCTTTAAATTTACCTATTTATTTTTATAACATCCTTCCATACTTCATTGTCATTATTGTTTTGATCGTCTTTAGAAGTAAATCCGGCTGTCCGAAAGCTGAAGGTATTCCTTACGATAAAGGAAAAAGATAGAAATTATTTTGTAAAAAATCATTGCCTATGCAGTGATTTTTTTGTTTATACGTTACATTTGTAACTTCTTTTAAAAATAAAATAATGTAAAATGGGTCCTAGTAATGCTCATATTGTTTATTAAGCATTAAGATTTATATATAAAGAAAGGACATGTAAAAATGAAAAAGAGTTTATCTTTGATTTCCACAGCGATTCTATGTGCGCTTATTTGTATAGTAACTGCAGGATGCGGTGGTACATTAAAACAAATAAAAAATGATTTTGGCGCAATCCTTGAAGGCGGTGAATTCCCAAAAGGGTCGACCTTGGTTACTGAGGTAATAGAAGCAGATAGTGATCAAGCAAAAGGCTTTATTGGTATCATTGCGGATGAAGCTTATGATAAGGATGGAAATATTAGTATTTATGATATTCATGTTTCAAAAGGAAGTAAAGAAATTCAACCAAATGGCAAAGTAAAAATCACATTGCCAGCTCCTTTTGAAAGTGATAGCTATATTACTTTCCATATTAAGGATGATAATAGTGTTGAAAAGCTTGAGACTAAATTTGAAAATGATAAAATTAGTTTTGAAACGGATAGCTTCTCAGCCTTTGTAATTACGGAAGAGGAAAAGAAAATAGCTCATAAATTTACAGTTGGACAAAAAGGTACTGGAGGTTATGTTTCAATTGTTGGGAAAGATATTACAGTAAATGAATCTACTAATTATACTACTCTGCTTATGCCATATGAATTAATTACCATTAAAGCAATGGTGAGTGATGATTATCACTTTGTTGGTTGGTTTGAACCAGTTAATTCAACAAATCCGGTTATTTTAAAAGATACACCTCTTTCAACTGATGTTGAATATACCTTTGAAATGCTAACAAGTGATTTTGCTATCTACGCAGTATTTAGAGCTGAAATAACAAGCTTAATTCTTGATGGTGATGATGCTGGATTTACTGATGGTGAAGCCCTATTCACACTAGGCGGTTTTGTTAAACCAGCACCTGAATTGGTTTTGGTTTCAGGAAAAACCATAAGCAATACATTGATTCCCCTTGTTAAGGATGTAGATTATACAATTGATCTAGGTGGATTAGATTTTTCTTCTGTTGGTGAATTTACTATTACCTACACTTATAAATTTGATTCTTCCATAAACGCAACACTAAAGGTTTATGTAGTTGCGCCAATGCATGATTTTTCAGCTTCTGTTGATGGTGGAAATGGAAAGATTTATCATAATTCTATTGCTCAAGAATCAGGATATCAAGCTCAACTTATGGAAACTGAAACTGTTACTTTAAGTGCCGTTCCAAATGAATATTATGATTTTGATGGTTGGTATATTAATGGTGAATTGATTTCTTATAATACGGAATATACATTTACAATGGGAACTAGTGATATGACCGTTTATGCAAAATTTACCGATAAGGTTTATTATCTTTGGTCTAATTGCATTCCTGGCGGTTTTGATGAAGATAAAAGAGAGGCAGTATATACCATTGGAGATGCAACTCGTCCTAATCCTGATTTAGTTTTGGTATATGCCCGTATTATTGGCGAGGATATTCTTTTAACAAAGGATATAGATTATACGATTGATTATGGTAATTTAGATTTTAATGTTGAAGGTAGATATTTAATTACTTACACATATATTAAAAATCCTAATTTATATACAGAGCTTTGGGTTGTTGTAAATGCGCCTATTGAGCCAATTGAAATTAATTTAACTTATAATGGAACAGCTAACCCTGTTAAATACAATGGTGGACGCGCAGCTTATGTATTCAAAAATAGCATCTTAAATAATGGTGAGGAATGTGATATTCAAGCATTAGGCTTATTCTATGAATGGCGTAATCATGAAACAGGAGAAGTTGTAAAGGTTAATCGTGATGATACTTGGGATGATAGTCTTCATTATCCATCACCAGCTATACCGGGAGTTTATGATTTCGTTGTCTATAGCAAGGAAGATGATGTAAAGACAGATTTATTAAAAGTCGAAAGAGAAATTGTTGAAAATCAATTCTCTTTAGTTGATGAATTATCAATGAGTGAATATACACTATATACAGTAATTGCTAAGGTTGGCGATGATTACTATGCTATGGGTAATCCTTTTGATGGTAACTGTGAGCGTGAGGCGATTAAGGTTATACCAAATGCTAGTGGAGTTATTTCCTTAGGCTCAAATTATGAATTTGTATTTAGATTTTATGATTCCGGTAAGCGCGATGATGATGGAATTTTATATAGTGTAAGAATTGGTAATGGACCATATCGAAAAGGAAATCTTATTTTGTGGTCTACTGGTGGTATTGAATATACAACCTCAACAAGTGCCGATTATACGCTAAAGGCTTCCTTAAATCCAGATGGTTCAGCTTATATTCATAATCCTTTCTGTGGCGGTACCCTTCGCTTAGTTTATGATTCAGACCTAGGAAAATATATGTTTACAGCTATAAAAGAAGAGGATGATGCTAGAGATTCATATCCAGTATATTTATATAGTGAGTATGAAGAAATAGAAGAATCGACCGAAGTATATGAATTTAATTCTAAGCTTACGAAAGAATATGATGGAACAGCCGTATCCTTCAATATTTATAAGGATGTAAATATTTGTACAGAAAATGGTGAAGATGCACAAACAGCAATTAAAAATGGAACTGGCCGTTTTGTTTGGACAGATTTAAAGGGAAATATTATTTCTATTGGTGTTCCAAATGAAGATGGAAATGTCACGGGCCCAAGTGAAATCGGCTCCTATATTTTGGTTTTCCAAACATACCAAAAGGGTGAAGGTGGTATGGAATGGGCTAACAAGGCACAGATTCATTATTTTGAAATAACAGATTCAAGTGAAGTGATTTAATTTTTAATCGTCCCTTTAGTGGACGATTTTTTTTAAAAATGTATATAAAAAAATCTTTGAATAATCTTGTCATAATAATGACAATATGATAATATAAACAAGGAAAGAGGTTATAAAATATGGTAAAAGTTACAGAAGTAAGACCAGGAAATACCTATATATGGGAAGGTCAATTATATTCATGCTTATCCATTGATTTAAACAAAACGGCAATGGCTAAGATGAAGGTAAAGCTCAAAAGTAAAAATCTTCGTACAGGCGCAATCTTAGATATGTCATTTATTGGCAGTGACAATGTCGAAATTGTTCGTACGGAAAAGAAACAAATGGGTTATCTATATGATGATGGTGAAGGTATTGTCTTTATGGATAATGAGACCTTTGAACAAATATCTATTGATAAATCTAAATTGACTTGGGAAATGAATTTTTTGAAGGATGGAATTGTCGTTGATATTATTCAATATGAAGGTGAGATATTAGGTATTCAATTGCCTTCAAAGGTTACTCTTCAATTAACACAATGTGATCCGGCTACCCGTGGTGATACCGTTAAGGCCGCCCTCAAGGATGCGGTTTGTGAAACTGGGCTAAAGGTTAAGGTTCCTCTATTTATTGAACAGGATGATTATATTGTTGTTTCAACAGAAACAGGAGAATATGACTCAAGAGCGTAAAAAAAATCACTGCATATTGCAATGACTTTATAGGTTAGAGAACACTACTTTTTTATGGGGTAGTGTTTTTTTCATCAATTGAATTAATCTATTTTGGATAATCTTTAATTTTAAAATCATAAATGTAGATAGAATTGTTAATTTTCTTAGTATAATTGTGAGTAATAAGCTGTGAAAATGTAAAATATAAGAATGTAGATCAATAAAATGGTAGTACTTCAAAGTAAATTGAAGTTTGTTTGAAGTGACTTTGAAGTTGACTTTGAAGTGAATTTGAAGTATTATTGAAGTAGAGCAAATACGAGGTGATTTTTTATGTATTTAGAAGAGATAATTGATGATATACAATTGGAAAGTGATAAGTTTGAGAGCAAGGCAAATTTAAATCGTGATGATGTTATAGGATGGCTTAAGAGTATTGCAGGATTTGCCAATGCATCAGGCGGTGATTTTTATATTGGCGTTGAAGACAAAACAAATAAATTGATTGGCTTTGACAGGAAGGCTGCAGATAATGAAAGAAATTATTTTAACAACCAAGTAAATCAACATTTGACACCAAGACCAAAAATGAAAATTTCCTTTATTAGATATGAGATTAATGGAAATGAACGTTTTGTAATAAAGGTCAGCATTGAGGAATCATCAGTAAAACCGGTAATATTAAAATACAAAAATATACCATCTATTTTTATGAGGCGGGATGGGTTTACAAATGGGGCAACTTATGAAGAAATCATTGAGATGAGTATTAAAAGCAAAAAAGCTCAGTATGATGTTTTGGTTTCTGATGTTAAGTTTGATTCCTTAAAGCTATCAGATTTGCGTGCCTTTTATGAAAAGCATAATAATGGAGAAAAATTGAGAGATAAAGCCTTGAACTCATTGGGGTTTGTTAACGAGGAAGGATTTTTGTTAAATGGAGCAGTTCTATTTTTAGACGATTATCAAGGAAGAAAAACAGAAGTGCAATGTTCCGTATTTTCTGGATTTAATAAGGGTAGTGAAAGGATTGTTACAATTAATCGATATAATGGAAATATAACTTCAACCATTAATTACATGATGGATTTTGTCAATCAAAGGATGAATCATTCAATTCTTAAACTAGATGATGCTCGAATTAATATTGATTCATATCCTTCCAGAGCATTGTTTGAAGGAGTAATAAATGCAGTGGCTCATCGAGATTATTATTTAGATGGAACACAAATCCAAGTGGATATATTTAAGGATCGTTTAGAAATAACTTCACCAGGAGGATTTTATAGAGGGGAGAAAATAGGAAAGACATATGATTTATCTGGCGTTATTTCCAAAAGAAGAAACGAGCTTATTGCCGGTGTTCTTGTTAAATGTAATGTTATGGAAGCAGCAGGAACCGGTTTTGAAAAGATTATGGAAGAGTATTCTACAGCAGATGAAGCACATAAACCATATATTTTTTCTACTTCCGATCATTTTACGTTAGTTCTTCCAGACTTAACCTATGAAAATGGCGTTAGGGATGAGATGATTCCGGTACTTAATTTTGCACCAGTTCCATCTGGAACAGAATTAGATGGAAGAGTTTTGTCATTTTGCTATTTCAAAGCGCGAAAGGTCTCAGAAATAGCAGAATATCTTGGAATAACTGATTCGTCTTATTTCAGGAAACGAGTCCTTGATAATCTTGAAAAGAATGGATATTTGGAGAAGAGTAAAGCTTCAAGAGCAACATTTTATAAAACAAATCACGATATGGTTGAGATTGAATAAATCGATTTTTGAAAAAGCACTTATTTAATAATTGGTTCTTATTGGTATTAAGGAAAGAACCTATTATATAGATAGTGTTTTTTTTCAATATTTAATAAAAAAACCATCGACAAATGAATATTTGTCAACAGTTTTCTATCATATATAATTGGAGTAATTTTAATCCTTAATGATGCTTTTCTTTGTCCAAGCTTTGCTTTTCCAGCGGAAGACTACTAAAATACCACGCATACATTCATCAGCTGCCGCCGCAATGAAGATTCCCACGATGCCTAAAGAGAAGCATAATCCGAAGATATAGCTGCCTAAAGCCGCAATTCCTAGCATTGATACAATACCAATGACAAGTGGGAAAATGGTGTCACCGCAAGCTTTTAAGGCTTGAATGAAAACCAAATTAGAGGTTCTTCCAATTTCTAAGAAGATAATAACTGGAAGAGCCTTTAATGCAATATTAATGATATCTTCATTTTTAGTTAGGATTCCTAAAACACCACGACCAAATATGTTAATAATGCTTACCATAACTAGGGCATAGATTATTCCATGGAGAAAGGCTTTATACGTGTGCCTATAGGCGGCATCATAATCTTTTTCCCCAATGTAATAGCCAACGATAATTTGATTAGAATTGGCGAAGGAACTACTAAAGAGGAAAACAAAGGAGGTTATGGTTAGAATGTAGGCTCGCGCATTGACAATATTTTCATCCTTCATTTGATTAACAACCCAAAGAATGATGAATTGGCTAATATTGTAGGCAACATTTTCTAAGGCGGAAGGAAGACCAATTCTTAATATTTGCTTTAAGCATTCTCTATCAAGGTTAAGATTGATTATTTTAGCCTTAATTATTTTTTTCACTAAAATAACCGAAAGAACAAAGGTAAATAGATGGCTTACTAGGGTTCCGATAGCGGCTCCATTTACGCCGGTTATGACAGGATTATTAGTGTGGAAAATATCAAAAATCAAAATGAAATTTATGATGACATTAAGGATATTACTAATCATCGTCACAACCATCATTTGACGAGGCTTACCATAGCTTCGTAGTGCGGCCGATAAGACCTGGGATAGAGCAATAAAGGGGATACCCATGGTGACAATTTTTAAATAGTTTGTCGAATTTAATATAAAGACCTCACTTGTTCCAACGAGCTTAAAGAGAGAGTCTCCAAAAAACTGGAAAAAGAGGAAGAGCAAAAGACCTAAAATGGTGTTGAAGAAGACACCAGTTGAAATGGCTCTTTTCGCAAAATCTTCATTTTTAGCTCCAAGGTAATTGCTAATGACGACGCCAATTCCAACACTGACAACATTTATTAAGACAGTTAAGAAGTTGATAACGGTATTAGCATTAGAAACAGCTCCCACGGCATTATCATTGAAGCGTGAAAGCATAATTGTATCGACAGTTCCTAAAAGCATCATGAATAATAATTCAATAAAGATAGGAATAGCTAATTTGTATAGGTTTTTTTCAAGTTTTGTTGGCATAATATCTGCTCCTTACGTCAGTATTATACAATAGTAGTACACAAAATACAACTATTAATTAAAACTATTTTTGAATAGCGCTATTATTATTTTGAATAATGATATCTTGTTCATATATATCCTTTTGCTTTGTCCAAAATTCTTTATCGGCAATTGTGATTGGTCGGAGCACCCGACAAGGATTACCAGCCGCCACGACATTCGATGGGATATCGTGTGTCACAACGCTTCCAGAACCGATTACGACATTGTCGCCGATATTTACACCAGGATTTATGATTGTATTTCCGCCAATCCATACATCGTTGCCGATTGTCACCCTATATCCATATTCAAGATACTCGTTTCGAATATCCTTATCAATGGGATGGCCGGCTGTATAGATACAAACACGGGGAGCGAGAAAAGCATTGTTTCCAATAATAATCTCATTGACATCTAAGAAAATACAATCAAAATTGGCATAGAAGCTTTCGCCAACAGTGATATTACATCCATAATCGCAATGGAATGGGGGTTCAATATAAAAATTATGACCCGTCTTTTTAAATAATCCTTTTAAGAGCTTTTGTTTCTCCCCAATGTTCACATTGGCTTCATCATTAAATTTTGAAATGATGATGTCCTTTTTTTCTTTTAAGGAATGGAGCTCTTGATGAAAGCTAAGCCGCACACTCATTTATTCATTTGTGAGTAAGGCTTTTTTTATAAAAAAGATCAAAAATAGATTGTTTATTTACAGATGTCAT
>CAZWLD010000017.1:0-40537 GCA_964634685.1 uncultured Anaeroplasmatales bacterium
CATATCCTTCATAAACCATTGATTTTATAATTCCAATTTAATTTTACAATTCAATCCAGACTGATTTTTTGTATTTTTTAAAAAATAAGTGTTGACATATCATTTTTGAAGTGATATTATAAATATGCAATGGAAATTGCGGGCGTAGTTTAATGGTAGAACCTCAGCCTTCCAAGCTGATTGTGTGAGTTCGATTCTCATCGCCCGCTCCATTTTTTTTTGCTTTTTTTGTGGTTTTTAAAAAAACGATTCTGTTACGAACCGCTTTTTATAAATTTTCCATTTCCTTATAGATATTGTACCACTTCAATACCGTTCCTTTTTCAAATGGCCCTTGACGATTTTCAATCATGTCAATTAACACCTTCATTTGATCATCAATTATTGCGGCTAGCTTCTCGGGATAATTCATCTTCTTTTTATGTTGACTATATTCATCTGCATCTAAAATTCGATAGCGCATATCCGGAGTAATTCGAATATCCAAATCATAATCGATATATTTTATTGCTTCATCATCATAAACAAAAGGACTAGATAGATTGCAATAAAAATGAATTCCATCCTTTTTAAGCATTCCAATAATATTAAACCAATAATTTTTATAAAAAAAACATATTGAAGGTTCTCTCGTCATCCAATAGCGACCTGTCGCCTCGATAACGCGGGTCTTATTATTGCCACAAATTATTAAATCATCATCAGCATATAAAATTCGAACCTTATTCCAAATACGATGAATTTTATGATTATGCTTATAGCTATGAATTTGGGCAATATCACCAGGCTTTAGATTCACGACCATACCTCCTATCATTTCTATTTTATCATAAATCTTCAAAATAAAAAAGATGCAAGCGCATCTTTTTAAAAATTATTCTTTATTTGTGATAAATTGATTTAAAAAATCTTTACCCTTCATGGATTCTGGTTCTTCTCTTAATAAATCTAAATAATCTAATTGTCTTAAAGCCTCATATACGACAATGGCAACACAATTTGATAGATTTAAAGATCTTACCTTATCTGTCATCGGTAAGCGAAAGCAATTGTCTAAATGATTTGCCAAAAGCTCATAAGGAATTCCGGTTGATTCCTTTCCGAAGATTAAATAAATATCTCCTTCGACATCCTTAAAATTAATCGTTGAAGGTGGCTTATGACCATATCTTGTCATAAAAAAATAGGTTCCTTGATTTTTCGATACAAAATCATCCCAATTCGGATAAACCGTCATATCAAGATTATCTAAATAATTAACCCCACATCGTTTAACAGTTGCGGAATCGACCTTGAAGCCTAAAGGCTCAATCAAATGTAGTTTGCAATTTGTCCCAACGCAGGTCCGCATAATGTTTCCCGTATTTTGGGGTATTTCTGGATTATAAAGTACAACATTTAACTTCATAAATAAAACTTCCTTTGTCAAAATTTTAACCACTATTATTATAACATATATAAAATATATTAAAAGAAATAATGAGATTTTTTTAAAAAAGGCTTTACATTAGGAGCCAATTAATATATAATTAATAATGCTTGAGATGAAATTATTCAAAGTATGTTTCAGTAGCTCAGCTGGATAGAGCAACGGCCTTCTAAGCCGTCGGTCGCAGGTTCGAATCCTGTCTGAAACGCCATTTTAATAAATATAAGCTTAATTGTATGAAATTATTGTTAGATATTTTTATATGATTAAGCTTTTTTTGTTTTAAAAGCTTAATATGAAGATTCTTAATCTAAAGATTCTTAATCTTTATTATAAAATAAATTAACAATATAAATTTTAGGAGGTTAGTATGGAAAACAAAAAAACAGCAAGAGTTTGGCTTCGAGGAACATTTGAAAAGCCGATTGATAAAAACAAAATTGAAGAATTTGTAATAAAAACCTTTCAAGATAACGAATGCGTTATAGTTCATTTTGACAAAAGCATCCATTCCTTGAGAATTGTCGGGGCACAAAAATTCAGTCTGACTTTTGAATGTATTAATGCCATTCCGCAGGGATTTTATCCAAAAAAAATCGAATTCTTGAACCACCCTTTACAAAATATCGAAAAAGAATCGAGCATAAAAATCACTCGTTTATACGTCGGCTTTAATGATCAAAAATACATTAGAATGATTGATAAAGAGTGGTAATAAAAAAAACAAGGAATATGGTGATAATGAAAATCATATTTCCTTATTTTTTATTTTCTAAGATGAATTATTGAATTGAAATAACTAATTTATCTAGCTCATTTAAAGTATATATAGGTGCTTTTGTTGCTTCTAAAATATCATAATATGCGTGTTCTTCAACAGTCTCTGGCTTTGAAGTTAGCGCAAATATCAATGTTAAATTTTTATTATCAAAATACTGTTTATTAAATGCCCAAACTTTTGCAGTATTTAATTTTAAAAAAGAATCAGTTCTTATATCTAAAATTTTAATATATACTTCATCTCCGACTTTAAAATCAATTTTCATAGGTTCTCCATATTCAGTAATACCATCTACATTCACTTTTTCATTGTACATAACATTCATAGAAGACAATTCACGTTTTAATTGCTTCCTAACAATTTTAGATATGTTTTCTTCACTCAATCTATCCTTCTTATCATAGTCAAAATATAAATACAATTTTGAGTAATCTTTGCAATCCTCTAAAGGATTATCACTATTAATTTTCATGATATTAGAAAATCGAAATTCATTAAGAAAACAGTTTTTAATTGAGTCAAGGTAATTTTCATTAAATCGTTTTACAATATCATCATTTGTCGAAAATAGAGTTGATTTAAACGGTTTAGTAATAAATTCCTCAAAGGCATCCATTAACATATTATAATCTTCATAAATAAGCTCATCATCAAAAGATGTAATTCTCTTTTTGTTTTTTGAACGCAAAAAATTAATAGAACCTTCTGTGGCATTATGGAAAATAAACCCAACATTAATTGACTCATTGGAGAAGCATTTTGGAAAATATTCAATTGACGTATAAACACATTTTGCCATAAATGTCACCTCTTAACATTCAAGATTTTATTTAATATATATTCATATTTTTGAAACCTAATCCACATAAATTCAATACCTTCATTTTTATCAATGTCATTACACTCCCACTCACTCGGAATTGAATTAAAAACATTGATAATATCTTCTTTTCTTATTTTGGAAAATCTCTGAATACATTCATCCTTATATACAGTTAAATCTACGTTATCCATTATTTTTCCGTATAAAGAATTAGGAGTAAAATCCTTTAAAATTATTTCTTCATTTTTTCTTTGCCTACAGGTATACTGATCCCATAATGTCCCCACATCAAATATTCTTCCATGATCGATAATAAAAATTATCTTATCTTTGTATCTATAAAGAATATTTCCAAGATTATATTCTCTATCAGAATTACCAACCAAGTGGTCAAAAACAATTATCGGCAATAAATCTTGCTTATTTTGGCATTCTCTAATAAATTTATCACTAAGTGTTGCGGTTGCACTTGCAATTTCTTTACTTCCAAAAGCATATTTGTGGCTGCTTGAAATAATTTTCATTTCTCCCCCTATATACGCTTCGAAATCATTATTAATTTTTACTAATGCAGCATTAGGAATTGGAAGATTTAACAATTTTGCTAATTCAAAACCTATAAATTCGTTAACCAATTCTCTTGGCCCCTCATTTCCTTCGTAAAATTTGGTGTAATAATGACAGCCATCTGAACATTCACAAATTAGTGGAGTTGCCGAGGTACTACTTATTGTTCTATAATGATTAACATATTCTACTTCTCTTAATCTTCTCATTTCTATGCTCCAAAAATAATATATGCTAAATTATATGCACGGAATCAAAGAAATCCTTGCATCTTCATTTTACCATATTATCCAGTGTTTTCAACATGGAATTTCAAATGATTATTAGATATTCATTAAGTATATATATGTATTGATTTTTGAAATATTTCTCTTTATAAAATGGAATTATTAAAATAAGGAAAATAACATTATTCACCTCAATAAACATATTTAGGGCTTTAGCTTACCATAACTCACGACTTACTCACGACTTAAAAATAGTGCGAGGTAAAAAGTCAATTAATTAAACTAGATGACTTAAATCTTAAGAATCTAGCTATTTTTTGTTGATATTTCTTGTCTTCGATAAATAAGACCGGTAAATAATAAAACCAATCCTGAAATCAGACTAAAGCTCATTATGGCAGAAAAAATAACCTTTAAATTGATATCCATTAATGATAAATAAGGAATATTTCCTTTTAATATGATGAATAGTAGACCGAAAATTAAACATCCAAGAATTAACCCAATTAATGAAACCAAACAATAATTTATCGCAACAATCATAAAGCACTGCTTCTTTGTTAATCCACTTGAATAATAAACAAAATATTTTCTTTTGTTTTCCTGAATATCAAAGTATATTAACAAGGTATCTAAGAGAAAGAAACCAAAAATTAAGATTATTCCAATGAAGGTCATCAAAAATGAAATCAATGATCCATATCGATTAATACTATCAAAAAGAATCATTTTCGTTTCATTTCCAAAGGAAAAGGTCTTCTCTCCAAATAATTCATTGAGTTTTCCTAATCGCTCTTCAATACTGATGAAATCATCCATAAAAGTTTCGGCTACATATCTTTTTACAATATATTCCTTATCTTCTAATTCACTTGATAGAAAAAACAAGCTTGGAATAAAATCTTCCTTTAATTCAGAATATGAATCTAATTCAAATATGTCATCACTTATTACACCCACTATTTTTATCTTCGAAATCCACGCTTCTCCTTGATATGGTCCAAACGGTATCTCAACACTTAATTCTTTATCAACTTCCAGGTTTAAATCAAGGACCTTAAAAAAAGACTCTGTAACCATCATTTCATCCTTATTTTGGGGATATCTTCCCATAATAATCGGATTAGAATGATTTTTTCTTTCATATTCCTTAAGCTCATTTTGCGAAAAAAACTTTCCCTTTGAATAATCAAATCTCGAGGCAAATATCTTCATCATTTTATTCTTAAATTCTCTTCCATTAAAATTAACATTATAGGATGATAAACCAATCGAATAATTTGAAAACTCAAGCACCTCATTAATAAAATCAACTTCACTGAAATCATAAGACTTCTTTTCATTTGAAAAAGAAACAAAATAATTAGAGGATAAAGATTCATCCATCATTTTCTTCTCAATATCATCTATATTGAAATTCACAAAAAATAACACCACAAGCACAAAGGAAGAAAGGAGGCTAATAAAACAAATCTTATAATTGACCTTTTTTCGTAAAAAATATTTGAAAACAAATTTTAGCATCTACATTACCTCCTTTAGATATGATGTAATGCTATTTTTGCCTCTTTTTATTCCTATAATTATGGTCTTAAGGCAAAGAATCGAAAGTTGGATCAAGAAAAGAATGACAATAAACTGATAAGAAAGATTTATTGATTCCCTAACACCAAATAGAGCATAAATTTTTTCTTCAAATAAAGGCAAAAGGGCAACAGAGAAAATGATTGATAATCCAAACTCAATTAAGCACATCACAATGCCAATAAATATTGTGAGCATTATTGTGTCAATCTGAGTGAATCCAAGCGCTTCGTATACTGAATATATCTTTCCTCTTTTTAGGAAAAGTAATCCAATAAAGCGATTGATGATTAAAAAAGAAAAGATAAAAATGACAACTGATAAAACAAAAACCAGTGTTTTACAAACATTCATAAATTCCATTCCTTCAAAATATCCATAATCATTAGCGCAGCTATTAGATATTTTTAAAAGCTTTGGATAAAGAATAGAAGCGTTTTGATTTTCAATCTTGATTTTCATTGTATAATTTGCATCAATAATCCTTTTTGAGGTATCAATAGACATAATTGCCAAGGGTCCATCTTTTATGGTTCCAGCAATCATAAAGTTTTCAATTGAATCATCAAATTTAACTAAAACGTTTTGCCCAATTACACAGTCAAAGCCCTTAAAAAGCTCCTCATTAACCCAAATAACCTTTTCTCCATTATCACATTCATTCCATGCTCTTCCTTGACTGATTGTATAATCATTTAAGGTTTCTTCATTAAAATAAATCATTTGATAATTATTATCGATGGAATATCCTTCAATTTCTATCAAAACATCTTCGGCAAGAAAAAAGCAATTATCATTTCTAAATGAGGATAAATCTTTCACATCACGGAATGTTAAAAAGCATTCATTAAAATCACAAAAAAGAGAAACGCTTTTTTGCGATATCAACATTGAAAAAGGAAATAAAACAAAGGATACCGTTAAGAAAAACATACCAATACCGATGAAAAGGAAAAAGAAAATACTATTTCTTTTAATTTCTCTACATAGAAGGTTGAGTAATCTCATCGCCAACAATCTTCCCATCCTTTAGTGTAATTATGCGCTCACATAATTTAGCTGCCTCTTCATTGTGAGTCACAATCAACACGGTTTTTTCCTTTTCCTTTAGCCCAATTAATAGGTTCATAATTTTACTAGCATTTAAAGAATCTAAGGCTCCACATGGCTCATCAGCCAAAATCAAATCAGCGTCGTTAATTAGTGCCCTCGCAAGCGCAACCCTTTGCCTTTCACCACCCGATAGCTTCGAAGCCTTCACCTTAATTTTTGTTTCTAAACCTAATTCTTGAAGAAGCGTAAAAATCTTTTCCTGATATTTCTTCTTTTTTCCAACAATCAGCGGAACAGAAATATTTTCAAAAACCGTACTTTCAAGATCTAAATAGCTATTTTGAAAGACAAAGCCGATTTTTTGATTTCGGAGAATAGCTTTTTCTTTATCCTTCAAAATCCCAATATCTTTTCCATCTAATAAATACTCTCCTTCATATTCCTCAAGCATTCCAAGAATATTAAGAAGAGTCGATTTACCGCTACCGGAAGCCCCAACAATCGCGACTACTTGATTTTTTGGTATATGAAAAGAAACATTGTCAACCGCAACAATGTTCCCTCCAAATATTTTTTTAACATTATTTACTGTTATCATTTGAATCACCCTTCAATGAAAAAACAAATTTTCCATCCATTTTTGTTATCACAATTTCGAAAAAGCCTCGTTCTGGTTCCTTAAAATTTATCACTTTAGATACGATAAATTGATCATCACTATCTCTTGTAATATTAGCACATTTAGAGAAATATGAATCTAAATAGGATATGCATTGAGAAGAAGCTTTAAACTCCTCAGTAACCACAGCACCTAAGTTTCTTGGAAAAGGAATTTGATAGTATTCCTCTCCAAATCTGACCATTGAAGTTTCATTAAATAATATGTATTCGTAATGATTCTTTTCTTTAGCTACTAATTCAATGGTATAAAAATAACCATCCTTTAAAAACCTAATATCAGTTCCATTAAAATCATAAAAGGACTCATTTGTTTTTAAAAGGTTATGTAGTTCATCTAATGTTTCCCGTACTGTAAAAAAACTAATAATGTCAGTCTCTTGACTTCCAACATTTAAAGTCAAGGAAAATGTTTTGTTTTCATCGAATTTTGAAATTACTGTTATTTGTTCTTCCTTTACCGGATATTTCGAGTCTCCACACGAAAATAAACAAAAGGAAAATAATAAAACAATTGTTAAGCAAAATATTTTTTTCATTTTTTCACCCCTTGATGCCAAAATGCACCTTTCTCCTTTTTAAACTTATTTATTATCAATATAAAACCTATAATCGCTATAAAAACTATTTTATCATTATTATACCAATATTATTTTGCTTATTCAATAAGAAATTGTTAATTTTTGGAATAAAATGCTTAAACACAATAATCTTCTGTTTATTTTTTTACATCATCATTGATAAATGCCGCCGAACCATAGGCCTTAAGAGGTCTTCCATTTTCATCACACTCAAGTGTATATCTAACCAAAAAAGGAATGCGATCAGCTGTTAATGGGATAACCGCTTCTAAATGCTTTACTCCATTTGCTAGCTGCTTATGCCAATCACGATACATATCCGCATAATCAGCCGGGAAAATTCCATTTTCAATTACAGGCTCCGGATAATTTTCTAGTACTGCTGGAAGCTTTAAATCACGCATACAGCGGAAACATGGTCGCATTATTTTAGTTGACACATCATATTCCCAAGCATAAACGTTGATTTGCTCGCTAGCATAACGAAATCTCTTTTCTGATAACGCAAGCTCATCATAGCTTCTTACTTGATTTGTAATATTATAAATTGTCTCAAGGAAAAGATATTCGTTGCTGTTGGTACCAATTATTTGAATTCGACTCTCAATACAAATTAAATCCTCACCGCAGCACTTTGAAGAAAATGTTCGCCAGATAATGCATTTTTCTTCCTTTTTAGTTTGAATTGCCCGTAAAATAGTTTCCTCATAAGTCCTAAAGGAATCATCCTTATATGTTGATAAAAAATCCGAATTTATAACATCAAATTCATTCAAATTCATGCCAAGCTCATCGCCATACTTACGATTAACCTTTAAAATCTCAATATTATGATCATGGTAAGAAAAAATAGCTGATGCCGGCATTAAATTATTGAAGAAATAAGTTCCTGCGGAATTTGGATCCCAAAGCTCCTTGGTATCAAATTCATAAAGACCTTTGATACAATTACCAATAGCGGCCTCATGATTTAATGATATCATCTTATTTTCAAATTCTTTCTCTTCAACTGGCTTTGAATACAAAAAACCTTGAATGTAATTACAACCAATTGATAGTAAATAGTCTGCTTGTTCATCACTTTCAACACCCTCCGCAATAATCGGTGTATTAAGCCACTTAGCCATATTCACAATTGAAGAAATAATTATTCCCTCACGACCATTATTACATCCACTTAAAAACCTTAAATCCAATTTAATAACATCAAATTCTAAATCCTTTAAAATATTTAAAGATGAATAACCAGACCCAAAATCATCCATTTCAACTAAATAGCCATATTGATGAAATTTTTCTAATGAACAACTGATTATCGTCATTCCGTCAATCGCTGCCGATTCGGTAATCTCAATTCTCAATAGTCGAACTGGAATATCATATTGCTTTCTTATTTCTTCAAGCTTTTCTACAAGCTTTTCATCAAGCAAATCATAACGAGATAAATTTATAGAAATCGGAACGGGATTTTGGTTATTATTTATGCATTTCTTCAAAAACTTGCAAACACATTCAAAAATATGTAAATCCGCTTTTACGATTAAACCATTTTTTTCAAACACCGGAATAAAATCATTAGGATATTGAATGCCAAAATCAGGATCAATAAAGCGCATTAGGGCCTCTGCTCCTACTAATCGTTTCGTTGAATGATTTATCTGCATTTGGTAAAATGGACAAATATAATTTTTTTCAATAGCTTCTTCAAATCTTTTAATAAGCTCCTCTTCATTCATTCTTCTCATAAAAGCCTCCCAAATAACATCAAATTATGACATATTCTTTATCTTATTTATACAATAAAAACGCCTATTTTTCAAGGCTTATCACGTTTCTTTAAATAAATATAGTAACATAAATGCAGTAAGAAAAAAAATTCCCTCATAAGCCCAAACAAGGCCCAGAAAGAATTACTTTTAAAAATATATATCAAAATCTATTTTCCCAATGAACTAAACATATAGCTTAACAATTCCAACAATATATATCACTTCATAAATCAAAAAGCCAAACAAAGCCAAGGAAATAATTAAATTTGTTATGGCTAGTCCTCGTTCATAGCGAAAACGACGAGAATTAACAATCATCACAATCAATTGATAGAAAGTCATTAAGGGTGTTTCTAATAAAAGTCCAAAGGTAAATGGAACTAAAAAAATTAAGCCAATAATCATATAAATATTATGCTCACTATTAAAAAGCTTATTTACATAATAAAAACCAAAAAATCCTAAGACAACAACAAAAAGATGGATTAAGGAATAGGCTAATCTTTTCCCAGATGTGCCATCCGCAATATTTGTCAAATGGTCGACAACCCCAAATAATGATTTAACAAGCTTCAACACCCTCACCTCTACTTCTATTTTACCAAAAAATTCTTTTTTTTTGCAAAAAAAGTATTTGTAAAAAACAAATACTTTAAACTTAACTTAATGTAAATCCATTAGCTGTCAAGTATTCAATTACCTTTTCAATTGGAATGGCATATCCAGCTAGAAAATCACCATTTTCATCAACTGATCCCGCATAGTTAATTCCAACTATTTCCCCCTTTAAATTAATCAAAACGCCACCGCTTGAGCCATGATTAATTGGCGCATCATGGCAAATTACCTCGAATTTGACATTTGAAACATCCGTTGAGTCCTCTAAAGTAACGTTCTCATATTTAACGACATTTCCAATTGTAATTGTGTTGTTTTGGCCCTCAGGTTGACCGATTGCGATGACAAAATCACCAACGACAGGATTTGTTTTTTGAATATTTAAAGGCTTGAGCTCTAAAGATGAGTCGCTACGCTTACTAAATCTTAAAACCGCCAAATCATAATCAGCTGATGAACAAATTAGGGAACCATTATAAGAATAGCCTTTATAATCCGTTATCGTATATTTTTTTGATGTACATTGAGAATCAATATTGGTAACATGATTATTTGTTAAACAATAAAAACAATCATTATTCTCCGCAAAAATAACACCGCTTCCTTGACCACCTGTAACTGGAGTTTGAAAAATTCCCACTCCAATATATCCTGTTGTGACTATTTTAACATTACTTTTAATATATTCTAATGAAGTTTCATTTAAGCTTTCCATAATATCGGCGTACGTAATCTCATCATTTTTTAAAGCCTCTAATTGCTTATTTAAACGATTAATTTCCTGCTTTAGCTTCGCATTTTCGCTAGATTCAGACGTATCACTTGAATTACTGCTATTAAAAATATCAAATAATGAGTCCCCACAACCAGCACAAGAGAACACTAAAAATATTAATAACATAAACGAAAAAATCTTTTTCATATCTTCACCTCGCAATTTAATTGTAGCACAACGAAATTCAATATAAAAGCAATCCCCCGTTTTTTTCACAAAAATAACACAATTTTCCTAAGATATATATGCTAGCTCTTCATCAATTACTTCTTTAAAAAAGGATAAATTAATCGGCTTTTCAAGATAAAATTTTGCCCCTAAATTCAAGACCTTATTCTTAATAAATTTTTCACTAATACTCGAAACCACAATAACCTTTGTCATTGTCCCTATCTCTTTAATTATTTCTAAACCTGATTTATTTGGCATAATAATGTCCAAAATCACTAAATCCGGCTGATATTTTTTAATAATCTCCAACGTATTGTTAGGATTTGTGATAGCCTTTATCTCATACCTATTTTTTAAAACCTCCTCCATTAAATATATTTCCAAAAGATAATCCTCAATAATCAATATTTTTTTCACCTAATTTTTCCTCCTCCTTTTTATCTTGTCCAATGTGTGACAAATAATACAGGTATTCATATATTATAACGAGGTGAAAAAATGGTTGTAATTGACCCCGGTCATGGTGGTGAAGACATTGGCGGAGGGAGTAATAATTACTGGCTAGAAAAAAATCTTACCCTAAAAATATCTGAATATGAATACAATCGCTTCAAGGAATTAGGAATTCCCGTTGCGATGACCCGCTACACTGATGAAACACTTACTCCCCAGGAACGCGTAAATCGAGCGAAGGCCGCTTTTGGCGCTAATAACAATGTCATCCTCATCTCAAATCATATCAATAACGATTATGGAAATTTTGATGGCGCGGAATTTATTTATTCAATCAATGATACTCCGGAGCTAGCCAATAAGCTCGCATCCGATTTTAAGGCAGCTGGCCAAAACGTCAATCGCATTTTCACAAGGCGCAATAGTGCTGGAAATGATTTTTACTACATCATCCGTGATACATATCCGATGAAATCAGTAATTATCGAATACGGCTTTGCCGATTCAAAAAAGGATGATATAGCGCAGCTAAGAGATAATTGGCAGGTTTTAGCCGAAGCCACCGTTAAGGCCGTTGCGGAATATTTAGGATATCCTTATAAAACCGATAATACCTTCTACAATTACACAGTCAAAAAGGATGATTCTTTATACAAAATCGCTAACAAGACAAATACTACCGTTGATGAACTGATGAAATACAATGGTCTTATGGGCACGGTTATTTACCCAAATCAAATCATAAAAATTCCAAACAATCGATCTTATGATATCTATACAACAAAGCCCCAAGAAACCATTGAATCAATCGCCATCAAAAATAATATACCTATTGATATAATACTTGAAAAAAATAATATTTATGTCTATCAATTAATGCCAAATCAAGAAATCTTTATTCCTAAAAAATAAATAATAAGCATAAAATCTGATAGGTGATTTTATGCTTATTTTTCTTTTATTAATCTTTTTAATTATAAATTCATCAATTGTTTCTTCCGCAATCATCAACACAACCACTCTTTTTATGCAAAGAATCATGCCCAATATGATTATTTATTTTTTTATCATTGATCTTATCATCAATACGAAAGTAATCAATCGGATTGGAAGACTTTTTCATCCTCTATGTAAAATCATGTTTAATAGTCCAACCCCTTTAGTCTCTTCTATCATTATCCTGTCCCCCTTTTTAGGATGTCCCTCCAATGTCAAATTAATTGACTCTTTGTATAAACAAAAGAAAATAAGCCAAAAAAACGCTCGGATTCTTTTAGCTTCAACGCCCCTTCCATCCTTGGCCTTTGTCCTTTCCATCGCCCAAAAATTTCCCAATAAGGAGCTTTTTATCATCATACCCTTAATATCCAATATTCTTATTGGCATCGCCTTACGTTTTCTTTTTGAGTCTGAAGATAATCAAGCATTAACCGGAAAGTATAGCTTTAATGATTCGGTGAAAAAAAACCTTAACCTTTTATTTCAAATTTTTGTCATCATATGCTTTTGTAATTGTATGGTTGAGATTATATCTGGATATCTATCCATAAATAAAGAGCTTTTAGGCCTATTAGAATTGTCTATTGGCCTCATTAACACGCAAAATCCCTATTTCTTTTTAATCTTTACCTCTTTTTTAGGCTTTTCCATTCATCTTCAGACCTATTCCATTATAAATAAAAGCCTTCCCTACTATTCATTTCTTTTGGGAAGACTTTTAAATATCATTATATCTTTAGCAATCTTTATTTTATTGACGCTTTGATAAATTCAATCTTATTAATAATTTCCTCTTGATTCTTGACCTTAGCTAAATCAATTCTTTCTAAAGAATTGAGAAGCATTTTTTGTTTTTTTACAAAGGTTTCATCTTGCCTTTTTAAATTAATTGGTCCAAAGGCCAATTCGAGAGAATTTAAAACCATTTTTCCTTTTTTGGCTTGGATAATTTCGTAAAAATGATTACGATCAAAAACTATTTTTTCATCCGTAATCCAATAATCATTATCCATAAGCCATTTTCGAACTAATAAAGCCTCATTATTTGGAGATAAAACCAAACAAAAATCGCGATTGTGCTTTCCTTTAGCCAAAATATTCCTAATCAAATATCCGCCCATTCCCGCAATTAAAATACAATCAACATCCATAGATAAATCAGTCATTCCATCCTTTAGACTTGGAATTACCTTCGATGAAAGCCCCGAATTTTCGATATTCTCCCGAGCTTGAGCCAAAGGGCCTGGGTTGATATCACAAGCATAGGCCTTAGAAACTATCCCTCTTTTGACAGCCTCAATTGAAGCATAGCCATGGTCAGCCCCAATATCCGCAAGGGTTGTCCCATCAATTAATTTTAGGCATTCCGAAAGACGTTTAGACAGCACGATTATTCTCCTTCATTTTGGCAATTGCCGTATTGTGAATTTGTCTTATTCGTTCACTTGACATTTGATATACTTCTGCCAATTCTTTAAAATTATAGCTTTTGTCAAAGCCGATACCATAATAACGACAGACAATATCCTTTTCCTTTTCATCAAGCAATGAAAGATTATCATTAACAATATCCTTAATGTCACTAACGATATCTGAAGGCTCTTTATGATCAAATTCTAAATTACAAACAACCGAAGGAAGAATTTGGATTAAACGAATATATAAGGTATCATATCCAAGCTCGTTAGCTAGATAGCTATCAGATGGCATCGTTCCATATTTTTGATTATATTTTTCCGTGGCTTTACTAATTTTATTGAAATCACTTCTTATATGACGGGGAAGATTAATAAAATCATCCTCATAAAAGCCATCAATGATTGCATTTCGGATATAAGGAACCGCTAAGGTTGAAAACCGACCCTTCGTGTAATCAAAATGATTAGCAGCGTTGATTAACCCCATTTGACCGTTTTGAATCGCATCAATTGATTTCGTTTTGGTTATACTAAAGGCTATTTTAAAAACAAGACGATAATTCTTTTCCACAAGTTTATTTCGAGCCGATAAAAAATTCTCTGATGAAGGGTCATTTTCCAACAAAATGGCTCCTAATTCTCTTTCTTCATCTAAGGACAATAATTCATCATCTAAATCCTCATAATAAGCTTGATTCATCAAATTACCCCCTTTATCGTTTGTTCATATAATCACGAATCTTTTTACTTCTTGATGGATGCTTAAGCTTACGCAAAGCCTTAGCCTCAATTTGACGAATACGCTCTCTGGTAACCCCAAACTCCTTGCCGACCTCTTCAAGGGTTCTCGTTCTTCCATCATATAAGCCAAAACGCATTCGTAACACCTTTTCCTCACGGTCAGTTAATTGTGATAAAATCTCATTTAATTCCCGCTTAAGCATCTCCTTGGAAGTAAATTCAAATGGAGTGATTCCATTTGGATCCTTAACGAAATCACCCAAGGATGAATCCTCTTCCTCACCAACAGGAGATTCTAAAGAAATCGGCTCTTGGGCAATCTTTTGAATCATTTGAACCTTTTCAACTGAAATACCCATTCTTTCCGCAACCTCCTCTGGATAAGGCTCACGGCTTAATTCCTGAACAAGCTGACGTTGAACTCGAACAAGCTTATTAATGGTCTCAACCATATGAACAGGAATTCGAATCGTACGAGCTTGATCGGCAACGGCACGAGTGATAGCTTGACGAATCCACCAAGTCGCATAGGTTGAAAATTTAAAGCCCTTTTCATAATCAAACTTATCAACGGCCTTCATAAGTCCCATATTACCCTCTTGAATCAAATCAAGAAATTGCATTCCGCGGCCAACATAACGCTTCGCAATGGAGACAACCAAACGAAGGTTAGCTTCAACTAAGCGATTTTTGGCAGTTTCTGATTCACGAACCATTCTTTCTAAGGCATCTGATTCATCGAGTTCAAGGATTTCGCCATTATTGCTGGCTTGATCAAGCTTTTCTTGAGCTGCCCGACCCTTACTGACCTTAATCGCAAGAATATTTTCATCATTCTCAGATAAAAGGGGAATCCGACCAATTTCCTTTAAATACATTCGAACGGGATCATCAACCTTGATATTTGGACCTAAGTTTTCTAAATTATCTAAAGATAAATCTTCGATAAATTCATGCTCTAGGTCATCTAATTGATCAATATCAATATCATCATCAAAATCGACATCTAAAGAACCATCTAAAGGAATATCCATATCCTTAACATCTTCACTAGTAATGTCAATACCCTTTTCATTAAGGAATTGCTCTATTTCATCATATTCCTCACTATCAGGATCACATTCGGCGGTGATATCACTTAATAAGACATAGCCTGTTCCCTTTGATTTTTGTAATAAGTCTTGTTTTAGCTTTTCTAAATCCATATTATTCCACCTTTACTTTTTTTTATATTCTAGTATTTCTGAATAAAGTCTTCTCTTTTCGAGAGGATCAAGCGTATTCTCTGCTTGTCTTTTTAATTCTTCAATTACCTTGTTCTTTTTATATTCCTCAAGGACATTAAGACAATCACGTATTTCCTCCTTTGAAATACTATCATCACTATCCTTGATTGGTAAAACCTTTTCTTCGATAAATGCTTTTAGATCATCCGAAATCATCGTTTTGAATTCTTCGAAATTGAAATCACTGTGATCGCTATAGTAGCCCTGAATTAACATAATGCGCAATTCTAAAGCTAAAGGATTTATGCTTAAATCTCCTAAAATATCTTGGAAATATCCTTCAATATAATAGGCATCAGCTTCCGACTTAAGCATGTAATGTAAAAGAATACATTCCGCCTTTTTATATTTACTGTCGATTTTTAGATTACTCTTTTTTTTATCTTTAGAAATTTCGACAGTATTTTTGTTGCCTCTAGGCTTAAAATAATTAATGTAATCCGTTTTGATTGATTCCATTGAAACCTGCAAATCCGAGGCTAATACATTAAAATATTTTTCAATCAAAACATTTGATTTGCTTTTATAAATCATTTCAAAAACCTTGATTTTAAAATTGTCAATTTCTAAATAATTAGAGAAATTAACCTTGCGCTTAAAATAGGCATAGCGAAAGCCATAGGGATCGATTACTTCATCACTGAAGCATTTAGCTAAAGCCGCATCACCATATTTCGCCGCATATTCATCAGGGTCAAGATTGTCCTTTAATAAAACAATGCCAACATTAAGATTTTTTCCTAAGAGAATGTCAATGGCGCGATTAGTCGCCTCAATTCCGGCATTGTCACCGTCATAGCATATGATTACATTTTTAGTGTATCGGCTAATTAAAGCTGCCTGTTCGTCGGTTAAGGAGGTTCCCATTGAGCAAATACCTTCCTTAATTCCCGCATTATAGGCGGCAATGACATCCATAAAGCCTTCAAATAAAACTAAGCGCTTCGTCTTCCGACATGTTTCCTTCGCATTATGAAGGTTATACAAAACCTCACTCTTATGAAAAATAACTGTTTCTGGGCTATTTACATATTTTGAATCCGATTTTTTATCAAAAACGCGGCCACTAAAGGCAATTGTTTGCCCTTCAGCGTTTTTGATAGGAAACATAATTCGGTCGATAAACATATCATAAAAGCCAGTATGATTCTTTTTAATCATTCCTGCTTCTAAAAGCTCCATTGTTGTATCCTCTTCATTAGTCATGGTTTTATAGAGGATGTCCATCTTCGATGGTGATAAACCAATATTAAAGCTTTTTATAGTTTCATCATTTAATCGTCTTTTATGCAAATAATCTAAAGCTTCTTCACCCTTAATCGTATTTTTTAAGTAATATTCGTAGAATTCTTGGGATTTTTGCATAACATTGTAGAGCTTTTGATATTTTGATTCCTTTTTCGGATAATTTGAAATCGAGAGCTCAATATTAAGTTTTTGTGCTAGATAAAGACATGCCTCATCAAAGGTACAATTATGCATCGATTTGATAAAGGTAATGGGATTACCTCCGCCCTTGCAGGTCATACAATGGGCGATTTTTTTCTCTTGATTGACATAGAATGATGGATTACTGTCATCATGAAAGGGACAAAGTCCACGGTAATTCTTACCAACCTTTTCCAAGGCAATTCCTTCACTTCTAACTAACTCTACAATATCTGTTTTATCTACGATTTCCTGCATTTTTTCTCGAGGAATCATGTAACCACTCCTAGTCGATTAGCTCATCAATAAATTTAACTAAATCCTCTACAGCCACGATTTCTTGTTTCATTGTGTCACGGAAACGAACCGTAACAGTATTATTTTCTAAGGTTTGTTCATCAATGGTCACACAGAAAGGTGTACCAACCGCATCCTGACGACGATATCTCTTTCCAATGGCCTGAGCTGCGTCATAGGTTGTTGAGAATTTGTGAGCTAATAGCTTATAGATTTCCATCGCCTTTTCCTCGTGACGCTTTTTAATTAATGGTAAAACACATACCTTATATGGCGCTAAAACCGGATGAAGACGTAATACCTCTCTTGTATCATCGCCCTCTAGCTTCTCGTTATCATAGCTGTCAAACATAATAGCTAATAATAATCTTTCAACACCAACACTTGGCTCAACAACATAAGGAACATATTTTTGATTTGTTTCTGGGTCGACATATTCTAATGATTCATGTGAATGATTTTGATGAGCAGTTAAATCATAATTAGTTCGACTAGCGATACCCCAAAGCTCACCAAAGCCCCAAGGGAATCGATATTCAATATCCGTTGTGGCATTTGAATAGAAAGCCAATTCCTCCGGATCATGATCACGGAAACGCAAATTCTCTTTTTTGATTCCTAAGCTTACAAGGAAATCAAAACAAGATTGACGAAGGGTTTGGAACCATTCTAATTCGGTTCCTGGCTTACAGAAAAACTCTAATTCCATTTGTTCAAATTCGCGAGTACGGAAAATGAAATTACCTGGTGTAATTTCGTTACGGAAGCTCTTACCAATTTGACCGATACCAAAAGGAAGCTTTTTTCGTAATGATCTTTGAACATTTTTGAAATTAACAAAAATACCTTGGGCAGTTTCTGGACGTAAATAAACGACATTTTTTTCACTTTCAAAAACGCCTTGATTAGTTTTGAACATTAAATTAAATTTACGAATATCGGTGTAATTCAAAGCACCACAATTTGGACATTTGATCTGGTTTTCCATAATAAAGCTCATTAGCTTTTCATTACTCCAACCATCTCCGGTTTCTTTTCCGTTGGTAAAATCCTCAATTAATTTATCAGCACGATAACGAGCATTACAGCTCTTGCAATCCGTTAATGGATCGCTGAAGCCACCAACATGTCCACTCGCAACCCAAACCTCAGGGTTCATTAGGATGGCCGCATCTAGTCCAACGTTGTACGGATTTTCTTGAACGAAATGACGCCACCAAGCTCTTTTAATATTATTCTTTAATTCAACACCAAGTGGACCGTAATCCCAAGAATTGGCTAAACCACCATAAATTTCTGATCCTTGAAAAATAAATCCTTGTTGCTTACAAAAGGCCACAAGCTGTTCCATTGAAATTTGACTCATAATAATAGACCTCCAAAATAAATACTTATACAAATATATATTATAACAATAATATAGGCAAATATCAATCTTTTTTCAATCTCCATCTATATTATCTTTCCTTTTTTTTCAAAAAACAAATCGAAATAAAAAAAATCGAAATATTTCTTCAAGAAATAAATCGATTGCTAATTAAGGTTTAATTATTTTGTGGATTACCGCATCGAGCTTACTGTAAGAGAAATCTCTTCGTACGGCATAGAAGACAAAGGATTCAGCAATGAATGCCTCCTCAAAGTCCGATACAGTGTACCCATATTTCTTTATTAGATTTGAAATAACAATTTGTAAATCTAAGGAAATAGAATTATCCTCGAATGAAAAATCGTGAATTTCAAGGCGTTTTTTATAGAGCTCCTCGTATTTTAAAACAAAATCTACCAAATCATCAAAAATTAGATTGAGACAAGTGAATAAATCATCTCCCGATTCCGCATCCATATTAACCTCATTTAAATAATCATCCCAATCAAGAAACAAAATTTTGGCGATTAGTCCATCCTTTGAGGGAAAATAATTATAGAGAGTTCCAATGGCCATTTGACATTTTTTGGCAACATCACGCATATTAAAATCATCAAAGCCCTTTTCAGCTAATACTTCTTTTCCGGCCATAATAATCTGATCACTAGCATTTTCAATTATCTTTGGCATCCTACCACTCCTCTTTTTTTGAACAAATTCAATATAATTATAGTCGTTTCTTTCAATCTTGTCAATGAGATTAAAAAAACATATGACTTTTTGTCTTAATCCCTAGATGAACGTGATAATACTCATCAATAAATGAACGTATTTCCTTGCGGACTTCATTATCTAATAAAGGAAGGCTATCCTTCATAATATCAAGATAATAAAGCTGACTAATTTCTTCTAAATGCGAATATCTTCCACATGCACATTCCTTGCACAAAACACCACCATCAGAAAAGCTAAAGCCATACATCTCTTTTTTCCCACAGTGAACACATTCTCTAAAGGAAGGACCTACTCCCATCAAATAAAGAATTTTTAGTTCAAAAATAAAGCTAATTGTTTCAGGATTTTTGCCCTTATTTATTTGATCTAAGCATTTAAGAGTAAAAGGATATAGCTTGGCAAAATCAATATCGCTATCAGAAATTAAATAGGCAAGCTCAATGATATTATTAGCATAAAGGTTAGCCGTCAAATCATCCTTTAAATACTTATAATCATCTAGTACGTCACCATCCACAAAAACAGGAAGTTTGGCCTGTGAGGAAATATAGCTAATGTAGTTTAAAGGATAAGCCATATATCGATACTTGTTATTTATTTTTTTTGCACCCTTAACCAAAACTGATTTTTTTCCTTCGATTGTTAAAACATGAAGAATTTTTGAGCTTTCCTTAAACTCGGTTGCCTTTAGGATTATTCCCTCCATTTTGTCTGTGTTCATTTTTCTCTTCCCTTTGCTTTCTCTTATATTTCAAGTAGTCCTCAATTTTTCCACTTTTCAAAAAATCATTCCAATATTTATTCATCTAAATGCTCCTTTCACCTATATTATGAGCATTTTAGACAAAATTATCCGCTAATATTCTTCATCATACCCAAAATTTTTTAAATCAACCTGACGATTACGCCAATCCTTTTTAACGCGTACCCAAAGCTCTAAATTAACATTTTTTTCTAGCAGCTTGGCAATTTCTTTTTTTGACAAAAGGCGAATTTTCTTTAACAATTGTCCTTGCGCACCAATGATGATTCCCTTTTGGCTTGGTCTTTCGCAAACAATGGTCGCATAGATATTGACGAGATTTTCTTCCTCTGGATCATCCTTCATCGAATCAATCACAACCGCAATCGAATGCGGAATTTCTTCTCTTGTCAAATTAAGAACCTTTTCCCGAATTAATTCCGAAACTAAAAATCTTTCCGGATGATCAGTAATCATATCATCAGGATAGAAACAAGGTCCCTCCGGCAATAATCTTTTAATCTCCTCCAGCAAATGGTCAATATGCGTTTTTTCCTTAGCCGAAATTGGAAAGATTCCTTCAAAAGGATAAAGCTTCATATAGTCTAAAATCACGCGATCAATTGCCATTTTTCCTTTTAATAAATCAATTTTATTTAAAACTAAAAGAACCGGTATTTTATAATTTTTCAAATTTTCAATTATTCGCAAATCGCCACCACCAAGGCCTTCCTTGGCATCAACCATAAAAAGAATAATATCAACACCCTGCATCGCCTGATAAGCCATATCAACTAATCTTCTTCCAAGCTCGTGGTGAGGCTTATGAATACCTGGGGTATCAATAAAAACCATCTGACTATCTTCATCCGTATAGATACCCTGAATATTATTTCTTGTCGTTTGAGCTTTATCGCTCATAATCGCTATCTTTTGTCCTAATACATTATTAATGAAGGTTGATTTACCGGCATTAGGCCTACCGATAATAGTTATAAAGCCTGATTTATGTCCCATTATTTGAGCTCCTTAAAGCTATAAGGCAATAATTCCTCAAGGGTCATTTCCTTGACCTTACCTTGTAAATTTGCAAGATATATTTTCGTATTGGGATTTAACAATTCAACCATAACCTGTCTACAGGCTCCACAAGGACTAATTGGGTCTTTTGTATCCCCAACCACAGCCATCGCAACCGTATCCTCCTTATGATATCCCATAGAAACCATTTTAAAGAGCGTGTTTCTCTCAGCACACATTGATAAGCCATAGGAGGCATTCTCAACATTACAGCCCGTAATAATCGTTCCATCCTTAAGTAAAACCGCTGCGCCAACCATAAAATTTGAATAGGGCACATAAGCATTTTTTCTTCCTTCAATTGCTTTTTCAATTAATTCCATTTTTATTACCTCTCTAAATTTGCCGCAAGCAATATTTCTTCTTGTCTTTTAAACATAACCTCTTCATCCTCTTTGGTCATATGATCATAGCCATTTAAATGAAGATAACCATGAACTGCTAAAAAACCAACCTCTCGGGCAATCGAATGCCCATATTCCTTCGCTTGACGGAAGGCTTGATCCAAATCAATAAAAATATCTCCAAGCTCATCATCTAATTCGGCGATATCAATTAAATCAAGACTATCCTTTAAGGCAAAGGAAATAACATCAGTTACACGATCAATATTTCGATATTCTTTGTTAATTTCTTGAATTTCATCATCATCAACGAAAATAATATTCATTATCGAATCAAAATCCTTCAAAATATTCGATATTAAATCCTCATATTCCTTTGTATCCTTTTCGGTATGATTAAAAAAATTGATTTCCATTACAATACTTCCTTTGTTATTTTATCAATATATTTGTTTAAAACATTTTTAGCGTTTGGATTATCCGCATGAATTGTTAAAATACATGATCTTACAAATTCTCTTAATTTATCCGCATCAACCAAAGAATCGGAGATAATACACAAATTCATCGGAAGCGATCCCTCATAGGTTGGCAATTCATATGGAATATTTATTACCTTCGCACCTAAGCTTTGATAGAAAAGCCATCTTTTTTGCGTTTGTGAGCCTTCGATACCATCCCATTTATCACATTCAAAAACGATTGTATGATATCGTTCTAAAACAAGCCTTAGGAATCTTTTTCCTACTCTTTGATTACGATATTTTTCAAATACGGCCAAATAATCCATCCACAAGAAATCTTCTCCTTTAATTCCTAAAATATAGGCCTTGATTTCATTTTCCTTCGCTAATAGAAGGGTATATTTATCCTTTTTTAATAAATATTTAACAGTTTGATAGCTTTTTTGTTCACAAATTGGAAAGTCATAGCGGTAAGAAAGATATACCAAATCAAAATTCTTGGCCTCAATAACCTTTAAATAGTCATTTCTTTTGACAATATAAAGTCCAGCCTCCCTTAAGCTATCATATATGTCCTCCATAAAATTATAATCATATTTATAGGTTTCAACGCTACATAGCCATTCATCAATGGATTTACTATTATCTAATTGATATAAAGACTCCGCTAAATAACGGTGATAATCATCAATTCCCGAAATCGAGGTAATGCAAGCGTGCTGACGCAAAATATCATCATCCTTGATAAGAGAATATTTTCCATCCTTCATAGAAACCGAAATATGATCCTTTGACATTTGGCGATATCCCTGGGAGATATAAAATTGAACCCACCGATTATGCTCGATAATTCCTAAAACATTATCAATGCTTTTTTCTTTAAAATCATAGGTTAAATAATTATAGTCCTTTAATTTTAGATATTTAGTAAATTCATCCTTTGAAAATCCATGATCCTCTTCACTTATATCTAAGCCCATTAGTTTTAATTTCATTTTAATACTAATAGCCGAAGCCATATTTGATTTCCTTTTAATGACACTCAATTTATTCCACTCACACAATGCTTTATCAAACTCACTGTCCGATTTTGCCATTATGTATTTATTAGCCCTAATACGCGCTAAGATATTCACCTCATCATTAATAATAGCCTTATGCGATATGACATCTAAGATATTACCAAAGGTGGAAATATATTCATCATTAAAATGGTTGTCTAATTGAAAGTGATTATCGACAATTCGAACATAGATATGGAATTTATTAATCCCTCGATTTAATAAAACCTTTTTTAAATTAAATGCTAAATCCAAATTATTAGAGTCATTGTCATAGGAGATGACAATATTGGAAAATGATTCTTCACAAATTTCAAAGATTTCCTTTAAAAATTCATCCGAATAAATGTCCATTTTCCTAAATTGTAGAGGCTTCGGCAAATTAGGCTTCTCGAAGCAATTTTTTTCTTTCTTTTCAGGAAATAGAAAATCAAAATTAAATTTTTTGTTATATTCCTTATCATCCTTATCAAACGCATAATAACAAACATTCTTCTCCGAAAGATTGGCATCTAAAAAGGCATTATTGGCATAATTAGATAAATAAAGTGATTGATTTACTTTACCAAATCCGATAAAAACCATATTTAAATTAATATTCTTGATGGTTCCCGTTTGATAATCAATTTCTTCCTCTGTCATATATTCCGTGAAGGGGTGATCAAAAACAAAGCGATTAGCCATTATTTCATGACGATTAAAGGAAATAAAGCGTGGTGATAATTCATTTTTAAATGGATATAAATTTTCTAAAATGCTCGTTTCTTCCTCATTGCAATAGAAATAGCATCGATTTAGGTATTGGCTATTTTTCGTAATAAATGAATTTAATAATTCCGCAAAAAGTAAGACCTCATTCGAATTATTTCCTAAATAAAGAAAATTAACTATTCGGTTTGTTTTTTTCATAATCCATTTTAGAGAATTCTCATTATAAGGCTTAATAATGTAATTTATTTTCGCCTTATTAAGGCCCTCCTTTTCTTCCTTTGTCAATTTATCAACCATTAGGAAGACCCGACGGTAGCTTCTTGCATAAGAATAAAAAGAAGGATTAAAGCCTAAAACAACATCAAATCCGGTGTTTCGAAATTGAAAAAAGCGAATTAGACGCTTTAAAGCGGAAAGAAAAAAAACCAAAATAAAATTAAATGTCAAATAAGCATTCACAATAAAGAATATGAGAAAGATGGTCAAGAATAAACCATTTTCAAAGTTTACTAATAAAATATCCTTTTCATATTTGAAAACAAAAGCCTCGAGAGATTTAGGAATACAGGAAACATAGGAAAAGAAATCATCTTGATGATTAATTTGATAGGTTCCATATACATAAAGCAAAAAAATCAAAATAGTCTGAGGAATTGAAAGATAGGAATTACTCTTAACGATGATACTTTTTTCTTTTATCATCCTATATCCTAAATAAGAAACAATCAATAGCTCAAAAACAAGCAAAAAAACTAACACTATAATCACTCCTAAAAGATGGCAGTATAAATAATAAATCCACCAATGAATAAAAATGAATCATCAAAGAATTGATCTTCAATTGCAGGCATATTCTCATCAAGCCATTGAAGAGCTTTTTTATAATCATCATTGTTGGGATTCTCATGAACTAAGCGTTCATATTCATGTTTAGTAAAGGTCAAATATGACTGATAAAAATTCGCCTTTTGGTCATAATCCATACCAACAGTTGATAATCCATTTAGCTCAAGATTAATCGATTTAGCGCCAAGAGATTTTAAATGAGAATAAATTTGTCGACCGCTTTCGCGAAAGCCTGCATAAGGGTCCGCATCCGCAAGCTCAAATAATTTTTTAAAGCGATTATCCTCATCCGGAAAATAAAGATTTAGTCCATCATCAATATCACGAATATAAATCATTCCCCCCGGCTTCAAAAAGCGACGAAGCTTTCTTAAAATATGGATAGGATCCTTTAAATCAAGAATAACCATCGATAAATTAATTAAATCAAAGGCTTGAAGGCTAAGCTCCTTCATAATTTCTTTTAGGCGGACATCAAAATTAGGATTCTTAATATCTAAATAATAGTACCTCGAATCATTTTGCGGATAAAGCTTATTATATGCCTCCGCCGCTTCCTCCTTGTATGTTAAACCAACATAGCTTTTGACCTCCTTGCGGTACAGAAGCTTAGCTTGATTTCCAGCATACAAAACATTAACATCTAAAACGTTGAGATCATTTTTTCCAAAAAAGAGACGATCATAAATACTGGTTTCAAGGTCAAATAATAAATCGCCCTCAGCTCGCAAGCGATCAATTTCTTCCTTGTCCTCAAAATCAAAATAATTATTTGTATCACGCTTAGTAGCCTTTAGATTGCCAATGATTTTTTCTGTTGAATCCGAATCATCGATACCAAACATCGGCTTAAGCTTGGAAATCAAATCATTAATGGCGTTTTCTAAAGGAATATTTACCGCATTAATCCATTGAAGACGATTAATATAATAGCGCATTTCCTCATTAGATATTTCCTCTGTTATTTTAAATGGCATTAGGATAATTCCACTGTCTAGCCTTTTATAAGCTAATTCAACCTCATTTAAAACATGTTGGGAATTCGATGAGCTATCAGAAAGTACCAATAAAAAAACCTTACAATTCTCTATTCCCGTACAAATTGATTTCGCATATGACCCTGAAATAATATTTCTTGGGGCATACCAGCATTTAATCATATTTTTTTCTAGCGCTTCAACAATTCTTTTGACGATCAGCTCATCCTCATGTTGGTAGCTAACAAAAACATCAACATTATTCACTACTTCCATCGCTTATAACCTCTCTTTCCATTTCAATGCAAGGGACATCTGTGTATCCTAAATAATCATACATATATTTAAATCCATTTTTTTCATAGGTTTTTATCGCCCCTAAATTAGCCTTTACAGCCGCAAGCTGAAGATTATGATGACTAAAAAAATTCAACAAAGCCGAAGCAACTCCCATTCGTCTATATTCTGGAAGGACGGCACAACAGGAAATGTAGGTACATTCATATTTTGTATCAAGCTCATTAAAATACCCTTTATTGACCCGATAAAAGCCTTCATCAGGGGTAATATTACTATCAGCGTAGGCCTTGAGCATTTCTTCATAATTGTTTTTTGGAAATTCTTTCATAAAGCAAATGAATCCGGCAATTTTTGAATCTACTGTCGCGACAACAATATTCTTATAATTATAAAGGGTTTCTCTTTTGATGACATTAGGTAAAACCTTTAAAGCCAAATCATATTCCCTAAACCAATCAGGATAAATGTATTTATCCGTTAGATAGATTAGCCTTGAAACTATTGTTAAATCATCATCTAATTTTAACGCACGAACTTCTATCATAAAAACACCTTTTTTCTTCTCACATCTTTTTTCTTCTCACATCTTTTTTCTTCTCACATTATTATTATAACATACTGTAAATATATATATATCAAAAAAAAGAAGAAAATTATCTTATTTCGATCCATTTTCTTCTTTATCATAGGCATTTAGTATTTTTTGAACTAAAGGATGACGCACAACGTCAATTGAATCAAATCTAACAACACTGATTCCTTGGATTCCCTCGAGCATTTTAGTTGCTTGCTTAAGCCCTGAGGTAACCCCACGTGGCAAATCTATTTGCGTAATATCTCCCGTCACAATCATTTTGGAAGAAAAGCCTAAGCGCGTCAAAAACATCTTCATTTGCTTTTCGGTTGTATTTTGGGCCTCATCTAAAATAACATAAGCATTTTCTAAGGTTCGTCCTCGCATATAGGCTAAAGGCGCTATTTCAATGACCCCACGTTCAATTAAATTATTAACTGTTTCAAGCCCTAGGACCTCATATAAGGCATCATATAGGGGCGTTAGATAGGGATCAACCTTCTCCTTTAAATCACCCGGTAAAAAGCCCAAGGATTCTCCTGCTTCAACCGCTGGTCTTGTCAAAATAATCTTTTTAATCTTATTTTCCTTAAGCATCGCGATAGCATATAAAACGGCTAAATAGGTTTTTCCGGTTCCAGCTGGTCCAATTCCAAAAACCAAATCATTATCCATCATTGCTTTTATATATTGCTTTTGAGAGAGGGAAACTGGATAAATTGGTCGCCCGGCGTGATTAGAAATAATAGCTCGTCTATTTTCATAAATCGATAGGGCCTTTTGGATATCGCCTCTTTGCTCGAGCTTAATTATATAGATTACCTCGCGTTCATTAATGCCAATTCCCATTTTTGATATTGATAAAAGGGTCTGGAATAAGCTATCTAGAGACCTAATTTTATTTAAATCATCACAATCAGTAATTATCGATTCTCCGCGGATAACGCAGGTCACACCATAAAGCTCATTAATTATTTTTAAATTGCGCTCATAGGGGCCGCAAATATTCATCGCATCACTTGCTTTTATGATTTTAGTATCTAAAATCAAAATCAATCACTCCTTAATAAACATTCCAAGATTAATTTGCTTTTGCACTAAAAAGGTAAAATAAAAATAATCATCATCTTCCCTTTTTTGGTAAAGCTCCATCGCCATTATTTTTTCCTCTTGGTATTCCTTATTTTGATTAAATTCTTGAATAATTATGCTTTTTGCATAAGAAAAAGCTTCATCATAATTATATATTGTCATTATATCACATTTTTCTAATTGTTGTATATCATAATATTTGATTATTCCAAGGTCAAAGATTTTTTTCTCATTTTCAGTGAAACGGTTAAAATCCTTATCCTTATGAAAAAAGAAATCAAATCCGAAAATGGTAAATCTTTCATAATTATCAAAGCTTCCCGAAAATATATCCTCAGCTATTTGCTTTTTAATTTTAATTTCCTTATAATCATAAACCTCACCTAGGATTAATCCCCGAGCCTCTTTTCCTTCGCCTAATACTAAAATATCACCAGCCTTAACATACTTATTTGCATATAGCTCATGCTTACCATGATAGATTCGAAATTCCTTAATTATACCTGTTGCTTTTGAGATTAGATTCCCTTTTTCCGAGTCCTTTGGCATGACTAGGCCTTCTCCTACCCTCGTTATCTCAACATATAAGGAGTTACCTTTTTTTTCAACAGATATCCATTCATAGCCACTATAGCGTTGCCTAAGATTATAGTTTAGTTCCTGTAAATCAGCCTTTAAAAAAGAAAATGGTCCAAGATGCTTAAGGTTGTCCTCAAGATAAAAAGAAATAGCCTGATTGATTGGAAAATCGCCATTAAATTCGATTTTATTTATTCTCTCATTGTTTATAATTAAAGCTGCTAAAAAAAGAAAAAAGCCTAAAATAAAGCCCATTTTATGCTTAAATAAAAAATGAAATGTTGCCTTATCTAATCTTTTGACCAAAACATTATTTGCGGTTAAATATTTTATTCCATCATTATTAGTTTCAAGGCTAATTCCATCATCACATATCAAAACATTCTTACCGATAATATTCGATCCATGCTTTAAAAAATCATTATGACTTATCTTTATTTGCATTTTTATCTCCCCTTAATATTATTTCCGTTATTTTCCCACTAATCCTTATTTCATCCTTGTTTAAATAAATGATTTTTAACTTTTCTCCTTTAATTATATATAAGGAAAGCTCAATAATATCAGCTTTAATGTCGAGAAGATTTTTATAATTGTAAATAATTAAATTCTTTCCTAACTCTAATCTTGGTAAATCAAGAATGTTTATCATAAAGTTCACCATTATCAAAATATGAAATTGCGTAAAAAAAAAGCACCAATGGTGCCTATTTTTAATATTTTTTTGTTTTAGCTGCTTGACGTTTCATTTTCTTTGTAACGCTTGGCTTAACATAAAACTCGCGTTTACGTGCTTCTTGTAGGGTGCCGGCGCGTGATTCTGCTCTTTTAAAGCGTCTTAAAGCATCTTCAATTGATTCGTTTTCGCGAACTACTGTTTTAGGCATGCATTGCCCTCCCTTCGCACTGTAATCCTTATTCATTATACTTGATTTCCAAGTATTTGTAAAGAGTCTTTTTTAATTTTTGTCAAATTTTTATCAAAAATGACATCATTTATCTCAACGTCAATTATTTTGCCAATTAAATCCTCATTTCCAGGAAATTTAACCATTAAATAATTGCTGGTATGTCCATATAAATAGCCATTTTTACAGGTTTCAGGAATTATCTTCATAATCTTGCCAATAAACTTTTTGGCGTATTCATATTGAAGATTCGCATCAAGCTCTAATACCTCATTTACTCGTCTTGATTTTATCGAATCTGAAATTTGGTTTTCCATCAAGGCCGCCTTTGTTCCATCGCGCTTCGAGAAAGGAAAAACATGTATTTTCGAATATTTGATTAGTTTTAAAAAATCCATTGTTTCTTGAAATTCCTCTTCTGTTTCTCCGGGGAATCCCACAATTAAATCCGTTGAGATGGCTATATCAGGGCAAACCTCACGAATTTTATTGATAATATCTAAATATTCCTGTTTATTATATTTTCGGTTCATTCTTTTTAGAACGCCATCACTTCCACTTTGAAGAGGAAGGTGTAAATGATTTGCTAAATGATCATTTTTTAATAAATTTAAAAATTTATCATCTATTTGCGTTATTTCCATTGAGGAAATACGTAAGCGCAATAAGCCTTCAAATGAAACCAAAGCCGAAACTAAATCAGAAAAGGTAAAATCATTATCCTTATAGCCACCAGTGTGAATACCCGCTAAAACAATTTCCTTATAGCCTAAGGATATAATCTTTTTAACCTCTTTAAAAACCTCCTCGTGGGGCTTACTACGCAATGGTCCCCGGGCAAAAGGAATAATACAATACGAACAAAAATTATTGCAGCCATCCTGAATTTTTAAGAATGCTCTCGTATGCTCAAATTCACAAGCATTAAGATTTTCATATTCACGATAGCGTAAAATATCGGTCACATCAATTATTTTTTGTTTTTTATCTAATACCTGTAACACTAAATCAACAATTTTTCCTTTTTCTTGATTACCAATAATAATGTCAACGCCATCAATTTTTTCAATTTCTTCCTTTTTTGTTTGCGAATAACAGCCCATAACAGCAATAACCGCATTAGGATTCATTTTTATTGATTGACGAATTCGCTGGCGACTCTTCGAATCAGCTGTATTCGTAACGGTGCATGTATTAATAATATAAACGTCCGCAAGGAAATTGGGTTCAACTCTTTCAAAGCCCTTGTCCTTAAATAAAGACCAAGTCGCCTCCGTTTCATAACTATTAACCTTACATCCTAAGGTATGAAAAGCAATTTTCATAATTTTAACTCCATTTCATAAGAAATCGCACTTAGCATATATAAGCTAGCGGTCTCCGTTCGTAAAATCCGCGGGCCCAAACTGCAGGAAATTGCGCCCTTTTCCTCCAAATAAGCAATCTCACTAGCATCAATTCCACCCTCTGGTCCCACAACTAATAAAATCGACTCATTTTCCTTTAATGACTTTAAGGTCTTCTTAAATTCGCAAAGCTCGTTATTGTGAGCCTTTTCTTCATAAGCAATAATTATTTTATCATACTGGGAAAAATCAATTTCCTTTAAAGAAAAGACTGGATAAATCTTAGATGGAATATTGCGATGACTTTGACGAGAGGCCTCAAGAGCTATTTTTTGCATTCGATCAAGCTTCGAAGTCTTTTTATTCTCCTCAATCTTTACAATAGAACGCTTCATCACAATTGGATAAATTCCACTAACCCCTAATTCTGTTGCCTTTTGGATAATATAGTCCATTTTTTCACCCTTTGCATAGCCCTGAGCCAAATCGACACAGACAGGTAATTCTGTTACCTCATTAATCATTCTTTCGTTATCGAATAAGCATTTTTCACTCGATACGAAGGATAAATTCACAATATAAGGTATTCCTAAAACGCTAATAATAATCTCGTCATTTATTTTCATTCGCATAACATCACAAATATGATGACAATGTGATACAATTTCCTTTTTTTCAAATTCTTCTTTCGATAAAAAATATTTTTGCATCAAAAAAGCAACTATTGTTGCCCTTTCTTAAGTGATATTGTCAAAGCAATAAAGGAAACTGTAACAAAAATAAATAATGGCGACATATAGTAGGCGAAGCTAAAGAATCCGGTAATGTAATTTTCAACGAATCCCATAATAACTCCAAAAAGAGTAATAAAAACTGAAAAAGCCAATAAACAAGCACTTCCAATGACTGGCACTAAGCATTTTTTAGGAACACTGATTTTTTTGTAAATAGCATCAATTTCATTATCTGTTCCTTCATAAGGTCTTACAATTCGACAGCCATTTACAACTTCATCCATTCCAAGAATTTCAATAAACAAAATTTTTCCTGTTTCCTTCTCAATGTATGGCTTAGCTATATGCTTCCAGTCCATCTCAATCAATTCAAAGTCCTCTTCAACAAAGGAATCAAATTCTTCAATTTCACAATATCCAGCATTGCAAATATCCTTTAATTTGTTAATTTTATCCTTTAATTCTAAATTTGTTAATACTTCATTTAAATCCATATTATCTTCCTCCATCATCATTCTATCACATTTTAAGCTTAAAAAAAAGAAAAATCCAACCGGAGTTGGATTTTTTATTAAAATTTATTCAGCTTTCCAAACGACATTAGCTCCGCTGTTCCATCCTTCAACAAATCCTGAAGATTGCTCCTCAGTCACATCTACATGAATTGTAACTGAATCATTAGCTAAGAAAGTATTAGCTTGGGCTCTAGTAATGCCTTCGATATAAATATTTTCGATTGCTGTACCTTCAGTAGTAATCACATAAGTTAGATTACCTTTATCATCTTTTCCACCGCCAAGACGACGAGAATTAGTAATATATACATTTTTAACTGTTTTTAATGTACCAAGAACATCAAAATTCAAGAATCCGTTGTCACCATCAATTCTTAATGTAGTTAAGGCAGTTGGAAGCTCAGTATAAGCCTTGTTTACAAAGATATCAGAAGCTTTTGCAAAATTAGAATTTGCAACATAAGATAATTCTTCAACTTTTAAACAATTAGCAAATGCTCCTTCAACTACAGATTCTAATGGGCCATTGATTTTGATTGTTTTTAAGGAACTACAATTTCTAAAAGCATATTTTCCAATTTGGGTTACACTTTTAGGAAGTTCAATACTTTCTAAACTTGTGCAGCCATCAAAAGTACTTTCTTTAATAGCTGTAACTTTAGAAGATAAAGTTATATTTGTTAATTTAGTACAATATGCAAATGCTAATTTCTCAATTGAAGTAACAGAATCGCTAACAACAAATTCAGTTAAGCCTGTACCTCTAAATGCTTCTTCACCAATTTCTGTAACTCCACTAGCCTCAAGTGTAGTAAATACACCACAGTTGTTAAAGCATTTTGAAGGAATTTTTGTGATTGATGATGGTAATGTGGCCTTCTTTAATTTTTGGCTTCCACCAAATAATTCATCGCCAATTACAGTTACTGTATCTGGTAAAGTAATTTCAACTAGATCTGTTGAAGTAAATACTTTCTTTCCAAGAGTTGTTAAAGCAGTAGCTCCGTTAGATTCTCTAAAGTTAATTTCTTTTAAATTACTACTAGAAAAAGCATTATTTCCAATAACCTTAACTGTTCCCGGAACTGAAACTAATACAACATCAGTAATCGCAAATGCCGAGCTTTCAATAGCTATAACCGTTTTACCATCAATTGTCTCAGGAATCTTAATTCCCAAAGGATAGCCATCCTTTAAACCAGTGATAGTATAATATGCACCTGTTTTATCAATCTTTCCAGAATCATTAGCCGCCTTATACTCTAAATATTTTACATCAACATCCGAACCAGCTAATAATTCGGCCATTGTTCCTTTGTATTCTGTTGTTTCGTTGTCAGAAGAATCACCACAAGCAGCTAATCCAAAAACGAAAAAACAGGCAAAAGCCAATAATGTCATCTTTAATAATTTTTTCATAAAATATCTCTCCTTAATACATTGTTTGCGTTTTCATAATGATTATAACACAAAAAAATGATTGTTACTAGTCCATTTTCTTTTTTTTTAAAAATATTTTTTCTAGATAAAGAAAAGGACTGATTTAAAACCAATCCTTATCATAAACTACTTGAATAATTTTTTGAATTTTTCCCACGGAGATTCACTAGACTTTGCTTCAACCTTACCTAGTTTTTCTAACAATTCAGTTTCTTCCTTGGTTAAATTTGTTGGAGTTACAACCTTAGCAATAACAATTTGATCACCCTTGCGACCAGTACGAACATTGCTCATTCCCTTTTCACGCAATCTAAACTTCGTTCCAGCTTGAGTTCCGGCTGGAATTTTGAGTTTTACCTCACCATATGGAGTCGGAACATCAATGCTATCACCTAAAGCTGCTTGGGTAAAGGAAATAGGAACCTCAAGCTCAATATTATCGCCAACACGCTTAAACAATTTATGCTCTTTAACACGGAAGGTAATAAATAAATCGCCATTAGGTCCTCCATTCGAACCCGCATTTCCTAATCCCTCTAAACGAAGAGATTGACCAGTTTCAACACCAGCTGGAACCTTAACTTCAATTTCTTTCTCCCGCATTGTCTTTCCAGAGCCGCCGCAGACATTACATTTTTTTGTTATTTCTTGACCTTTTCCACCACATTTTGGACAAACAGATTGCGTTTGGACAGTTCCAAAAATTGATCTTTGCTCAACGACTACATACCCGCTACCATGACATCTGTCACATGTATGAATATCTGATTTAGAATAGGCACCAGTACCACCACAAGCCGTACATTCATCGCTAAAGGAATGCTTGATTGTCTTTTTAACACCCGTTACTGATTCCATAAATTCAAGAGTCATTGTCTTCTCAATATCCGAACCCTTGCGAGCTCTTGTACCACCCTGGCTATTACGATTTCCACCAAAGCCTCCACCAAAGAAGCTTCCAAAAATATCACCTAGGTCGCTAAAGCTACTAGTATTAAAGCCCTGTGATGTAAAGCCTTGAGGTCCTTCTGCTCCAAATTGATCGTAGTTGCGACGCTTTTGCTCATCACTTAAAACATCATATGCCTCTTGCACTTCTTTAAATTTTTCTTCGGCATCAGGCTCTGTACTAACATCAGGATGATATTTTTTTGCTAGCTGACGATAGGCCTTCTTTATTTCATCGGCAGTTGCCGTTTTACTAACTCCTAAAACCTCATAATAATCTCTTTTAGCTGCCATTTTCTTCACACCTCATTTTGAAATATGGGGTAGAACCTACCCCATATCATTAATTTTTGTTTACTTCTTCGAAATCAGCATCTACAAAGTCATCCTTTTTAGGAGCTTCCTCTGATCCGCCTTGATTTTGTTGATTTGCTTGAGCTTGTTGATATGCTCGAGTTGATACATCTTGGAAGGTCTTTTCAAGCTTAGACTTAGCACTTCTAATAGAATCTAGGTTATTAGATGAAATTGCATCCTCTAATTGCTTAACCTCATCCTCAATTTGAGCTTTGTCATGCTCGTTGATATTATCCTTTAAGTCCTCTAGAGCTTTCTTAGATTGGAATACTAATGAATTAGCTTCATTTAATAAATCAGCCTCTTCCTTACGTCTCTTGTCGCTTTCAGCATTTTCTTCAGCATCACGAACCATACGTTTGATTTCTTCTTCTGATAATCCTGAACCATTTTGAATAACAATTGATTGTGATTTACCAGTTCCTAAATCCTTGGCACTTACATTAACAATACCGTTTGCATCGATATCAAATTTAACTTCAATTTGTGGAACTCCACGTGGTGCTGGTGGAATATTTCCTAATTGGAAGTTTCCTAATGTCTTGTTATCAGCAGCCATTGGACGTTCTCCTTGAAGAATATGGATATCAACAGCTGGTTGATTATCTACAGCAGTTGAGAAAACTTGTGATTTTGATGTTGGGATGGTTGTATTTCTTTCAATTAATTTAGTGAAAACTCCACCTAATGTTTCAATACCTAAAGATAATGGTGTAACATCAAGTAATAAGACATCCTTAACATCTCCAGCTAAGACTCCACCTTGAATAGCCGCACCCATAGCAACAACCTCATCAGGGTTAACTGAACGGTTAGGCTCTTTTCCTAATTCACGACGAACAGCCTCTTGAACAGCAGGGATACGAGTTGAACCACCAACTAATAATACTTGGTTAATATCATTTGCAGTCATCTTAGCGTCCTTTAAGGCTCTTCTTACTGGTCCTAAGGTACGATCAACTAAGTCACGAGTTAATTCATCAAATTTAGCACGAGTTAAGGTTGCTTCAAAGTGAACAGGACCATTTACACCCATTGAAATAAATGGCAAGCTAATTTGAGTTGAAGTAATTCCACTTAAATCCTTCTTAGCCTTTTCAGCAGCATCCTTTAATCTTTGTAATGCCATCTTATCATTAGATAAATCTACACCTTGTGATGCTTTACATTCCTTAATTAACCAATCCATAATGTGTTGGTCGAAGTCATCTCCACCTAATACGTTATCACCAGCAGTTGAAATAACTTCAAATGTGCCATCAGCTAAATTTAAGATTGAAACATCGAAGGTTCCTCCACCTAAGTCAAAGACAAGAACTGTTTGTTCTTTATCAGTTTTATCAATACCATAAGCTAAAGCGGCTGCAGTTGGCTCATTAATAATACGTTTAACATCTAAGCCAGCAATTTTACCAGCATCCTTAGTTGCTTGACGTTGAGCGTCATTGAAATAAGCAGGAACAGTAATAACAGCCTCGGTAACCTTTTGTCCTAAATAGCTTTCAGCTGTTTTCTTTAAATTTTGAAGAATCATTGCTGAAATTTCTTGAGGAGTATATTTCTTTCCATTTACTTCAACCTTTTCGTTAGTTCCCATTTTTCTCTTAATTGAGCTAATTGTATTTGGGTTAGTGATAGCTTGACGCTTTGCAATATCACCAACTTGAATTTCATCACCCTTGAATGCAACTACTGATGGAGTAGTACGAACACCCTCTGCATTGGCGATAACCTTTGCTTCTCCACCTTCCATAACAGCTACACAAGAGTTTGTAGTACCTAAGTCAATACCAATAATTTTTCCCATAAATATCATTCTCCTTTAAATTTACTCGCTTACCTTAACCATTGAAGGTCTAATAACGCGATCTTTATATTTGTACCCTTTTTGTAATTCCTCAAGCACAATTCCTTTCTCAACGCCTTCTTGTTTTTCGGTTGATACGGCTTGATGAACTGACGGGTCAAAGGCTAACCCTTTAGCATTAATTTCTGTAACGCCATCATTTTTTAAAATCTCAAATAATTGTGAGTTTATCATTTTAAATCCAATCAAGAAATTTTTTAAAACCTCATTATCGGTTTCCATATTGACAACACGATTCAAATTGTCTAATGACGCTATTAATTCTGATACAAGGTTAAATGAAGCATATTTGCGATCCTTTATTCTTTCCTCGTTCATACGCTTTTTAAAATTTTCAAGCTCAGCTCGATTTCTTAATAATTGGTCGCGAAGACTTGTATTTTCTTCCTCGAGAATTTCAATCTTATCCTTTTTCTTTTCCTTTTTCTTCTTTGTCTCTTCCTTATCCTTTGTATCACTTGGTTGATCAGCTTCGATTTCTTCTTTTGAATCTACTGCTTCCTCAACAGGCTTTTCTTCAACATTCTTTTCATTTTCCACTACTTTCACCTCCGATAAAGCTTTGACATATTTTTAGCTATATATTCAACTAACGGAATAACACGCCTGTATTCCATTCTCGTCGGACCAATAACGGCTATAGTTCCGTAGGCATCATCATCAATTCGATAAGGAACTGAAATGACAGTACAATTATCCATTGGTATAATCTGATTATCACGACCAATTTTAATACTTAAGCCATGATTACCTTCATCCATCATCTTAAGCAAGGAGCGTTCCTCCATTGCTTCAATAAAGGATTTCATTTTTCTAACATCATTAAATTCAGGTTGATTGAAGACATTAGTAACACCTGATAAATAATAATTGTCATCGGCAATTTTTGAAAATGCTGTTAGGAAAGAATTTATTAATTGATCACGGTAATTCATAAAATCCTTAATTTGAATTTTTGAAAATTGATCATTTAATATTTTCTCGACCTTCGATAATGGTACATTTTTCAAGCAATCATCGAGCATAACAACTATTTTCCTTAGTTCCTCAAGGTTCATTCCTTTAGGAATTGTGACCATTTGATTTTGAACATTTCCATGCTCAGTAACAATCAATATAACTGCTTGCCTTTCATTTAATGGAACAAAATCTAATTTTTTTACTAATGTGTTATTAACATCAGGACCCAAAGCAACACTTGTATAATTGGTTAAGTTGCTCAATAGGTTTAATGCTTCCTTAATTGCTTCATCTCTTTCAAATTCATTTTTTTCAAAAATTTCATCAATTAATGGAAAGCTTTCTTGGACATCGTAATCTCTTGTGACTAAATTCGAACAATAAAAGCGATATCCCAGCTCCGAAGGAATACGGCCACTTGAAGTATGAGTTTTTTCTAAATACCCTAATTCTTCGAGCTTAGCCATTTCAAATCTAATTGTAGCGGAAGAGAATCCTAAATATGGCTTTTCGGTTAAAACCTTGGAGCCAACGGGTTCAGCTGTTTCAACATATTCCTCAACAATGGCCTTTAATATAAGCTTTTGACGATCAGTAAGCATTTCTCACACCTCCAATAGCACTCTAGAACCTCGATTGCTAACATCATTATATACTAACATCCTAGCACTGTCAATAGTTGAGTGCTAATTTTTTTTCAAAATTATTTTATGTTACCATTTTCATATTTATGCCGAAAAAAATTGGAAACAAGAGGCTATTTCCAATTTCGAAATAAAGAGCTATTTCCAATGTTGATAATACGGATTGTTTTTCCTTTCGTATTTGATATTAGTTTTTTCCCCATGACCTGGATAAACATTAATATCGTCGCTTAAATTCATTATTTTTAAAATCGATTTTTTCATTGATAATAAATCACCCGTTGGCAAATCGGTGCGACCAATTGATTCTTTAAATAGAGTGTCACCTGAAAATAATTTGTTTTTATATAGATAGGAAACAGATCCTCTTGTGTGTCCTGGGGTGTGCATAACCAAAAAGCCATCGATGTTCATTCCATCCTCAATCGGAATTAGCTTTAATTTGTCAATATCATAGGAAGGCTTTTCGTTTATCATTCTAAAGCAATTAATTGAATTATCCGAAAGCATTGGCATTTCAAGTCGATGAAGATAAATTGGTAAATCAAAATATCCAATACAGCCAATATGATCGGCATGACCGTGAGTTAATAAAATTCCCTTTAGATTCAGATTTTTTGTTTCTTCCCTTAATTGCTCAATATCACTTCCTGGATCAATAATATACCATCCATCCTTGGTTTCGACTAAATAGCAATTAACATCAATAGCTCCATTTAATAATAAAGATTTCATATAGTCCTCCTAATAAGAAAAAAACTATCCAAATGGATAGATTATTTTTTCTCCTTGTGATTTGTGTGTCTACGGCATCTTGGACAATATTTTTTCATTTCTAATCTTTCAGGATTAAGCTTTTTATTCTTGTTTGTGTCGTAGTTTTCCTCTTTACATTCAGTACAAACTAATTTAACTTGTTCACGCATTTTTATTCTCCTCCAAACTTAATAAAGAATTCCGTATAAAAGTATATCAAAAATTTTTGCTCTTTGCAACAATAATTTTAAAATTGAAAATAAAAATGAAAATGAATACATATATTACATAAATAAATGACTTTTAAAGAGTAGATGTGATATAATTTTTATTGGTGATATAAAATGTACACAAGAGAAACTACAAAAAGCATTTCTGTTGGCAATTTAATAATTGGTGGTAATAATCACATTGCCATTCAAAGTATGACAAACATTAAAACTAGTTATATTTCAGACGTAGTTAGACAAATTTTAGAATTAGAGAAGGCTGGATGTGAAATCATCCGCTGCTCATGCCTCGATATGGATGATGCCAAAGCCTTTGGTGAAATCAAAAGACAAATTCATATTCCGATTGTAGCGGATATTCATTTTGATTATAAGCTTGCCCTAGAAGCTATCAATCAGGGTGTTGATAAGATTAGACTAAATCCCGGAAATTTACGAAACAAGGATGAAATAATCCAAGTTGTGGATGCTTGTAAAAATCATCATATTCCCATTCGAATAGGAGTTAATAGTGGTTCTCTTCCTAAAGGATCGCCTCACACAGCCGCGGCGTTTGTTGAGGCTGCTAAATACCATGTAAATATTCTTGAGGAGCTAGATTTCCACGATATCGTTATTTCGATGAAGGCATCGGATATTAATCTTTGTGTCGAGGCCTATAATCTTGCGGCTGATACCTTTCCCTATCCTCTTCATATCGGCATAACTGAAGCCGGAACTGAATATTCTGGTACCATAAAAAGCTCAATTGGTCTTGGTATTCTTCTTCATCAAAAGATTGGAAATACAATTCGTGTTTCTTTAACTGATGATCCAATTAAGGAGGTATATGCCGCTAAAGAAATTCTAAAAAATCTCGGACTATTAGACGGGCCAAAGCTTATCAGCTGTCCGACCTGCGGCAGAACTCAATACAATATGATTCCATTAGCCCAAAAAATTGAAGAATACTTAAAAACCATCAACAAACCAATTACTGTTGCGGTGATGGGATGTGCCGTTAATGGCCCCGGTGAAGCCAAAAATGCCGATATCGGAATTGCTGGAGGAAAAGGGGAGGCTCTTCTCTTTAAGCATGGTGAAATCATAAGAAAAATATCCGAAGATAATCTATATGAAGAACTAATTTATGAAATAAATAATTTATAAAAGCTCTGCTCAAAAGGCAGAGCTTTATGAATAAAATAAGCATTTTTATTCGAATTTTCTTGTTCAAAAATTTATTATTTTTTTCAAGTTCAATTTTGACAATTTTCGATTCTTTTAGTGTATAATTACAT
>CAZWLD010000018.1:0-36951 GCA_964634685.1 uncultured Anaeroplasmatales bacterium
AGGCTAGTCAATATTAGGCTACAAGCCTACTATTTCTCAATAGTGGGTTATTGACAGCTTTTGTGCCATAGCCTTTTCTTCTATATTCTTCAAAAATAAAAATATGACAGTTTGCGGAACCACCTTTAATATTAATCCAAGATAATCCTGTATAGCCAACATATTTTTTTTCTTTATTTATAATTAGAAAAAACAAATCACCGTTTCCGACATTAACATCAACTATTTCCTTATGCTGCTCTTGATAAAAGGTTAATTCTATATCATCTAATTTCCAAAAATACTTTCTCATGAAACATGCCTTCCTTCACTATAAATATTATAAATTATTAGAAGGGCTAATACAAGAAAAAAAAGCCACCTCCGAAGAGATGGCCTAAAAATCTTATAATTGTGCGAAATATTTGATAGTTCTTACCATTTGGCTTGTATAAGAATTTTCATTATCATACCAAGCAACAACCTTAACTAATGTCTTACCATTTTCTAATGGAGTAACCTTAGTTTGAGTAGCATCGAATAATGAACCAACAGTGATTCCGATGATATCGCTAGATACTAATGGTTCTTCAGTATATCCGAATGAATCGCTTTGAGCAGCCTTCATTGCAGCATTTACTTGATCAGCAGTAACTTCAGCATTAACAACTGCAGTTAATTCAGTTAAAGATCCTGTAGGAACTGGTACACGTTGAGCAGCTCCGTCTAATTTACCTGCTAATTCAGGAATTACAAGACCAATTGCCTTTGCAGCTCCTGTTGAGTTAGGAACGATGTTGATAGCTGCGGCACGAGCACGACGTAAATCACCTTTACGATGTGGTCCGTCTAATACCATTTGATCTCCAGTATATGCATGAATTGTAGTCATAAGACCTTTTTCAATTTTTGCTAAGTTGTTTAATGTGTTAGCCATTGGAGCTAAACAGTTAGTTGTACATGATGCAGCAGAAATGATTGTATCTTCTTTAGTTAAGATATTTTCGTTTACGCTGTATACTACAGTTGGAAGATCATTTCCAGCTGGAGCTGAAATAACAACTTTCTTTGCACCTGCATTGATATGAGCTTGTGCTTTTTCTTTCTTTACATAGAATCCTGTACATTCAAGTACAACATCTACATCTAATTCTCCCCAAGGAAGATTGTTAGCATCTGCTTCTTTGTAAATTTTGATTTCTTTTCCGTTAACAACGATAGCTCCTTCTTTTGCTTCTACAACTCCGTTGTAACGTCCTTGAGCTGAATCGTACTTTAATAAATGAGCTAACATCTTTGGATCAGTTAAGTCATTGATAGCTACGATTTCATATCCTTCGGCACCAAACATTTGTCTGAAAGCTAAACGTCCGATACGTCCGAATCCGTTAATTGCTACTTTAACAGCCATTTTGTAAATTCCTCCTAAAATAAATTTATTTTTTACATTTAATATTGTACCACAATTTTACAAATTATCAAGATATTACTCTAGACAAAATGTAACAATTTAATGAAAACGATTTTTAATAAATCCTCTCCGACAAAAATTAACAAAAAGGTAAATATGAATTTGTTAATATAACTTCAAGGAGGATTTATCTATTATGAATTATACCCCAATTGTCATCGAGCATACCTCGAGTGGTGAAAGATCATATGACATCTTTTCACGTTTATTAAAGGATCGAATTATTATCCTATCAGGTGAAATAACCGACTACACTGCCAATATAATTGTCGCTGAGCTTCTATTTTTAGCTTCGGAAGATGAAGAGGAGGATATATCACTTTACATTAACAGTCCTGGAGGCAGTATTTCCGCTGGCTTTGCCATTTTTGATACGATGAATTATATCAAGCCCAAGGTAAAAACAATATGTGTTGGTTTAGCGGCTTCAATGGCTGCTTTTTTGCTTGCGAGTGGCAATAAAAGATATGCTCTCGAAAACAGTGAAATCATGATTCATCAGCCCCTTGGCGGAATATCTGGTCAGGCAACCGATATTTCTATCGCTGCCAAAAGAATAAACAAAAGCAAAGAAAAAATCAATCGTATCTTAAGTGAATTAACAAATCAGCCGCTTGAAAAAATTACCAAAGACACTGAACGTGATTTCTTTATGGATGCCAATGAGGCCTTAGAATACCATATCATAGATGAGATAATAAAAAAAGCCCCATAAGGGCTAAATAAATGATTGATTAACGCGATTCCAGAATGTTCGCATTCGATTCTTGGCAAAACAAACCTGTTTATCGGATATTTTAATTTCAAGATTAAGAAAATCAACATCAAAAACCTCTTGATCGGCGGTTATCATAACCCGAGCAGGCTTGTCCCGCTTAATCTCAATCTTTCGATTCTTCGAAAAAACAGCAGATGAGCCTAAGGTACGATAGGCATTTGAATTTACACTTGCAATTTCTGATAATTGAATAGCCTCTAAATCAGTATCAATAATACTTCCTCCTAAGGATTTATTTAGGGCTGTCGAGCCATTTGTTGTTGAAAGGCATAATCCTGTTCCTCTAAAGGTTTCAAATAATTCTCCATCAATATAGACATCAAATTGTTCGACACAATAGTTATTGCGCATTGTGATTTCATTAAGGGCGTATTTGGTCTTTCCATTATTTAATTGAAACTCTAGCAAATTAAATTTCTCAACATCATTGGATTTATAGTTAATTGCGTTGATAAAATCATCAACCTCATTGCAATTCCAATTTGAATAAAAGCCTAAATGCCCAGTATTAATCCCATAAAAAACGATATGATCTAATTTTTCAAAATATGTTCTTACAGCTCGTAAAATTGTTCCATCGCCACCAACCGCAATTACAATATCCGGATTCAATAAATCCTTATCATGAACGATATTTTGTGAAATTTGGCGGGCAATTTTCTCACTAAATTCATCATCTCGGACAATAATTGAATATTTCATACGCAACACCTCAATTAATTTTAACACAAATATTGCTTTTTTTAAAGAAATAAGTGATAATATAATTATCACGAAGGAGGTTTTAGCATATGAAAACCAGTATTGAGATTGAATATAAAACTTTAATCACCAAAGAAAAATATGAAGAGCTCATAAAAAGCTTTGATCTTGAGGATAATATCTTCCATCAAATCAATTTTTATTTTGATTCTGAAGACTTCTATTTAAGAAAGAATCAAATGGCTCTAAGAATACGACATAAGGGTGACATTTACAAATTAACGCTAAAACATCCGCACGAAGATGGATGCCTATACGAGGATAGTATTCTTTTAACAAAGGACAAGGCCTTAGATATGATTAATAATGGATTTGTCCCAAATGCTTTTGGCTTAGATATCAAAGTAACACTAAAGGGTACCTTAGAGACTAATCGGGTCTCAACTCCATATGAGGATGGAAAGCTCTTCTTCGATCAAAGCATCTACTGTGATAATGTTGATTATGAGGTTGAGTATGAAGCTAGTGACTTAAAGCAAGGCTTAAAAACCTTCAAATCCTTCCTCAAGGAGCATAATGTTCCTTATCAAGTAGGAAAACATAAAATAGATCGTGTTTATGAAAAATTAGGATTATAAAAAAGGCAAGCTGAGGCTTGCCTTTATGCTTTATCTTGTAAATCCGATCTAATTTCATTAAGATACTTTGCTAAAGCTAATTGATAATCACAATCAGCATTTTGGCTACATTCAGAGCACATAATAATCTCTCTTAAGCGCTTAGGAACAAAAACACGAATGTCATCATCATTATATCCAACCTGCATTTTATCATCATCCACAATAATCGGTCGCTTTAAAACACTAGGATGCTCGATAATAAAATCCTTTAATTCCTTCACTGTCATTTCATCAACATTTAGATTATTCTCTATAAAGGCCTTTGAACGCTTAGAAATAATGTCATCAAAGCCATTATCGGCATTTTTAAGCATAAGATTGATATCTTTATCCGTTATTTTGGTGACCATCAAATTTTTTTCTTGATAAGGTACCTTATATTCATTTAGCCATTTTTTAGCCTTACGGCAGGATGAACAGCTTGGTGTTGTAAAAATAGTAATCATTTTGTCACCTACCAATTATCACTGAAAATAAATTCATCATCTTTTGTATCTAGCCATTTTTTAAAGCCTCTAGATAAGAAAAATGAGACAACTAAAGCAATTAACAACAAAGAAACACATACTATTTTTGTGGCCAATAAATTAGGATACGTAAATATAAGGATAGCTGATACTAATACACAAAGCCACATAAAATATTTTGCAAGCTTCGCTAATTTATTTTCTCTTTGATATTGCTTCATTAATTTTTTTCGCAATTTTGGATTTATTAATCCCCGGTCATCAGTTTGAATCAATCCACAAACATGACATACATTTTGATTGGGACCTAAAACTGCTCCACATTTTTTACATCTAGTTTCCATTCTATCAAACTCCTAATCCAGAAATAATTATAGCATATAATATTAGGATAATTATGTTAATTAATAACAAAATTCGCAACCATTTTCTTAAATCAAGATGATCTTGATAACGTATGGAATTTAAATAAGCTTCATTTTCTCTAAACTTATGCTTAGATATTTTCATAGAAACACTATTAATGGCTAATATTAGACACAATAAAACGACAATTAAGACAAAAATAGGAATATCATAATTTTTTAAAGCTATACCAATAATCAAGGGAATTACAAATATTCCTAAAAAATATATTGCTAGATAGATTATCTTATGAGATAGCTTAACTTTATATTTATTTTCCAAATCATTCGCTTTGTTTTTTTTACTCAAAGAAATCTACTCCTTTAACAGTACATTTTTTTAAATCATAAGCGATACTATTATCAAAATTATTAGTATAGCAAACATCACTTCTATTCGAAAAGATAAACGTATATGAGCTATTCTTTATTTTATCCTTTATATCACTTTTCGAATTACTAATAAATATTTGATGTGCATCAAATATTATATCATATAAATACTTATCAGATGACGATACCTGAAGGGAATTAATCATTGGATAACTATTAATCATATTAAAATCAAAATAAAAATATCTCTCAAAAATCGAACTATCTTTTTCAACATAGTAGCCATAAGCTTCATTAAATTTGAAGGTTGTTAAATTAGCAATTCGATATTCCTTATTTAAACTATATTTAAAGCCATCACCTGATTCATTTAAATAAAATGAATATTCGATGCCTGAAGGAATCTCTCCTAATGCAATTGATAATCCAGTCTTAGAAATCAAATATCCCTTTGTAAAGCCATTTTTTGTTAATTCTGATGCTATATATTCTAAAGCGTATGCATCCTTCAAAAAATTGAAATCAAGATAGAGCTTTTCTTCTAAACTTAATAATGATTCATCCACAACCAACATTATTTTATTATCAGGATAGAATCTCAAATCAACTAAGCTTCTATTTTTGGCAATATCCGTATATAAAGCTAATTTTTCTTTTTCTAAAGCATCAAATAATGGATCAAATTCAACTGAATTAGCTAAATCAAAATTTTGATAATTATTAAACCAAAAATAATTTAGATAACCACTAAATATACTATAATTACTATTTTCGATTATTGTTTTTTCATACGCATCCTTTAAGGCTTCATATAAAAAATCATATATCACTATTTCTTCATTTGGATGATTATTGATATATCCTAAATTTACATAACCTTCAGTTGGAGTAAATTCATCTACCGCCGTATAGAAATCAATTATCGCGGTAGAATAATAATTTTGAATAAGCTTTCTTTTTGATGCAATACTCATATCTCCACTATCATCTAAATAATAATTTAACGAAACATTATTATTATATTTATTAGTATTAAGATAATCGATTGTTTCAAAGCCTGTTTTATTTCCCATATTAGCAAAAAATATACCAAATGCTACTCCAGCTACTACCAAAGCTAAAATACATAAAACAAGCTTTACAATAAAACTCACTTTTTCTTTTTTCGAATCAAAAATCAACTTAATCACTCCATTAATAAATAATTAGAAAAGGAAAAGCAAAATACTTTTCCATTACTAATTTATTTTTTATCTCTAATTTCTTTATATTTTGCAAGCTCAGCGTCATTACCATAAATGAAATGGTTATGGCCAATGCACTCTAATCTTGGTTTATCCACCGAATAATCATGAATTGATGGATCATATACAAATAATTTCTTATTCTTTTCGAGAATAGGATCAGGAATAGGAATTGCAGAAATTAAGGATTTTGTATATGGATGTAATGGGAATTCAAATAATTCTTCAGCTTCCGCAATTTCCACAATATGTCCCTTATAAATAACCGCAATTCGATCAGAAATAAATCTAACAATCGACAAGTCATGGGCAACAAATAGATAAGTTATTCCTCTTTCCTCTTGGAATTTCTTTAAAAGATTTAAAATTTGGGCACGGATAGAAACGTCTAACGCTGAGATAGGCTCATCTGCAATGATAACCTCTGGGTTCATAATAATTGAACGAGCAAGTCCAACACGTTGTCTTTGTCCTCCTGAAAATTCATGAGGATAACGAGTTAAATGTTCTGGCAATAAACCAACCTCTTCGATTATTTTTTCAACCTTTGAAACACGGTCAGCTTCATTTTCAAATAATTTAAAGTTGTATAATCCTTCAGAAATGATATAGTCAATTGTTGCTCTCTCATTTAAAGAAGCGGCTGGATCTTGGAATACCATTTGTATATTTTTAACTACTTCTTTATCCATTTTTCGAGATATTTTTCCCGAAATTCTTTGCCCCTTATAAAGGATTTCACCATTTGAGCATTGATTAATACGAACAATCGCACGACCAATAGTAGTTTTACCAGAACCCGATTCTCCAACTAGAGAAAAGGTCTCACCCTTATAAATATCAAAAGATGCATTTTCAACGGCTTTAAAAGCCTTTTTACCCTTACCAAAAGTAATATCAACATTTCTTAAGGAAATAATAGGTTCTTTCTCATCAAAAGTCTCTGCTTTATTTAGATTAGCCTCGCTTGGAGCATTTTCTTCAGTAGCCTTTTCTAAAGCTTCAGATTCTCTTATCTCTTCCATATTATGCCTCCTCCATGTTAATATAGCTATTTTCTAGCTTTTTATGAATATCTTTGATAATTTCTGGCTTTTCCACCTTCGGCGCACGAGGGTCCAATAACCATGTTTTTGCAAAATGTGACTCGGAAATTTGGAAATATGGAGGTTCCTTAACTAAGTCAATTGCCATACAATAAGGATTACGTGGGGCAAAAGGATCACCAACAATTTTATTATATAATGATGGCGGAGTTCCTGAAATAGAATATAGCTTTTCTCCCTTAACCGATAATTGAGGTAAAGAAGATAGTAACGCCCAGGTATATGGATGTCTTGGATCATAGAAAATTTCTTCAACAGTACCATATTCTACTACTTGACCAGCATATAAAATTGCAACACGGTCAGATACAGATGCCACAACACCAAGGTCATGGGTGATATAAATAGTGGTAAAATGCAATTCCTTTTGCAAATTCTTAATCAAATCAATAATTTGGGCTTGAATAGTTACATCTAGTGCTGTTGTCGGTTCATCACAAATTAATATTTTAGGCTGACAAGATAAAGCAATCGCAATAACAATACGTTGTCTCATACCACCAGAATATTGGAATGGATATTCATTAAAACGTTTTTCAGCGTTGGGAATACCAACCTTAGTCATTAAATCAATAGCTCTTTCTTTAGCTTCATTCTTTGAGCATTTTTGATGCTTAAGAATAATATTCATAATTTGTTGACCAATCGGTACAATTGGATTTAAAGAAGTCATTGGATCTTGGAAAACGGTCGCAATACGACATCCGCGAATCTGACCCCAGTCTTTAGAATACTTAATCTTCGCAAGATTGACAATTGCATATCCTTTAATAACATTATCCTCATCAGTTCCTAAATACTTAACACGGAAGGCAACCTTGTCGAAGACTTCATTTACAACTTGTTCATCAAACAAATCAAGACCATTTATCATAGCATTTTTAAATGCAAAACATAACCTAATAGCAAATTTCAATCTATCAACTAAACCATATCTTCCGACAGAAACAAAAATTTCTTTGGCTAATTTTGCGTTTCGATCAAATTGTTCATCATTAAGTTTAAAATCCTTTAAGGTTTGTTTATATTTTGCTTTCAAATCAGCCAATTTTTCTTTATATGAATTCATATATTCTAAATCAGCACTAACAGCCTTCTTATGGTCCTTGATAAGATTTTTCTTATCCTTTTCTAATTTCTTAATATCTAATTGATAAGCTTTCATTTTCAAACCGATTTCTTTGATTTGTTCTTTATCCTTTTTGAAATCAAGAGTTTGTTTCAAATTGAATAATTCAACATATTCATAATTCAAATCAGCTATTTTCTTATCAATTGCCTCAACCTCTTCTTCAGTAAGAGATTCTTTCTTTAGCTTTTCAAGCTTTAATTCTTGAATTTTCTTATATATATCCGAACCCGATTCATATTTTGTGAAGCGATTTAATTGGAAATTGATAAATCTAATCAAGGCACAAAGTTCATCAGTCATTTTAAATTCAAAATCTAAATATTCCTTTCCTAAAGGAAATTTTTCGCCATTTTGATAAGCTAAGGTAACCTTCTTAATTAAAGAATTACCCTTAATTATTTTGTTAAGATGAATATTTCCTGGAATCGAAAAATAAATTCGTTTAGCTAGATTCTTAGCAAATTTATCTTCCTCTTCACTAATTTTAACATCAATTGCCTTTTTATATTCATCTTTAAGCTTTGCTAATTCTTCCTTATCTTCACAAGATGCCATTTTTTTGAAAATATTAGCACCATATTTAAGCTGAGTAGCTTTATATAGTTTCTTGTAAAAATGTCTAACGATTCGAACAGCCAAATTTTTTATTTTTACATCCGTTTTAGATAATTCATCATCTGATAAAATAATATCACCATTACTAATAAAACCATTAGAATCAAGCATTCCCGAAAAGGTCTTTGTTAGAACAGATTTACCAGATCCTGATTCACCAACAATCGCAATTGATTCGTTTTCATAAATATCTAATGATACACCACGAATAGCTTGGAGGACACGACCTCGGACATTGAATTTTACTTCGACGTCCTTTAACGAAAGTAATACTTTTTTATCTTCACTCATAACTACACCTCCATGCTACATATGGGTACGAGGGTCAGAAGCATCCGCTAAATTTTGACCTACCACATATAAAATTACCGTAATAATCGATGCGATACCAACTGGAGCCCAGAATTCCCAAGGATATACCTGATAGACTCCTTGTGCGGATTGAACCATCTGTCCAATTGATGGGGTATCAGCTGAAATACCAATTCCAATGTAAGACAAGAATACCTCATATGAAATATAGGAAGGAATTTCTGATGCTGTAATCGTAACAATTACCGAAGTGAGGAACGGTAAAATATTTTTAATAACTAATCTCAATGTTGGTGTACCTAAACACTTTGAGGCAAGATTATATTCACGGTCACGAATAATTACAACCTGTGTACGAATAAAATAAGCAATACCTAGCCATCCTGTAACTGTCAATGCCGCAACAAAGCTCCAGAATCCTGAACCTACAACATAAACGAATACGGTCACGAATAATAAATATGGAACATTAGCGACGATATTGTAAACCTCAGTCATTACAATATCAACCTTTTTAGAAAAACCCCATACGGCTCCAATTAAAATACCAACTGTAAGGTTGATAGCTGCGCATATAAATGATAGTGAAATTGAAGTTTTAGCGCTATGCCAAATACCATAGAATATAGAATCTCCTAATTCATCGGTACCAAAAATCCATTTAAAATCAAATCCAAATTTTTTTATAGCTTGAAAAGGAGATAAATGATGTGTGTCTAATACAGTAAGATTTGGATTTAATTTATAATCGGTAGGGGCATATGTCGTAAATAAAGGAAAAATAAACGACATAACAATTATTAATGCTAAAAGTGCTAAAATCACAATATTAATTTTCTTCTTAAAAAAAACACGGAAGACAGAACGCCAATATGAATATCTAGGGGCAGTTATTTTTTCAGATGTAACCGATTTATTATCAATAAGATAAAATAATTCATCTTCATTGACAACTGTTTCCTCTTTACTTAAGGTCTTATCCATTATTGTCTACCTCCTGTCTCTGAGAATGATATACGTGGATCAATTTTAGCTAATAAAACATCGCCCAAAATCAAAGCTGTTACTGATAAAACAGTGTAGAAGAATGTCAAAGCAACAATCATACCATTATCATTATTATTTAGTGCTGTTGTTAATAGCTTACCAGTACCTGGAACGGCATAAACCTTTTCAGTAATGATGGCACCTGTAAGACATCCTAAAACACTTCCTGGAATACCATGAACAATCGGAATGATGGCATTTCTTAAAATGTGTTTTCTAAAAATCTCGCCTTCGCTTAATCCACCAGAACGAGCAAATTTGACGTAATCACTATTCATTTGATCGATCATATATCTTCTAATCCATTTCATTAAGCTGGCAATACTAGGCAAAGCTAATGAAATAATTGGAAGGATGTAAACCAAGTAGTGCGGCGTTACTTCCGCCCCAAACTTTGTCGGCAATTTGAAGACACTCGATCCAATAGCCGCAAACATAAAGATATATGCAAGCGATGGTACAGCCATAATAAAGACCATATAAACCAACGCGATTTTATCCGAAAGTTTATCCTTGTGATTAGCAATGTACATTCCAATTGGAACACCTAAAAGATAAACTAATATTGTCGAAATAATACCGATTAGGAATGAATATCCAATCATCGAATTTCCATCCTTAAACTTTCGACAATTCACATACTGATTACCTTCTCCAAATAAAGCAATTTCTTCCTCAGTTAAATCCCTATCAACATAAGATGCAGTATGTAAATTATCTGACGAATTCTTTACAACACCCGTTGGATACTTGGTTTCAGAAACAACTAGCGAACCTTGTGATGATGCTATTACATCATATACTCCAGTATTAGCATAGGTCGAGAAGGATTTTCCTAGATTAAATCTTAAGAAATTTTGATGAATAAAAGGAAATTTGTCATTAAAATAAATCTGATATTTATACTTGGTACCAGATCCAACCAGAGCTGGCATTCCTGAAATCCCGTCATTCCATACAATTTTATAGCCTCGACTAATCTCTCGTTCAGTTTTAACATTCCATGGATGGTCGAATTCAATAAGACCTGTAAAGAAATTCCAAAGACGAACAAAAACGTTTATATCTTTTGTTGCATATAAAGCTGGAAACTTTGAAGAAACGCCTTTTTTTCCTTCAAGACGAATAATTTCATATCCTTTTGAGCTATATGTTTCAATAAATTTTTGAATATAAGGATTATTGGCATCATTTTCTGAACTATAATCTAATTTTTTAGCAGCTTTACATTCACTAGAGGATGGGTCTTCAAATAAAGATTCAACATAGATTGGAAACTCAACGAAATCAATATAGCCATATGATTGGTATTTGCTTAATTCATATTTAATCTTTTGATTATCCTTCAGTTTAGAATAATTAGAGTCTGTTTGAAAAATAGCTTTACGGTTCATCAAGGAGAAAATTAAAACCATTACAACTCCCATTACTACAATAATTGAAAATATAGAGCGAATTATTCTAGACATTACATATTTGAACATAAATTACACTCCTTTTTTTGCATTAAATAGGAGAACAGAAGCTGTTCTCCTATCCATTCTATTAATAATATTGATTATTTTAGTATAATCCGCAAACGTGAATCATATAACCACCAGGTAAGAATGTATCAAGATATGAGATTGGATCTCCGAAGTCTGGGCCCCATCCTGAACCATAGAATACGTCGTAGTTAGCATCTTCACCAACTTCTACATAGTAACCAGAATTGTAGTAATCATCAGTAGTAGAACAAGAAATCATATTAACAACAACATATTGTTTTCCATCAATAGTTAATGCTTCTTCAATTGATTTCTTAAATGCAGCAGCTTGAGCAGTTTGATTCTTAGAAACTCCATAGTAGAACATATCAATTTGGATTGCTTCCTTGAATGTATCTGGAGAAGCAGCAACGGCAGCTAATAATTTTTCTTGAGCCTTAGCAACATTATACCAACCATCTTGACCATCAGCAACTTTGATATGAGATCCTAATTTAACTAATTCTGCTTGAACTAAATCACCATAAGTCTTTCCATCAGAAGTTGATAAGAATTCAGGAGCTGTATACATATTTCTTAAGTTATTTGTAGCTAAATCTTCACCACGAATTGCACCATTCCAGCTCTTTCTATCAAATGCGAATAATAATGCTTGACGGAACTCCTTAATTTGCATTGCATCAAATGTAGCTTGTTTTTGAGCATCTGTTTGACTTGATGCAACAGCACCATTCTCTAATTTATATGTACGACGGAATAAGTTTAATGCACCAAAGAATGTAGTTGCATCTGTATCAGATACATAAGAATATGTATTGAATACATTGTCAGTATCACCAGCTAATGTTTTTTCCTTAGCTAAAGCGATTAAAGCAGTTGATAATCCACATGCAGTATATTTTCCATCAATTGTATCATTAAATGCTTGAGTTGGGTTTGATCCATCATCATATAAGTAGTTAACCTTTTTACAAGTTACTTTATCAGCATTATAATATTTTGTATTTGCAACATACTTAATTACAGAACCATCAGTGATTTCATCTAAGATGTAAGCACCACAATATAAGATACTAGAAGGATCGTTATTTAATCCATATGCATAAGCATCATCTGCTTTTGCTTGTGCGAATTCAACTTTACCGAATGCTCCACCTTTTGCCTTAAAGAAATTTCCATTCATAGGATAGAAAATATTGTAAGTTAACATTGTTGGGAAATAAGATTTTGCTTCGCATAATTTAATTGTTAATGTTTGACCTTCTGCTTTGATACCAACTTCATCAATACCAACATCACCAGAAATATATTCAGCTGCACCTTCAACAACACCAGCAACTAAATATTCAAGTCCAGCTTCAGCATCTAACATATGTTGGAAACCATCAACGAAATCTTGAGCAGTTACTTTTGCATAAACTTCACCTTCAGCAGTAACCCAATTTGCGTCATCACGAATTGTAAATGTATACTCTAATCCATCTGCAGATACAGTGTATAATTTTCCATCAACTTCTTTTGCTAATGCAGATTGCATAACTCCTAAATTATCATATTGAACTAATCCATCAACAAAGTTACAAATATGCTCAGAGTCAGCAGATCTTGAAGTGTCAAGGCAATCTAAAGTTTGAGGAGTAGCAGTAAATGTTGAATTGTATGTATCAGCTAAAGTATAGCCTTTTCCAGTCAAATAAGCAGCTGGATCATAAGCAGCTCCACCTTCTCTTGCAGCTTGCCATAAAGCAGTCATTGCATCTCTATCAGCCTTTTTAATTAATTCATTAGTAATTACCATAGTACCTAGTTTATCACTATCAACGCCCCACATTACATAAGGAACAGTTTTAGGTGCAATACGAGTGATTGCAAAAGACCCTCCATTAGTAGATGTAGGTACAAATAGTGCTTGGTCTAATAAATAAGCCTCAGCTTTAGCATATAAAGCATATTTCTTATCTAGGTCAGTTTCAGCTTTTGCAGCTTCAATTAATGCTTCATAATCTTTTAATGCAGCATTATAAACACTTTCATCTGTTGGCGCTGGTTTATCAGTAGTTGTATTGCCTTCTGTAGTTTTCTTATCACCACAAGCAGTTAAACCGAAAACAGCAAGTACAGCCAACGCAAAACTTAATATTTTTTTCATTTTCGTTTTCTCTCCTTTATTTCAATTTTGCTTTATTATATATCAATACCAAATCAATGTCAACGCAATTTTTTAATAATAATCTAAAAATCTAAATGAAAACGTATTCTTTAATTTATTTTTTGTATTATTCATAAAATTATGCATTTATATCGTTGAAACCATTTCTTTATCGAATAAAATTTTTTATTATGTGAATATTCAAAATATAATTTTTATTGAACTTTCAACCTCATATTATATTGTGCGTTTATTATTACAGTATATACTAAATGTTTTAATGATTTAAAAAAATCTACTTCTAATTTCTCAAACTATTGACTATAATATCAAATAATTAAAAAAGAAGTCAAAGTGAAAAAAATGGAGATGATTTTCATCTACTCCATTTTATTATACATATCTATAAGGTGTACATCAAGATTAACAATTATAGTAAATCATAAGAAATACAAATGAAATACCACAAAAAATTATTCCTACAAGTACCAAATGCGAAAAAGATTTTTTTTCATCCTGTTTTGCTACTCGATAATCATAGAAGGTTTTATACTTTACTTTTGACATATCTTTTCGAAATACATCAAAAATTTTAGTTATGCCATATGCAAGCATATCAAATGTACCTTCATTTGAAGCCCAAATCAGCAACCCAATGCAAAGAATAATTACACCTGGGGCAAAAAAACCATCACATAAAATTTGCATTATCTGTTTTATTGAGCTGACTCTAAAAATATTTTTTGATATTACTATTAACAATGAAAAACCCAAACAGATTAATGTAGGAATTAAATAGGATAAAATCTTTTTCATCATTTGCTCCTTAAATTAATTATCATATTCTTTAAGATATTTATCAAATTCTTCTGAATTACAGTATACAAAGTGACCAGGCTTTACCTCACGCATTGAAGGCTTTTCAACAGAATAATCATGCGATTCTAATGGATTATAAGAGATTCTCCTACGTTTCTTTTCATAATGTGGATCTGGAAGAGGAATTGCCGAAAGTAATGATTTAGTATATGGATGTAGTGGATGTTCAAATAATTCATCACTTGTTGTCAATTCGACAATTTTTCCAAAATACATTACCGCAATACGATCTGAGAAATACTTAACTACTGATAAATCATGGGCTATAAATAAAGTAGTAAGGCCCATTTTATCTCTTAATTCATTTAGTAAATTAATAACTTGAGCTTGAATTGAAACATCTAATGCCGAAATAGGCTCATCCGCAATAATGATTTCAGGATTCAAAATAATAGCTCTTGCAATACCAATTCGTTGACGCTGTCCTCCTGAAAATTCATGTGGATACCTAGAAGCATGTTCTCTAACCAATCCAACCAATTCTAAAACACGGTATACTTCCTCATCAATTTGTTTTTTATCACGCATACCACGAATAATAAGTCCCTCGGCTATAATATCATGGACGGTCATACGAGGATCTAATGATGCAATTGGATCTTGAAAAATCATTTGAATCTTATTCATTATTCGATCCTTTTTAGCATATTTCAATTCTTTCTTTAACTCTTTATTTAAAATGGCAAGTTGTTCAGGATTAGTTTCTTTTTCAATTAATTCAGCATATTTCTCTTTTACCTTTTCCATTTGGTACATTGCAAACTCTCTATTACAATACTTTTGATCAAATTTTGCATTCTTAATCAATTTCGTATTTTCTGAAACAACATCAATTAATGCTTTTTCTGCAGGAGCTTTTTTCTCAGAATAAATTTTTTGTGCTTCTTCTTTACTCATTCCATTAGCTAAATTAGCATTTAATTCTGTTTTATACTCTTTAATTTGAGAATTGTACTTTTTCTTTGCTAAGCTAATAGCTTCCTTATATGGTCTAATACCAGCACAAATACGCTTGCCATCAAAATAGATAGAACCACCAGTTATATCATATAGTCTAATTATCGAACGACCAGTGGTTGTCTTACCACAGCCTGATTCTCCTACTAATCCAAAAACCTCTCCTTTATAAATATCAAAGCTTATATTATCTACAGCCTTAAGCGTCCCTTTACCCAATTTAAAATACTGTTCAAGGTTTTGAACACTTAAAAGAACTTTTCTTTCATCATTCATGCAATTGCGCCTCCTTCATTCTAGCAATACGCTCAGTGATAATCTTAGGAGGATTCACCTTTGGTGCATTCGGATGAAGTAACCATGTGGCTGCATAATGAGTCTCAGATATCTCAAATAAAGGTGGTTGTTCTTCAAAATCAATTTCAAGTGCGTATTTATTACGTTCAGCAAAAGCATCTCCTTTAGGTGGATAAATCATATTAGGAGGTGTCCCTGGAATAGCCTCTAGTTTTTCTTTAGTATTCAAATCTGGCATACTACTTAATAACGCCCATGTATACGGGTGTCGAGGATCATAGAAAATGTCATCTGCAGTACCTAATTCAACAATTTTTCCTGCATACATTACAGCAATTCGATCAGCCATATTTGCTACAACACCCAAATCATGAGTGATAAAGATAACAGATAGATTTCTTTCCTTTTTAATCTTATTAATCGACTCAAGGATTTGCGATTGAATGGTAACATCTAGGGCAGTAGTAGGCTCATCACAAATTAAAATATCAGGATTAGCGGATAAAGCAATAGCAATTACTATTCTTTGTCTCATTCCTCCAGAGAATTCAAATGGATACTGACGATAACGAATCTCTGGCTCAGGAATACCTACTTCCTCTAGTAGCTTAATAGCACGTGCCTTCGCCATTTTCTTTGTTACCTTGTATACAACCTTGGATGCTTCTTCCTTCATAAAATCGATAAATCCAATCATTTTTTCTTTTGAATTATACGATTCATGTTTACTGATATCGTCTCTAATACTTTGCCTTAAAGAATGTAATACGTGACGAATGTTTTTCTTTTGTAATTCAAGATCTACCAATACAGGAGGGACAACCTTCCAAGTAGGGTTTTTACCCTTCTGAACTAATTGATTGAATTTTTTTAGTTGTCTTTCATACTTTCTTTGATTAATTGGATTTGTCTTCATTCCCAAGAAATATCTATCCACTTCATTCATTATTGCAGATCGGAACGTGTATTCAGTACTATTTTTTGTTACCTCCAAATAATCAATAGCACGCTTAACAGAAGAAGAAATTTTATTAATAATCTGATAAGAACGCTTTTTATCTATACTATCTTGACGGAAATATTCCAAAGCCTTTTCGGTTTCATCTAGAATAGATTTTTTTAATTCAATAGAACGATTGTGGGAATAAACCAAGCCTTTCTCGCCAATTTGAATAAAATCAAGCATAAATTCATCATCAATATACTTTCTTGTCATAACATCTAATTCATCAATAGGCAGAGAAGTATAATCAAAATCAGGATTATTCAAAACATAATAACCTAAAGTAAAATAATTAGGCTTTTTCTTATCAATGCTACTGTCAATAATATTTTTTATAAAAGTTAAATGTTTGACAAAGAGATCTTTATCATACCTCTTTTTATCAGTAATAAATAAATTGCCTAATTCATTCAACATTAATAAATAATCTTCTTTAGATACAACATACGAATTAACAGTCTTCTTTAAAGAATTTTTAATCATTCTAATTTTTTTAAAATAATTTACCTTTTGATTTTTAGAAACAAGAAATAATAAGTCATTAATTGTTAACTGTAAAGCAATAGCACTAGCTTGAGCTTCATTATATTGCTGCTCTAAGCGTGTTCCTTGAATACAGAATGAATCAAAAACACGACATTTTTTTGAAAAGCTTTTTTTAGATATCTTATCTTCCTTCGAATAGGTTGCACAAACATTTTTCTTTAAAATAGATAATTTTGAATTAAAAAGCTTTTTTGCGTTCTTTTGCGAAGCTTTACCCTTTAAAATCATCGCCTCAGTTAATTGCTGACCAACGCGCATAATTGGATTCAAACTTGACATAGGATCTTGGAAAATCATTGAAATTTTATCTCCACGAATTTTGTGGAAATCATCCTCGCTAATTTTCAATAAATCCTGTCCATCATATAGGATTTCTCCACCTTCAACAATAGAGTTACCAGCTAAAATACCAATAATTGCTTTACTAGTAACCGATTTACCACTACCAGATTCACCTACAATTGCTAAGGTTTCTCCCTTATAAAGGTCAAACGAAATATCTCTTACTGCTTTAACATTTCCGCCCTGAGTACGGAAAGATACTTGTAAATTTTTTACTTCTAGTTTTTTTTCCATAATTAATCCTCCGTACCTCTAAGTGATGGATTAAACGCATCACGTAATCCATTACCAAATAAGTTGAAACTTAACATTAATAAACTAATAAATATCGACGGGAATAAAATCAAATGTGGATATGTTACTAAATATTGCTGCCCATTTGCCAATAAAGTACCAACACTTGTACGATTACCTGAATTAAGATTAATAATTCCTAAATAGCTTAACGAAGTTTCAGAGAAAATAACGCCCGGAATTACAAGAACACATGATGTAATAAGCGTACCTAAAGAGTTAGGGAAAATATGCTTAAACATAATTCTCTTATCTGAAGCTCCAAGAGTTCTTGCAGCTAAGACATATTCTTGATTCTTGAAACGATAAAATTGCATTCTGGTACGACCAGCCATGCTAATCCATCCTGTCAAGAAAAATGCAATAAATAAAATTAAAACCTGATTATTACCTTCCATATGGTATTTCAAAAGGGTAATTACAACCATAAATGGAATTGAACCTAAAATGTCTACAAATCTTTCCATTGCAAGGTCAATTTTACCACCATAATATCCTTCAATAGCTCCATAAATTGCTCCAACAAATAAGTTAACTGATGCAATTACAATTGCTAAAATGAAACTAAATCGGGCTCCACTTGAAAGACAAGTAAATAAATCTTGACCAGAACTTGTACTTCCAAATAAAAATTGAGGAGATGTTATTCCATCCTTCATGACATAAGAATGATAATAAATATAGTACTCATAATAATTAATTCGGCATTGATATCCTGTTTGATTTTTAATGGCATAATCATAAAGAGGAGTTTCTCCTTCTATTCTTATACTTGAATAGTCATCAAAGCCAGATGAATAATTCCTATAAATCGGAATATAGTCACCGTTTTCATCTAATACAATTTCTGTTTTTCCTTTACTCTTTTTAGTTTTAAACCAGAAATTAGCATCTTGTGTATCCTGAGTTGCTTCTGGTCTATCATTTTTATTAGTAATTGGATAAATCACTTGAATTCCAGTTTCATTTTGGTATTGTTGAATACTTTGATATTCTTCTGGCAAAAGGTCCATAAATACAACACCCTTTGACTGATATGAATCTAATCTAACACGATAAATATTTAATTCACCAGTTTCTTTATTTTGAATCATTTTATATTTTTGATTCTTTATCGCGTTATGTCCAGTTTCAACACCCATTGAATAATAATATAAGAAAGATGTTTCATTTAAATCTTTTTGAGCACATCCATCCCAAAAACTGGTGTTGAAAAACAAATTATTTTTTGGCAAGGTAAAATGATAATAAGTATCCTTATAAGATACCTTATATGGAGAGAAAATAGGCCCAACAATTGCAAATAATAAAAGCAAAATAATGATAACTGTAGCAACAATTGATGCTTGATTCTTTTTGAATCGATTAAACGCATCCCTAAAATAACCAATTGGTTTTGTTTGTAATTCTTTATCGTGAAGTTTACCATCCATTTTTGCAAAATTAAACTTCTCTTTTGGCATTTCTATTTCATTTGGCTTCATTATTTCGCCCCCATCCTAATTCTTGGATCGATAAACCCATAGCTAATATCAATAACAATTCCTGCAGCTAGACCAACTAAACAATAAAATCCTGATAGTAACATAAAAAAATCATAGTCTTGAGCATTGATAGCATCTAGATATAAGCCACCTACACCTGGGATTGAGAAAATCTTTTCGATAATTAGTGATCCAGATAATACAGAAATAAATTCGCCAATAATGCTTGGGAATATTGGTACCATGGCATTTCGCAAAGCGTGTCGAACAGTAGCTTGTCCTTTGGTTAAACCTTTAGTTCGGGCAAGAAGCATATATTCATTTGTTAATACCTCAGTTAACTCAGCTCTTGTATAACGAGCATATCCCGCAATTGAGCCAAAAGCCAAACTAATAACTGCTGGCATCATCGATCTAAACATTTCCCATGTAAAATAATTATATCCAGCCTTCATCGTAATATCAAACCAACCTAGTTTAAAGCAAAAAATAAATTGAACTAAGAAAGCATAAACAAAGCTTGGGACAGAAATAAAAAGCATGACACCTGTACTAATTATGTGATCTTGAATTTTATTCTTTTTAAGTGCGGCGTAAATTCCTAATGCAATTCCAATTGGAACTGCAATCAAAGATGAATATACATTAATCAAAACTGTAGGCACTAATTTTTCAGTAAAAACGCCCCATACAGGCTTATTCCTATATTCAGGTAAGTTTACACCAATACCAAAGTCACCACTTACAACAATTCTTTTTATATAATTAAAAAACTGCGTTGGAATAGGGTCATAATATCCTCTAGCTTTTAACTGATTCATTAATATATCACGGTCTTTTCCAAATTGAATATCGATTGTAATGGGTAATAGTTTAATTAATGTAAAACAAATTATCATAATAGTAACGAAAGTAAATAGCATCAAGCCAATTCTTTTCATTACGTATTTAAACATATACATAATTAAATCTCCTTTAAAACATAATTTAAGTATTATAGTTCAAAATGTGGAACAATTTGCATTGTCCCACACAATGAATATAAATGTTTACATTTCAATTATTTGTAATTTAAATTTCCGCCTTGGGAAGCAACATATTGTGCCCATTCTTCATCAGTATAATTATAAGTCATATATCTTACTCCACCATATCCTAGGAATGTGTTGTAATCATATGTTACATAATCAACCTTGAATGAAATTAAACTAGCTCCAAAGTTGTAGTATAGAGGGACTGTATAGTATACACTTAGAACCTCTTTTTCTAGTGCAGCAATTAAAAGTAATCTATGTGCTTCATCAAGTGCACCTTGGCCCCAATTATACTTGCATCCTTCATTACCATTTAAACAATCATACCAATCAAGTAATGACATTGTATCAGTCACATCAGCGCCATCTTTTCCTACTCCTGGCATTGTGAATGTTAACATTGTACTATCTGTATCCCAAGCAGCAGAATACATATATTGTGGACTTAAGTAAGCTAATAAGAAATAACCAGGATCCCAAGCAGCGCCTGTCCATCCACCCATACAAACATCGTATCCACCAGCGCGGAAGTCTTCAGCCCATGCATCACCCTTATCAGATAATGTCATTTCAAGACGACCCTCTAAAGATGTACCTTTTAATAATTCTACCCAGTAAGTTTTAATAGCTTCAAATCTACGTGTTACTACCTCATTTATTGCTCCTGAACCAAAATCTAATGAAATCACATCAGTTGCTTTGATATCGCCAGCTGTCAATGCTGCGGCATATGCACTTTCTACTAATGCTCTTGCAGTTGTTAAATCATATCCAGTAATAGCATCTGCAGCATCTTCAAGATTTGCATATTTAGATGTATCAATTGCATAAACATCGCATAATGTTTGTCTTGCAGGATCTGTGTATCGATATACTCCACCATTTTCAACATCATAATAATGAATTGATGTAAATAATCCGTAACCAGCTAATGAACTAGTAGTAGTATTTTTTGCAAATTCTGTACGGTTAATTGATAATGATAAGGCTTTTCTGAAGTCATTATAGGCTAAGATAGTCTTATTCTTACCTTCTGTTTCACGTGCTTTTAATGCTTCCTTAGAAGATTGTAATTGTAATGAAGCAACAAAATCATCTGGTGTAAAGTAAGCTCTATCACTGTTCTTGTAATCATTAGCGATTGTAACATCAATACCAATGCCATCTAATTGTCCTGCTTGGAATTTTAACCATGCAGTATTCCATTCTTTAATTGTCTCGGCAACAATCTTAGTAGTTTGATATTGTCCTTTGTATAAATCCATATTGTATCCATACCAATATTCATTCTTTTCAAGAACAAATTGTTTTCCTGATTGGAAATTTGTTAATTTATATGGTCCCCAACTAGCAGTTGATTCAACACTGCTGTTGTATGTAGAAGTCCATAATGTAGATCCAGTTGCAGGAGCAACCTTATTAGCTTCAAATTTTTCTTTATGAACTAATGGAAGACTAGCCATATTATATGCTGCTTTATATGATAATGATCCATCCTCTTTTAATAATTCTAGAGGTTTATCTAATACTAGAACAAATGAATAATCGCCAGTTGTAAACATACCAACTTTTGACCAATCCATTTCTGGATATACATAATCTTTACAAATTGTCAAATATGCTAATTCAGCATCAGCATCTGGATTCCAATCATCGCAGTTTGAATAATCTTCAATCATTTGAGCAGTCAAGTCGATATTTTCTTCTTCACAATTATATTTAGTAAAGAAGTATTCGCCTGTTCCAACTCTTTCATCAGCTTCATTTGTTGTATAGATTTCAAAATTTTGCTCTAAATATCCAGCAGCTTTAACTTGAGCGTATGTTCCACCAAACCAGCTATCTTTAAATATTTTGCTAATTGCATCAATATTTAATTGAATTTTTTCTCCAGCAGCTTGAGCTGCAGAAATACTAGCATAGGCATTACTTGTTATTTCATCTACTGTTGTGCCTTGCTTAACGTATTTTTGAGCATTGTGGATAATAGTACTTCCAATATAGAAGCTATCTGCACGATAATTTTGGAATAATGGATTTAATTGTTCTTTCATAGAATATACAAAATCTTCTGCTTTAATATAAGTTCCATCGTCCCATCTCAAATCTTCACGTAATGTAATTTCATAAGCATATGCTTTTTCTGCTTCAGCAGGAACAGCATAATTTTCGTTTCCAGCATATGTTTTTGTAACATCCTCAAGCTTAGTAGCTGCAGAATATTTCATTACATAATCTCCTTCTACGATTTCGCCATTTTCATATTTAAAATCATAAATGAAGAAATTACTGCCAATATAACCCATAATTTCAGTATCATTATTATCTTGGTATGTTAATTCATTCCAATTTGATGGTGATAAAGAAACAAATGTATTATAAGTATAATTCTTATTCGCAGGTGTTTCTGTTGTTGTGCTGTCACCATTTGTAGTAGTGTCGCCATTTGTAGTAGTTTTATCACCACAAGCAGTTAAACCGAAAACAGCTAATGCAGCTAACATTAAACTTAATATTTTTTTCATTTTCGTTTTCTCTCCTTTATTTCAATTTTGTTTCATTATATATTAATATTAAGATATTGTCAACGGAATTACTTAACAATATTTTTGGTTCCTAAATGAAAACGTATTCTTTCTAATATTATTTTTTCAATGCAGCATTTTGAAATACGTATATCAAAAAAAAATATTCTTTTTCGAATATAATTTCTTCACCTCATCTATTTTATTGGATGTTTTTACAAAAAATAAATATTGATTTTTAAAATATAAAACAATAATAATATTTGTATTGAAAAATTCGTAATTTTTACTCCATCTTGTCTTTGAAATCGTTTTCCTAGTTTTTTTATACTTATGTTTGCTATAATAACATAAAGGAGGTATTTCATTATGAAATGGAATTTAACACATTTTTATAATTCAGTTTCTGAATGGGAACGTGATTATAACGAGATCAAAGAAAGGATTAACAATCTAACAAATTATCAAGGAACACTAGGTGATAAAGATAATTTCAAAAATGCTCACCTTGAGATCAATAATATTATGCTTAAGTTAGGTGCGGTTTATTCATACGCAGCTTTAGGCTTTGATCTTAATATGAAAAATGATGAAAATGGATCAAGAGCCCAACAAGCCCGCCTATTATTTTCTTTATTTGGTCAAGCAACCTCTTGGTATGCGCCAGAAATCTTATCATTAGGAAAAGAAAAGGTTCTATCATTTGTCGATTCGATGCCTGAGCTTAGTGAATTTAGATTTGGTTTTGAAAAGCTTTTCCGTTCACAAGAGCACGTATTAGACAATCAAGGAGAATCAATTCTTGCCAATTTCTCGAGCGTTTCCCATTTTGGTGAACTATATAATGCTTTAGCTGTTGGTGACGGTGTTCCTAAAGCCGTCAAATTAAGTGATCGCGAGGTCAATGTAACTGATGGTAATTTCCGTTCATTGATTGCGGATAGTAAGAATGCTTTTGACCGAAGATTAATTTTTGAAGCCGAATATACAAAATATGTAAACAATAAAAATACCTACGCTGGCATATATAACCTTGTATTAAAGGCTGATTGGGCTAACGCTAAATCACGTAACTATTCTTCTTCTTTAGAATCCTTCCTATTTGATAATAATATTCCTACATCCGTTTTCACTTCGTTAATTGATGTAACAGGAAAATATAATGACGGCTTAAAAAAATATTATCAAATCAGAAAGGAATACTTTAATTTAGAAAAGCATCATACCTATGATCGTTTCCTATCAATGGCCGAATCAAACAAAAAATATACATATGAGGAAGCTAAAGAGCTTTTCTTTGATTCAATCAAGAATATGCCTAAAGAATTCATTGAAAAAGCTCATGATGTCTTAAAGGATGGTTTTGTTGACGTTATGGAATCCGAAGGAAAACAAACCGGAGCTTATTCTAGTGGCTTCTTTGGCTATCATCCCTTTATTTTATTAAATTTTGATGGCACCCTTGATTCCTGCTTTACCCTTGCTCATGAGGCAGGTCACTCCATTCACACGGAATTTTCAAACGAATATCAACCTCAATCAACGGCGGATTATGAAATCTTTGTGGCGGAGATTGCTTCGACCTTCAATGAACATATGCTACTTGATTATTTAATTCAAAAAACAACTTCGAAAAACGAAAAAATCGTTCTTTTAGAACAAGCAATCAACGACATTTGCGCAACCTTCTATCGTCAAGCCTTATTCGCAACCTACGAATATAAAGCTCACAAGCTTGTTGAGGAAGGCAAAGCCGTTACCGCAAACTCTCTTTCCCAAATCATGATTGACTTATATAAGCAATATTATGATATTGACATCACTGAAGAAAATGGTAAACAATATGTTTGGGCTTATATCCCTCATTTAACAAAAACCCCATTCTATGTTTATCAATATGCAACTTCCTATAGTGCTTCTTTAAAGCTCTATGAAGATATTAAAAATAACATTCCTGGGGCAATGGATAAATATTTAGGATTACTAAAATCCGGTGGATCTGATTATCCAGTTAATCTTGTGAAAAAAGCCGGTGTTGATTTAACAACTGCTGAACCATTTATGGCTGTTGTGCGTCGTTTAGACAATTTACTAGATGAATTAGAAAAGACATTGAAAAACTAAAAAAAATGTGATAAGATATACTTAATTCAAAGAAAAGGAATAGTACAACTAAAAAATAGCGACCTATGATAGTGAAAGATAGGAAATAGTTGGAATGGACCTTGGAGAGATGCCAATCACATCCGTTGCTCGCGTTAAGAGTTCAAAGTGTCTAGATTTTTCTAGAAATTAAGGTGGTACCGCGCAATTAGCGTCCTTGAATAATCAAGGGCGTTTTTTTATTAGAAAGGATGATTATATGAAAAGAATGCTTAGTGGAATCAAACCAACCGGAAAGGTCACACTTGGAAATTACATCGGAGCCTTAAGTCAATTTATCAAATATCAGGATGAATATGAAATGTTCATCTTCCTTGCCGACTTACACGCTCTAACCCTCCCAATTGATCCCAAAGAATTACGACAAAACAGTATTGATTTAATCGCTATTTATTTAGCTTGCGGATTAGATCCCGAAAAGGTCTGCCTATTTAAGCAAAGTGAAGTTCACGAGCATGCGGAATTAGGCTATATTCTAACCTGCAATAGTAATATGGGTGAATTAAGCCGAATGACCCAATATAAGGATAAAACCCAGAACATGGAACATGGATCTATTCCCACTGGTATCTTCATTTACCCAGCATTAATGGCCGCCGATATTCTTCTTTATGATGCCGATTATGTTCCTGTTGGTGTTGATCAAAAACAGCATGTTGAATTAACAAGGGATATTGCTATTCGCTTCAATAGCCACTATGGTGACAAATTTAAAATACCAGAGCCATTAATGGCTAAACAAGGAGCCAAGGTTTATTCCCTATCTAACCCAACTAAAAAAATGAGCAAATCAGAATCTGATAAAGGAACTATTTACTTATTAGATGATATAAATATCTCAAGAAAAAAGATTATGAGTGCTGTCACAGATAGTGAAAATGAAATTCGCTTTGATATGGAGAACAAGCCAGGTATTTCTAACCTATTAACCATAATGTCCTCTTTATCAAACAGGTCAATCGAAGACATCTGCAATGAATACAATGGTCAAGGCTATGGTACCTTTAAAAAGGCGGTTGCGGATGTTGTATGCAATTTCTTAACAGATCTACAAAATAAAGTTACGGAAATCAAATCAAGTGGTGTCATTGAAGAAATATTAGCCAAGGGACGAGAAAAAGCTAACTATATTGCTTCAAGAAAGCTTTCTAAAATTTATCGAACAATTGGTTTAAAATAAAAAACAAGCTTCACGCTTGTTTTTTATTTTTAACAACTAATTCCTTTACATCGCTAATAACTTCACCATCTAATTGTAGATATAACCCTTTATTTGAAGTAATTTTAATCTCTTTACATCTTCGAATGTCAACATACTTAACATGCTTACCTTTATATATTTTGGGAAAAAGTGATAAAACCTTTAATCGCTTATATCCCTTTATTAAGCAAATATCCAAATAATCATCATTCATAATCGCATCGGGAGTAAACTTCATTCCTCCACCCTGATGAATACCGTTCATAACTGAAAGCAGCCAAACATCCTTGCATTCTTCCTTAACCCCATCAATTTCAATGCTCAAATCAGATTTTTTATATTTCATAAAGCCCTTAATTGTATTAAGCTTATAGGCAATAGGACTTTTACCCTTTCCTTTATTAACACATTCACAAACATAGGCATCAAGGCCCATTCCACAGCCATTGACAAATCTTCTTTCAATTCCTTCAAAATAGGCAATCGGAAGATTATTTAAATACCCATTAATTAAAACAAATTCTTCCTTTGAATCGACATTTCGAACAAAATCATTTCCCGTTCCAGCACCATAAAAATATATTTCATGCTTAATATCCTTTCCATCAAGAAAATTCACTAAATAATGAATTGTGCCATCGCCACCAACAATTAAAATTTTATCTGATAAAGGAATTTCATCCAAATAATTATTAAAATTTTTTATATCAATGATACTTAACAAATCATATTCTTCATTCATCTTTTTTAGCTTATCCAAAATATGATCAATTATTTTTTTATTACGTCCACTCTTTGATAGGGGATTAAATAATACTCTATACATCGATTACCACCAATATGATTATATCACATTTTTAGACAATTATAGATACTTTCTTTCTATTTCTTTAAACGATACTAAAACCTCATAGGGGCTAGTCTTCAAATAAGCGGACACATCATCAATTGTTATATGAGGACCTACTATTTCAACTTCATCTCCTATTTTCATTTCATCAGTCAAAGCGATAAAGCAATGATTCATCGCAATACTTAAAATCGGAGTGAATTTGCCTTTAACATAAACCATTCGTCCTTGATTAGCCTTAACTAAACCATTATAATACCCAATATTTAAAATGCCAATTCGCATATCCTCTTCAACTTTATAATCATAGCCAACCATTTCACCCTTTTTAACATTTCTGACAAAACAAATTTCATCAATTATTGACATTGCATTCTTATACAACAAATAGCCAACGCGAACCTCTTCGCCAATAAGTAGCTTACTACTTCCAATTTGATTAATACCAAAATCTAAATACTCTTTTGCCAGCTTACTATTAGGCAAAGCTAAATGACTGTAATAAAACTCACCCTCTATTTCCTTAGCCTCATCAATTGAAACGCCAAAGCGGTTTAAATCGCAATTAACCTTGACAGCTCTCAAAACATTCGACTCGAGTTTATCTAAATCAGATTTATCGTTAACAGAAACAATAATTCGGTTTTCTAGTATAATGTCGATATCAGAAAAAGGAATCGTTCCCAATAATAAAATATTTATCTCGTTAGATAATTCTCGCAGTAAAACCGCCTCATGAAGCGAAATAACCGCAAAATTCTTAACTCCAGCCTTAATCAATTTTGAAGAAATAGTAATAAGGCCAAGACCATAAGCATCATTTTTTACCACAGCCCATAGCTTATACCTTGATAATAAAAGCATAGCATTTTCCTTAATCCTTTTTGTGTCAATTATTTTTATATCTATCACCATTAATTTATATGCTAAAATGCTTTAAAAAAGACATAATAGTTTGACAAGCCTGATCCTTATCAGTTCCCTCAAATAAATTGTGCTTTCCCTCAAAAAACAATAGATATTTCATCTTACTAGGAATTTGATTATAAATCATTTTCCCCGAATCCTTGGCAATAAAGCCATCATTTTTGGTTTGAATAATTAATATCGGTTTCTTAATATAGCTTAGCCACTTATAATCCTTGGCATGATGAGACATTTTATTTAATTCCTTCAATCCAAAAATAAGTCTTTTTCGTGGAAGTTTTTTCCATTTTTTGGGAATTCTAATTTCTTTAAATACATTCAAATTAAAATGATCAAAATAGTGATGATAAAAGGCTGGGCTAATAAATACTAATCCCTTAATTAAATGGGAATACTTTAGATTCAAATAGGATGCAATAATACTCCCCATTGAAAAACCAATTAAAAAAACCTCCCCACCAAGGGCGAATTTTTGAAATTGAAGATCAACTTCTAAAATCCAATTTTGGTAAGGAGGTATTGCATAATCATTAGTGTGTCCATTTATTTTAGCAATATAATAGGTATCCTCTTCTAAATATTTTTCCAACAATGAAAAGCCATTTTGATCGATAAAACCACCTATTAAAAATACTTTCATAAAACTCCTTTAATGTTTGATTAATGCGTACTTTTTCTTTCCCCTGCGGACAACAGTGAATTTTCCTTCGATTGCATTATCCTTTGTTACAGTATATTCTAATGACGAAATTTTATTACCATTAACCATAACAGCTCCACTTTGAACAAATTCACGAGCTTCACGCTTTGATGATGCGAGCTTTATTGCAATTAAGGCATCAACGATATTAATATCTTCTTTAATTTCAAAATTTGGCACATCCTTAAAGCCAATTTCAATTTCCTTTGCCGTCAAAGAAGCGATATTGCCGCTAAACAAAGCATTGGATAAATCTAAAGCTCTTTGATATGAATCAGCGCCATGTAAATCGGTAATTACTTCCTTTGCCAAAGCCTTTTGGGCAATTCTTTCCTCAGGATGAGCAAAATGACGCTCCTCGATATCCAAAATCTCTTCCTTTGATAAGAAAGTTAATTTTTTTAAGTAACTAATTATCATAGAATCCTCTAGATTAATCATATATTGATATAGCTCATATGATGATGTTTTATTTTCATCAAGCCATAAAGCATTTCCTTCAGTCTTTCCAAATTTAACACCACGTGAATCCGTTACTAATGGCATAACCATACCATAAACCTCTTTATCAAGCTTTTTTCTTACTAATTCAATACCTGATGTGATGTTTCCCCATTGATCCGATCCAGCTACCTGTAAAACACAATTACGTGTTTCAAATAAATGAAGAAAATCTAGGGCTTGTAAAATCATATAGGCAAATTCGGCGAAGGTAATACCTGTTTCCATTCTTGATTTTACCTTATCCTTTTGAAGCATATAGTTAACATTAAAATATTTTCCATAATCTCTTAAAAAATCAATGGTATTAATGTCCTTAATCCAATCATAATTATTAACTACCTCAAAGCCAAAAATCTTTTCTGCTTGATTCTTTAGGCCAATGAAATTCTTATTTACCTCTTCCTTGGAAATCATCGGACGCTCAGCTGTTGGCTTAGGGTCACCAATCATTCCGGTTGCGCCTCCAACTAATAAAATTGGATGATGTCCCGCCTTAGCAAGACGCTTAGAAATTAGAAATGATGAATAATGCCCAATATGCATTGAATCAGCGGTTGGATCTGTTCCAATATAAAATGTTAATCCGCCATTGTTTAGCTTTTCAATTAAATCTTCGCTTGAGATGTCTTGAATTAGACCTCTCCATTGTAAATCTTCAAATACAGTCATCTTTTTTTCCTCCTAAAATAAATAAAAAAAACATCCTTAAATCTAAGGACGTTAATTGACGCGGTACCACCTTAGTTCTAGAATATATCTAGCCCTTTAATTCCTGTAACGGGGAAATCCGTTTATAGTTTTGACTATAAAAGCTCATAAGTGTATTCATACCTACATAAATCGAGATTTTCACCAACCACCTCGTCTCTAAAAAATACCATAGATACTACTTTTCTTAATCATCACTTTATTTAGTTGTGCCTCGAATGATAATACGGTGTGGTAATACAACCTTCGTTTCGGTATTTTCCTCACCATTCATCAATTTTGTTAATAAACGCATTGAAACAGCACCTATATCATACACCGGAATATCAATACATGTCAAGTTCGGTCTTGATAAAAGGGCATATTTAGTGTTTTGGAAACCAACAATTGAGATATCCTCCGGAACATTTACTCCTTTATTTAACATAACATTCATAAATGAAACCGCAATTGAATCACGAACGGCAATCACACCATCAACATCATTACCAACGAAATAAGATTCGAATTGCTTGCGATTAATTGTTGTATCACCACTTGTTCTAAAGATATGCGATTCAAGGCCAGCTTCTTTCATAGCTCTTTCATATCCTACCTCTTTACAATCATTTACCGTATATTTACGAATTGTACTTAGTAAATATATATTTTTTCTTCCTTCATCAATGAGCTTTTTACAAGCCTCATAGCCAGCTTCTTCATAATCAATACTAACCGAAGGAATATTTTTATTAGGCAAAACAACATTTGTTAAAACCATCGGAATACTACAAGACTCAAGCATGCTAATAACTGTTTCAATGCTTGAAGCCTCAAGCTCATCATTTAAATATAGAACACCATCAACCTGTTCAGCGATGACATTGCGCATAACATCATCAACATCATTAACATCACTGATTGTGAATAATTTCATTGAATACTTATAATTTTTCGCAATATCGGAAATTCCACTCAACATTTGAGCTACCGATGCCCGTGACAAATCAGAAGCAATAACACCAACCGTTGTTGTTTTACGACTCGCAAGGCCGCGTGCAATGGCATTTGGACGATATCCAAGCTCATTTATTACGCGCAATACTCTTTCTCTTGTTTCTGGCTTAACCTTTTCAGGATTATTTAAAACTCTTGAAACTGTTGCTAAAGAAACCTTAGCTGCTCCAGCAACATCATAAATTGTTGCATTACTCATGCTATCAACTCCCTTTGCCTTAAGTATATCACAAAAAAAAATGCCATTCAATGCCAATGAAAGTGATTTTCATTGATTTTCAAATTATGAAAATATTTTCATACGATTATTTTTTTCAAATCTTCGATTCTTTTATATATCGTACCCGCTCCCATAAAAACTATAACCTTATCTTTGAATTTAATTAGCTCCGATACCGACTCAAAATGACGTGCATTTGGCAATCGCTTTAACAAAAAGTTTATATTTCCTTGCCTATTTTCCCGGGCCGATGTGAAAACATCCGCAATAAATAAATATTTTACTTCTTTTAATACATCCACAAAATCATCGATCAAATCGTAATTTATGAATTAAACCTCAAAATGTATTCATCTTTATTAGTTCAGAACAATTTACTATTAAAATACGTCTAATAACATCATAATAATAATTAATATCTACTCATCTACATATTCTAACATCAACCTTGAAGGAAAAGAATATTCAGTGACAACATTGCCATCTATTGTGAATTTTTTAATTGATAAAAATATCTTATCTGCTTCAAAATTATTTCTATCTTCTTTATAATAATTTGAATTTTCAATTTCCAAAACCATTAATATTATTGAGTTTTCAACATTAATAAAATTTGAAATATCTAATTCTATATAATACCTATCAATTTGATCTCCTACTTTTCCTAGAGATTTAAAGTTACAAGAAAAGCCTTCGTTCTTATCATTTTCAAGATAGATATCCACATAATAAGAGGCATTGTTTTTTCTATTAACTAGAATATTCGTTTCTTTATCATCAACATTTTCACTAATAAAATTTAAACTTACATAATCAATTTTGATTTCATTATAAAAAACAAATTGGTCTCCTGCATATCCATATTTTCCTTCTTTAAAAGTAAATCTTTCTTCTTTATAACAAGAAGTCAATATGAAGCCAAAAAGAATTAATCCCAATACTAAAAATAGCGTATTAAATTTATGAAGCATATCTGCGCCTCCTTTTATAAAATCTACAAAAACCCCCTTTAGTTTTTTACCTAAAGAGAGGTTCAAATCAAAAATACTATTAGTCCTAAGGTAATTTACTCGAAAACTATCAAGGGTTGGTTAACTTGCCACACTAATAATATATCAAAAAAAGTATCTAATTACAATGATTATAATCCCTTATAAATTTATGTTTTCATACGATTATTTTTTTCAAATCTTCGATTCTTTTATATATTGTACCCGCTCCCATAAATACTATAACCTTATCTTTGAATTCAATTAGCTCCGATACCGACTCAAAATGACGAGCATTTGGCAATCGCTTTAACAAAAAGTTTATATTTCCTTGCCTATTTTCCCGGACCGATGTGAAAACATCCGCAATAAATAAATATTTTACTTCTTTTAATACATCCACAAAATCATCAATCAAATCTAAGGTTCTGCTATAAGTATGAGGTTCAAAAACTAAAACAATATCTCGATTATATTTTGTCTGTATAGCCTCAAGCGTTACTTTTATTTCGGTTGGATGATGAGCATAATCATCAATAATTAAGTATTCATTTATCCGGTACTCTGCCATTCTTCTTGAAGGCATTTTAAAAGAATCAATTGACCTTTGAATATCTCCAATATTATGAATCAAGGCTGTAATAATCGCACCAGCGCAATTATAAATCATATGTCTTCCGTAATATGGAATAGTGTAATAATAGGAAACCGAATCATGAACGATTTTGATTCGATAAGGATATTTATCATCGACAATTTTAATTACATAGTCATTATTATCGTCAAAGCCAAAACGAATAATATTATTACCTTGTAATTTCAAGCAATTTTCATCATCACCATTAATTAGACAAATATTACTTTGATTAACTAATTCTTGAAAGGTATCAATTATTTCCTCAATCGATTTATAAAAATCCGTATGCTCATATTCAATATTATTTATCAATAGAAAATGGGGATAATAAGCCAAAAAATGCTTTTGATATTCACATGCTTCATAAATAAAATAATCATTATCAATAATTCCCTTTCCGCTTCCATCACCAATAATATAATCAATTCTTTCATTTCTAAACAAATGAGCAATCAAGCTCGTTGTCGTTGTTTTACCATGCGTCCCCGAAACGGCAATCCCAATTCCATCTAAGGTATGTAAAAATTCATTGTATCGATAAACTGGATATCCTCTTTTTATAACCTCTAAATGATCATTTCCACCAACAAAAGCACTACCGACAATATATACATAATCCTCTAAAATCGTGCCCAAAGGATAAATCCGACAAAAAGATAATTGTTCTTCAGTAAAAAAGGTAGTTTCCACATCGCTTCCGGCTATATGATGACCCTTATCATATAAAAGCTTTGCCAAGGCACTCATACCTGAGCCCTTTATTCCAATCAAAAAATATTTCAACACATTCACCTAATTTTAGTATATTATAAAGGAAAAAAAAGGTGAAAAAAAGGACTCTTAACGAGTCCTCTTGCATTAGCGGCGTTCAGTAATACGAGCTGCTTTTGCAGATAATGTTCTAATGTAGTTTAACTTAGCACGACGTACGCGGCCTTTTCTTGCTACTTCGATTTTGTCAATTGCTGGTGAGTTTACTGGGAAAGTACGTTCAACACCTACACCGTAAGAAACCTTACGAACAGTAAATGTTTCACTAATTCCTCCACCTTGACGTTTGATACATAATCCTTCAAATAATTGGATACGCTCGCGAGTACCTTCCACAATCTTTACATAAACCTTAAGTGTGTCTCCTGGACGGAAGGCAGGAACTTCCTTCATGTACTTCTTTGTGATGTCTGCGATTAATGCTTGACCCTTTAAACGAGGGGCCTTTGTTACTTTTTCATCCATGCTTTCATACACTCCTATATAATATTTCGCTCATAGACAATCTATCCAGCGGAGCTATGTGGCCTTTTAGGACCTTTTTAATTTTATCATAGATAAATACTAAATGCAATACTTATTTTCTGTTTTACCAAAATCTATAAGTTGTTTTACCAAAATCATGGTTATAGTCCAATATTGATTAGGTAAAAAATTTCTTTACACTGTATTTATTCGTTGCATTAATTATTGCTTTAATCTTTGTAGGTAATCAAGCAACGAGTTTACAATAAATCTTTCCAACATAGTTTTTTATATCTTCAGTTATTTTTTCTAAATAATCAATAATATTTTCTTAAGACATTTGAGGAATATCATTTTTATTATAGAAAATCAATGTATTATTAAAATATGCGTTAATATCTTCGTCAACTAAAATAACAATCCCACTTGGTAAAATATAGCTCCCATTAATCGAATATTTTCTATTATCATTAAGAGAATATACTGTAGCCATATCTAAATTTAAATCTAGCAAATGACCACACTCTAAACAATTTGCTTTATTATTTTTTATATCAGAAGAACGAATTACATGAGATTTTTTTGTTTGCCCAGTAGCACCACATTCACATACTTCTATGTGCGATGTTCTATTGTAGTAAACCCAATCATCATACATATGAGAATGTGGGGGGCCATAAATACTCATACTAATTACTCCAGAGTTAGTTTCATCTAAATATGAAACTAACAAATAATACCCTCCTAAAGATAAATTTTTTGAAAATTCAGCTTTACAATTTCCGTTAGAATAGATTATATTTGTGGCAACCATATTTAATTGATAATCATAAAAGGTGATATTGATTGGCTGTGTTGAAGAAATAACAAATCTATAATCATATGCATTTTGAACGCCTAATCTAACCATTGCATTGTTATCAATAAAATAAGGAGTTGTTCCATCTATAGTTTTATTGATATACTTATTGTTATAATTTAATTGCAAATATGATGAACATAAGTTTAAAACATATTTAACTGCATTAAACGCATTAAGTTTTTTTACTGTCTGTGTTGAACCATCAGGAACATTAATATTTATTTCCTCAGCACTGTTCAAAATTGCATTTTTTAGCTGTAAGGCGGATAAATCTGGTTTTATCGATAGTAATAATGCTGCTACACCAGCTACTTGCGGTGATGCCATTGATGTACCTGAATAATAGGCATACGAATTACCATTTATTGTGCTAAATATATTTCCCCCTGGAGCATATATGTTACCGTATTTATTCCATAGTTTGAATATGAATCTCTGGATCCGCTGCTATTTAGTGCTCCAACTGATAATAAATTTGAAATACTATGTGAAGAAGGATAATGAGGTTCTTCATCAGTATTTTTTGCATCATTTCCTGCTGCACAAACAAATAAACCACTATAATTTCTAATAGCTTGTTCTCTTGAAATAACTAAATCAGAATAATTATACCCACCACCACTATAATTTAAGATGTCTATGTTTATTTCATCTTCATTTGCATAATTGATGGCAGAAATGACATTTCCGATTGGTAAATTACCTGAATTATTAGCTACTCTTAAAGATACAATTGAAACCTCCCAATTTACACCAGTCAATCCGATACCATTATTTCCAACTGCTCCAATAATACCTGCAACATGGGTTCCGTGACCTACCAAATCATCTAACGGATCAGTAAAATCCGCGGAAAATGATCTACTCAATTCTACATTTATATTATATTGCAAATCAGCGTGATCACCATCAACTCCAGTATCAATTATTCCAACTGTTATTTCGCTACAACCAGTAGTAAAACTCCACGCTTTATCTAAATCCATCATATTTACAGCATATTGACTAGTCGATGAATAATCATTAGGAACACTAAGCACTTTATCAAAATAATTTGGCTCTGCAGCATACACATAATCAATATCTTCTAATTCTTTTATTACATTAAGTATTTTTTGTTTATTTGAATCTTTTATTGTCATTTTATATATTCTTCTAAAATTATCATTCATTTCATCTACAGTATCATATGAACTAGTCAAATCTTCCAGTTCATCATAATCAATACTTTAGAACGCCATATTTAAATCTAATTGTCTTGATGTTTCTTTGTTTAAAACAATTAATATTTCATTATCTGAAAAATCCTGTTCTAATGTCGCATTAAAATACACCTTTTCTATTACTGAATTGCTTTTAGTATTAATCGAAACATTTCTGAGATTAAATTAAAATATTGAAACTAGTATTAAGCATAGTAATATTTTTTTCATTATCTTATACATTTTTTCTCCTCACTCTCTATGATATTGGGTCTCCGTTAAGTTCCAATCCGTCCCCTGATGAAACTGGAAATCTTTTAATTAGTTCATCCAAATGTTCAATCAATAATATCTTATTTGTATACGCTTCTTTTAAGGTATAAAAGCAATTATTATAATAAACCAATGCACAATTATTATTTGAGTATTCAAATACATAATTTATTATTGTTTCTTTATCTAATAATATTGTTATGAATTTTTCATATG
>CAZWLD010000019.1:0-34826 GCA_964634685.1 uncultured Anaeroplasmatales bacterium
TTTTTATACTTGAAATTTTCTTCAATTTTCCATCTTAACATATAATCTCTAACAATTTAGAAATGTTTTTAACAAAATTTGCAATTTCATCTTTTAAATAATCGTTTAATGTGTTATAATTTTTCATGAAAAAGAACTCCTTTGTATAATGATTTTTGGCAATTATATTATACGATTTTTAGGGTTCTTTTTCACTATATAAAGGCATAAAATCTGAAGTATTTTTTACCTCAGATTTTTTTTATACCCTTATTTAATTTTGGGGAAACTCAAATTTTTTATTTATCATCCAATTAATTTATTATTTTTAAGTTCTTCAATAACCAAATCGATTGGAAATCCAACAATTGTATTATAGTCACCATCAATATGAGAAATAAACTTCGATGCTATTCCTTGAATTGCATAGGCGCCAGCCTTATCATAAGGCTCATCAGTATCTAAATAAGCATCTATTTCTTCTTCACTGATATCATTGAAATAAACCCTTGATTCCGAAAGAATGGTTTTAATTTCATTGCTCGACGCAAAGGTCACAGCTGTCATAACAGTATGAGCCCTTCCTCTTAATAAAGAAAGCATTCTTCTAGCATCATTACGATCCTTTGGTTTTCCTAAAATTAAGTCATCTAAAACAACAATCGTATCGGCACCAATCACAAAATCATTTGGATGCTTATCAAAAACATCACACGCTTTGATTTTACTTAAATATTTAACAACCTCTTTTGGCGAAAGGCTAGGCTCAATATTTTCAATAACGTCACTTTTAATTATACAAAAAGGGACATTATTTCTTTCTAAAAGCTCTTTTCTGCGGGGAGAACCCGAAGCTAAAATAATCATTTTTCATCACCAATGGTATAATACATTATTTCGACAGTAAATGCAAATCAATTTCATTATAATGATAATCAAAATCATTTCTGAGGTGAAATCATGAAACAAGCATTAAAATACTTAACACTCTTAATTATTCCCTTTATCCTAATCAAAAGCTATCACATATTCGAAATCGAATCCCTAGTCATTGCGATGATAGTGCTATATGGACTATTTGATTTTCGTTATCCCCTTTTATTTATTCCCTCATTAATAATATCTCCATCGGTAGCTGTAACCTCCATTATTTTAATTATGATTGGACTAGCTGTTCTTTTGCGGAGATTTTATTCCAAAAACCTTTACTTTAGCTTAGGCTATTTAGGTTTGACATTAATCATTTCAAGTGGTATCCGTATTATCTTTTTTGAATACAACCTATACCTATTACTAGGTTCAATCTTTATTTCGATGGTTATTTTTTTCTTCCAAATCAAAACTCTCAATTACTTTAGAGTATTAGGAGATAACATCATTAAGGCTTTAAATATTAAACGCCTCCAAGCAATTACATGTATTATCCTAGCTACCTCGGCGGTAGGATTTAATCAAGATTATTTTTTATTAATTGAAATCATCTTGATTTTTTATCTTACAAGATTAAATATCAAAGGATTTTCTTTAGTTTTAGCCATTTTTACCTTTTTATTATCAACATATTATCTCAATTACCAAGAAGGAATTGTCTTTCTTTTACTTGCGATTATTTATTTACTTCCAAAATATTATCCTCTCCTTATCACCATCAGTCTAATCGCAGTTGATTACTTTTTCTATCATTTCCTTAATCAAACAGAGATACTAATTATTATAGGGACAAGCTTAGCCTATGAATTATTTAAGCTCATTCATTTAGATTATTTTGAGAAAAGGACAAGTATTCTTAATATGTACGATAATGTCATCAATAATTTTAATGATCAGGTTTTAAAATTCGCGAGCTTTTTAGATGAATTTGAACGAAAATTTATTACAGATCGTGAAACCCAGGTAAAGATGAGCGAATCATATTCCTATCTAATTAATACCTTTTGTGGAAAATGTGAAAAAAGAAATAATTGCTTGATTCAGCATAAAAATGAAGCTTATCTTTTTTTAAAAAGCTGTCTTCTTTACGGTAATAGTATTATGGTTAAAAGAGATAAAAGCTTAACCTTAGATTTCATTAACGGCTGTCCTTATCATGATGAAATCATCATCAAGGCTAATATCATGAAAAATAAATATAATTTCAATAAGGAAAAATCCAAAAACGAACAAGCCCTAACGAAACAAATCATTGGCGTTTCTAACACCCTAAGACAATATGTAGTTGACCTCTCCAGTAAGCGTGAAATGCATTTAGAAATGTTTTTAGATTTCAAAAATAGCTTAATTGATAGTGGATATAAAATTATGCTTTTCAATGTAAGACGTATTTTCAAAAATGATTTTTGGATTGAATTAGGACTTCATGGTGCATCCCTAGATGAGGTCAGGGATATCGTTAAAAGGGAAGCTGAAAAAAGGCTTCACACAAAGGTTTCTTTGGAAATCAAAAGTCAAAGTAGCGACTGCGTTTACTTTTCCATAGTCCCTTATATCGCCATTAACATCCTCTATGGTCATGGAGCCATCACCAAAGACAGCTTAAATATTGGTGGTGATAACTATATGATTAAAGATTTAGATACCGGCATTTTTATCGCAGCGATTAGTGATGGGATGGGAAGCGGATATAAGGCCTATACCGAAAGTAAAGAAACCCTTGAGCTCTTAGATAAAATCACTGAATTTGAGGTTAATCCAAACACAAGCATCAATATGCTAAATACCTTCTATTCCTTAAAAGAAAATATGGACCAATACGCAACCTTAGATTTTTTAGAAATCAACAAATCATCAAGAGAAGCTATTTTATTTAAAATGGGATCATCTAATACCTATTTAGTTCGCAATTCTCACATATCCGTTATATACAATCAAAATCTACCTTTTGGGATAAATGACCTTATCACCAAGGATGAATTCATGCTTGAGGATCAGGATTGCATTATTTTGGCTAGTGATGGTATCAATGATAATATAACTGATTCAGAAATGGAACAGGCTATTCTATTGTCTCTTCACAAAAGTCCGCAGGAAATGGCTTATGACATTTTAAATAAAATAATCATAAAAGAAAAAAAAGCTCTCGATGATATGTCAATTGTGGTTTTAAAGATTGAAAAATGTGCAGCATAAAATAAATTATACACAAAAATACCATAAATCCGTGTTATACTAATAAATGGTGGTTTGAAATGGAAAAGTATATTGATGAATACATTAAAAAACAAAATCTCGCCAATAAAAATGAAGCCATTGTCATTGCCCTAAGTGGAGGGATTGATTCAATGGTTCTTTTCCATTGCTTATATAACCTCGGGTATAAGCTAATTGTCTGTCATGTTAATCACAAGGTTCGACCAGAAAGTGATATGGAATATGAAGAGATCAAAAAGCTTTGTGATTGTATGCATGTTCCCTTCTATGGATTAGTATTAGATAAAATTGAAGGGAAAAATTTTCATGATGAGGCCAGATCAAAAAGATATGACTTCTTTAAAAAAATTGCTTTAGAAAGCAATACAAAAACCATCGCGACCGCCCATCATTTAGATGATTTGGTTGAAACCATATTGATGAAGCTTGTAAGAGGCTCAAATCTTTTAGGATATGCCGGTATTAAGCCATTAGTTAAAAGTGATGGCTTTCAAATTATTCGCCCCTTGCTTTGCGTAAATCGTTGCGAAATTGCATCTTACGCTAATGAAAAGAAAATAACCTATTATGAGGATTCATCTAATCAAACCGACCATTATACAAGGAATCGCTATCGTCATTATATCATTCCCAAGCTAAAGGAGGAAAACCCTAATCTTTATCAGGAATTTATAAATTTTTCTAACCAAGCCTCTAATGCTTTTAGCTACATAAGGAAAAATTCATTAGATCTTTATAACAAATGGAATCAAAAAATCAACATTAACGAATTCAATAAAGCAGATGAGGCCATTAAACGTGACATCATTTCTCTTATGCTTGAGGAAAAGAAAATTAATAATATTTCCTTAAAAATTGATTCTATTTTGGACATCATATATAGTGATGGTTTCAAAGAAATCGATTTGGGCCAAGGATATTTCTTTAAAAAGAGCTATAACGATGGCTTTATTGAAGAAAAACAAGTCAATATTCCTTATGAAATTGTAATTAATGATTATGGGACCTATCACTTACCAAACGGTGATGAAATCATTTTTACGAAAAAAAAAGAATTTTCTAATTACAATTATATTAATATATGTTATAATAATACAATGAGTCTTCCCCTAATTGTTAGATCCCGTAGGGAAGGGGATGTTATCCACTTTGATTATGGGACCAAAAAATTAAAAAGACATTTAATTGATAAAAAAATTCCCCTTTATTTGCGGGATATAATCCCTGTTGTTTTAAATAACAAAAAGGAAATTATTGGTGTCATTGGTATTGGCCCTAAAAAGGAAGATTCAGAAGCTTATTTGTATTGGATAAGGAGAACGCAAAATGAAAAATGATATTCAAGAAATCTTAGTCACTCATGATGAAATTCAAAAAAGAGCTATTGAGCTTGGAAAAATCATCACCAAGGATTATCAAGAAAAGGATGTAGTCATCATCGGATTATTAAAGGGATGTGCCCCTTTTATGATGGAGTTGATTCAGCATATTGAAACGTACATTACAATTGACTTCATGACCGTCTCAAGCTACACTGGAACATCAAGTGGTGATTTAATTCTTAAAAAGGATATATCAACCGATGTCAAAGGACGTCATGTCTTAATCGCCGAGGATATAGTCGATACTGGAAGGACTTTAAAGGCTGTCTCGGATATGTTTATTAATCGCGGAGCTTTATCAGTTGAGGTTGTGACTCTTCTTGATAAACCCGAAGGAAGAATTGTTCCTTTTGAGCCTAAATACATTGGATTTACCGTGCCAAATAAATTCGTGGTTGGATTTGGCCTAGACTATAATGAATTATATCGAAACCTCCCTTATGTTGGAGTATTAAAAAAAGAAATTTATGAAAAATAAGAGGTGATTATTTAAATGGATCCAAAAAACCCAAAAAGAAAAAAATTTGATTTCGGAATTTACATTATTTTATTAATCATTGTGATTGGTAGCTTATTCTTCTTTTTTAATTTATCAAATGAACCTAATAAATTATCAGTCGAAGATTACAAATTATCAATCCTAAATGGAGAAATTAAGGATGCCACATTCCGCAGTGTTGGTGGAGATAACGATGGTCTTTACTACATTAAAGGTACGATGACTAAAAATGATAAAACTTATGTTTATGAATGTATCTTGACTCTTAATCAATGGGAGGAAGAGGTTTATCCTGCATTGATTTTAAACAACATTAAGCCTTCCACAGCAGTCAATCAATCAAATAATTGGCTTGAAATAATTCTTTCATTATTACCAATAATCATTATGGTAATCTTCTTTGTGATTATTATGCGTTCAAATGCCTCTGGTAATAATAAGGCCTTTGATTTTGCGAAGAGCCGTGCTCGCCTTTCTCGTGATAAATCTGTTACCTTCAAGGATGTAGCTGGATGCGATGAGGAAAAGCAAGAGCTTGAGGAAATTATTGATTTCCTAAAAAATCCACGAAAATATATCGAAATTGGAGCCCGTGTTCCAAAAGGTGTTTTATTAGTTGGTCCGCCAGGAACTGGTAAAACCTTACTTGCAAAGGCCGTAGCTGGAGAAGCTAATGTTCCATTCTTCTCCATTTCTGGTTCGGATTTCGTTGAAATGTTTGTTGGTGTCGGTGCATCCCGTGTTCGAGACTTATTTAAAACAGCCAAAGAAAATCTTCCATGTATCATCTTCATCGATGAAATTGATGCGGTTGGTCGTCAAAGAGGTACCGGCTTAGGTGGAGGACACGATGAACGTGAACAAACCCTAAACCAATTACTTGTTGAAATGGATGGATTTGGTAATAATTCTGGTGTCATTATCATGGCCGCCACAAACCGCCCTGATGTTCTAGACCCTGCTTTACTTCGTCCAGGTCGTTTTGACCGTCAAATTACAATTAACACACCGGACGTTATCGGACGTGAGGCTGTCTTAAAGGTTCATGCGCGTAATAAACAATTTAGTCCAAATGTTAAATTTGATGAAGTTGCGCAAAGAATTCCAGGCTTCTCTGGTGCCGATATTGAAAACCTCTTAAATGAAGCAGCTCTTCTTGCGGCTCGAGCTAACCGCAAGGTTATCGAAATTGCCGATATTGATGAGGCTATGGATCGTGTAATGATGGGACCTGCAAAGAAAACTCGTAAAATTACGGCCAAAGAGCGCATTATGATTGCTCATCATGAGGCTGGTCATGCGGTTATTGGTATTAAGCTTGAAAATGCGAATATCGTTCAAAAGGTTACAATTGTGCCTCGTGGTCGTGCTGGTGGTTATGCCTTAATGATGCCTGAAGAGGAAACAATGCTTGAGACTAAGCAAAGCCTTTTAGATAAGATTACTGGTTATCTTGGTGGTCGTGTTTCCGAAGAAATCAACTTTGGTGAAATCACAACTGGAGCTCACAATGACTTCCAACAAGCCACCAAAATTGCTCGAGCAATGGTTGCGGAATATGGTATGAGTGAGCTTGGACCTGTTCAATATGATATGGGCAATGAAAATGTCTTCCTTGGTCGTGATTACATGCATGAGCGTCAATTCTCTGACCATGTAGCAATGGAAATTGATAAAGCTGTTCGTGATATTATCAATGAATGCTACGAAAGAGCTACTAAATGCATTCAAGAAAATCTTGATTTGTTAAAAACAATTGCCAATTATCTATTAGAAATTGAAACATTAACAAAATCGGATATCTATGAAATTGTTGAAACTGGTAAGCTTGGCTGGTGGGAAGAAAAGAAAGCCAAGAAGGCTTTAGAAAAAGATTCTGATTCTTCCGAAAATATAGATTCTAACGAATCTAATGAATCTAAAGAATCTAATGATTCTAATGAAGAAGTTGGTCACTAATGCGTTTAGATAAATTTTTAAAACTCTCAAGGCTTATAAAAAGGCGAACTGTCGCTAAGGATGTGGCAGATGCTTCGCGTATTATGATAAATGGCCGCGTAGCTAAGCCTTCGACAAACCTTATTATTGGTGATATTTTAGATATTCGTTTTGGAAATAAGCTCATTAAAATAAAAGTCACCTCTTTGATTGAGAATCCAAAAAAAGATGAATGTGATTTTATGTATGAGCTTTTAGAAGAAACAAGAGTTGAAGACTAACTCTAGGGATTAATTTTTCTCTAGAGTTTTTTTTTCATATTTTTTTAATTTTAGCATAATATCTACTGAGGTGATTAAAATATGAACGATGAGGCATTAAAAGATTTTAAAAATCATCATATGATGGTAAAAAACCGCGAAAGCTTAGATGTGACTGGGATTAAAAAAATTGAATGCTTAAATACAAATGAATTTATCTTAGAAACTGTCCTCGGACAAATGGTTATATCAGGCAGGGATTTGGAAATGACAAGTTTAAATATTGAGGCTGGAGAGCTTAGTATTTCTGGGTATGTTAATTCTATCACTTATACTGATAAACCAAGAATCAAAGAAAAAAAAGAAAACATCTTTGCTAAGCTCTTTAAATAATGTTCTTTCATGAATTGTTATGTGCGGTTTTGTTATTTATCTATGGGTTATTTATGGCAATAACCTACAAGATAATCAATCATTATTTTAATAAATATGAAATCCTTAAGGATTTAGCCTTTTGGATTTTTCATATTGTCCTCTTTATTCTTTTTTATGATGCCATTACCAATCACGATTTTGGCCTCTATCAGCTTCTTCTCCTTTCTTTGGGATTTTATATAGGTATGCGATTTTTAAACCTTGATGAAAGATTCATAACTATTGACTATATTCTTATATTCATTAAAAAACTGTTTAAAAAAATATACGTTAATCTCTTTCTTTCAGAAACAATTAAAACTCTTTTAAATAAAATGAAAAAGTCTTTTAAAAAAAATCAAAATTCCCATTAAAAGATCAAAACAAAAAAATTAATGCATATTGTTATCCATTTATTAAAAATTATTATATAATATAATTAATAGGAAACAAAGGAGAAATCAAAATGGATATTACAAAAGATATATACTATGTTGGTGTTAATGATCATCAAATCGATTTATTTGAGGGTCAATATGTTGTCCCTAATGGAATGGCTTATAATTCCTATGTCATTATGGACGAAAAAATCGCAGTTGTCGACTCAGTAGATATTAACTTCACGCATGAATGGTTAGACAATATCGAGCGTGTTTTAAACGGCAAAAAGCCAGATTATTTTATCGTTCAGCATATGGAGCCTGATCACTCCGCTAATATTATGAACCTCTTAAAGGTTTATCCTGATTTAACAGTTGTTGGGAATGATAAAACCTTTAAAATGATGAACAACTTCTTTGGTGAAGCCCCAAGCAATACTTTAGTCGTAAAAAATATGGACACTCTTTCCTTAGGTAAGCATAATCTTACCTTTGTCTTCGCACCAATGGTTCATTGGCCTGAGGTTATGGTAACATATGATGCTTACGATAAAGTATTATTTTCTGCTGATGGCTTTGGTAAATTTGGCGCCTTAGATGTCGAAGAGGATTGGGCTTGTGAAGCTCGTCGCTACTATTTTGGAATCGTTGGAAAATATGGTGTTCAGGTTCAAAGTCTACTTAAAAAAGCTAGTAGCCTTGACATTAAAATCATATGCCCACTTCACGGACCTGTTTTAAAGGATAATCTTGAATACTATTTGAATTTATACAACACTTGGTCAAGCTATCAAGCTGAAAGTGAAGGAATTTTGATTGCTTATACTTCTGTTTATGGTAATACCAAAAAAGCCGTTTTAGAATTGGCTGAAAAGCTTAAGGCTAACGGTTGTCCTAAGGTTGTAGTAAGTGATCTTGCAAGAACCGATATGGCTGAAGCGGTCGAGGATGCCTTTAGATACAATAAGCTTGTATTGGCTACTACGACCTACAATGCTTCTATTTTCCCTTTTATGAATACATTTATTGAAAACCTTGTGGAAAGAAACTATCAAAATCGCACAATCGGTTTCATTGAAAATGGATCATGGGCTCCACTTGCGGCCAAAATCATGAAGGAAAAATTAGAAGGCTGTAAGAATCTTACATTTGTCGAACCAGTGGTAAAAATTAATTCTGGATTAAGTGAAGAGAATCACCAACAAATTGAAGAATTATGTCAGAGTCTAACCAAAGAATATGTTGCTCAAGCCAGCGAAACCGCCAACAAGCATGATTTAAAGGCATTATATAATATTGGCTATGGTCTCTATGTTGTAACATCAAATGATGGCAAAAAGGACAATGGTTTAATTGTTAATACCGTAACCCAATTAACCGATAGTCCTTTAAAGATTGCAGTAAACATCAATAAACAAAATTATTCTCATCATGTCATAAAGCAAACAAAGGTTTTAAATGTCAACTGTTTATCAGTTGATGCGCCATTTAGCGTTTTTGAAAACTTTGGCTTTGTTAGCGGTAGAAATGTTGATAAGTTCGCAAACACTCAGGTTTTACGCAGCGATAATGGTTTAGTCTTCCTACCTAAATACATCAATTCCTTCCTATCATTAAAGGTTGATGATTACATCGATTTAGGAACACATGGTATGTTCATTTGCTCGGTTACCGAATCACGCGTAATTTCCAATGTTGAATCCATGACCTATGCTTATTATCAAGCTAATGTTAAACCAAAACCAGAAGGAACAAGCAAGGGCTATGTTTGTAAGGTTTGTGGATATGTTTATGAAGGCGATGAATTGCCAGAGGATTATATTTGCCCTTTGTGTAAGCATGGCGCTCAAGACTTTGAAAAAATTGAATAAATTTATATGAAACGGCTTAAGCTAGCCGTTTTATTTATTTTAAATAAATGAAATCATTTTTATAGTGTCAAAAAAACAATAATATGATATAATATATACGCTATTATTATTGGAGGTAAATAAAAATGGATGTAAAATTAACAGAACAAGAAATTATTCGTCGTGAAAAGTTAAATACATTACGTGAAAAAGGTATTGATCCATTTGGACATCGATTTGACCGCACATCAAATTCAAAAAAGATCAAGGACGCTTATGATCAATATACAAAAGAAGAGCTTGAGCCAATGCAAGTTTATGTTAAAATTGCTGGCCGTATTATGACTCAAAGAAAACAAGGAAAAGCTGGATTTATTCACATTCAGGACCGTGAAGGAACTATTCAATGCTATATTCGCCAAGACCATGTTGGTGAGGATGAATACTCAGTATTTAAAATCGCTGATATCGGTGATATCGTTGGAATCGAAGGATATGTCTTCCGTACTAATACTAATGAATTATCGGTAAAGGCAGAGCATTTTATTCATCTTTCAAAGGCCTTACGACCATTACCAGAAAAATTCCATGGACTTCAGGATGTTGAGGAAGCAAGACGCCGCCGCTATCTTGATTTAATTACAAATGAAGAATCTAAGCGCATTGCTTTAACGCGACCAAAAATAATTCGTGCCATTCAAAATTTCTTTGATGGCCGAGGTTTTGTGGAGGTTGAAACTCCAGTTCTTCAACCAATCCTTGGAGGAGCAGCTGCCCGTCCATTCGTTACGCATCACAATGCTTTAGATATGGACTTCTACTTACGTATTGCGACTGAGCTTCCACTAAAGAGACTAATTGTTGGTGGACTTGAAGCCGTTTATGAAATTGGTCGCTTGTTCAGAAACGAAGGTATGGATGCGACTCATAACCCTGAATTCACAACTGTTGAGGCTTATCTTGCCTATTCAGATATGGAGGGTATGATGGATTTAGCTGAGGATTTAATCAGCACAGTTGCCCAAAATATTTTAGGCACTACGACTGTAACCTATGATGAAAAGGAAATCAATTTAGGCAAAGGCTATCGTCGCTTACATATGTGTGAGGGTATCAAGGAACAATGTGGTGTTGATTTCTTCCAAGAAATGTCTTTTGAGGAGGCTAAAGAAATAGCTAAAGCTCATCAAATTGACGTTCCCGCTCATTTTACAGGTGTTGGACATATCATCAATGCTTTCTTTGAAAAATACGTTGAGGAAACTTTAATTCAACCAACATTTGTTTATGGTCATCCAGTTGAAATCAGTCCATTAGCTAAAAAGAATGCTAAGGATCCACGTTTTGCCGATCGTTTTGAATTATTCATCAATCGTAAAGAATATGCTAATGCCTTCAGCGAATTAAATGATCCAATCGATCAACGCGAGCGTTTCATCAAGCAATTACAAGAAAAGGCTCTTGGTAATGATGAAGCTAGCGAAATGGATGTCGATTATGTTGAGGCTTTAGAATATGGCTTAGCGCCAACCGGAGGAATTGGACTTGGCGTCGACCGTTTAGTAATGCTATTAACTGGTGCTTCTTCAATTCGTGATGTCTTATTATTCCCACACAATAAAAATAAATAAAGGATTCGCTCTTGAATCCTTTTTTTCTACCTTATTTTATATATGCCTTAACATCTTGATATGTCATTCCTTTATAATTTGATATTTGATTAAATGGCATAAAGCAATAAGTCTTGCCATTCATTATAATTTCAAGTATCGGAAGAAAATAAACGATATCATGATCATTAATTTTAATTACAGTGTTAATCTTTATCTCTTTTGTTTCTCCAATAGCAATAGAATCATCTTGGAAATTTGTAACACTAATATATTTATCATCGTATAACAATTCTTCAAGATTTATCGGATAATCTTTATTATTAGTTATTGTGATGATGGCACAATTATTTGTTAATCCAGTGTCGACACTATGATTTAAAGATAAGCGCTCTTGCTTCAAATAATAAATGGTTAAATCTCCTAATAAATATTCCACATTCTTTTCAGTTCCATAAATAAGCTTCTTGATATTGGCATTTCGCTTTTCTTTTAATGAAATACTAAATGAAACTGTGTAGGTTTCAAGGTTCTTTTCTTTATTGTTTTTCTCATATGAAACACCTTCAATCGTTATTGAGCTATCATTAAAGGAAAGCTTATCCTTGTTATCTAAAAAGCTCATATCCGTTTCACTAAAATTAAACAGTTCATAATTTACAATAATCGAGCTATCATCAAAACAGCCAATGCTTCCATATATTCTTCTGAAAAAACAGCCCTTTGTTTTATCCCTTAAATTATCATAAATAATTAATACAGTCATGATTAATAAAGCTAATGAAGCTATTGTGATAAAGACCCAAATGATTTTTTTCAATTTATATATCCCCTTTTTGATTTTCGCTTAACTAAAGCATTTTTCAAATATTATATATTATTCAAGAAATAAAATATGTCGAATTATGTAAAATACAAATTAAATATTGTCTTGTCAGCTTCCGCAAAATCTAAATCATATAGTTCTTTCTTTGATACCCATTTTTTATCAATATGCTCAGTTAATGATAAATCACCGCTTATTAGTTTACATTTATAGGCATATAAAGTGATTGAAAAATCTTCATAGGGTTGTATATCACGATATTCATAAAAGGATTCTCCTATATACTCTAAAGGGACAATAATTGAATTTAATTCTTCCTTTATTTCTCTTACTATCGTTTCCTCATGAGTTTCATTCTTTTCTACTTTCCCACCAGGAAATTCCCACTTGCCTTCTAAAGTTCTCCCCGGCCCTCTTTTGGTACAAAATATTTTGTTTTCATCATTATAAATAAGGGCGCATACAACTTCATAATGCTTCATATTATTCACCTTCTGGTATTTCAAAATCAAAGAAATATTCTCTTGATACATCTTTATCTAATACGATATCAAACAATAAGGTAGGAACTGAAGACACGGTCCCATCCTTATTTAAGGCCTTTACAAATGATTCCCGAGGATTAGTGAATGATCCTGTTCCAAAATAAGTAAAAGGTAAAGTAATGCCATCCTCTTCATCCATTTTCCTTACAAATAAATGAATTACTTTAGTATTCTTTAACTTTATTCCAATTGGATTATCCCAGGTTGTATTATTTTCTGATTCCCATTGAAATATTTTTGATGATAAAAATTTATCTTTATAGTTTGTTCTTTCCTGTTTAGATTTATCCTTTTTAAGCCCTACAAAAATATATGTTACTCCACTGTCATCAAATTTAGTTCCCTTCATAAACATTAATGCATCTTGGCATAATACTCGCATAATTTGTTCCTTATAATAATTACCATAAAGCTTAAATAGACCTTCATATTCGCCAAAATCTATATCATATCTAGTCAATCCATAATTAATAGTATCAGCTAAATATTCCTCAAACTCTGGACTCAATTTTGAAATGTTTAATCTATTATCATCAGTTACAAGCTCATCCTTTTTTAATAGACTTAAGGCATTTGATAGGGTATTACCATTAACTTTAGAATTAAAGCCAATTAATTTATTTATATCAAGATGATTGCTTAATAATTCATTAATAATTAGATATTCATCTACACGAACAATTGGAAGCAATTCTTCAAAGCTTTCAAGAAAAGCAACCTGCTCATCTGTAAATATTGGCAATGTTTCTTCGCCGATTTTCTTCAAAAAATTGTAGTAGCATTTATTCTTTTTACCATTAAGCTTGGACTTAATTAATCGCATTAGATCCGGCGAACAATCACTATTTAAATAATCCATATGCTTTGGATATACCTCTAAATTAAGGTATTTCCTAAAATTTTGATAATCCTTCATTAAGAAATCCTTAGTATTAAAGTTTTCGTTTTTAATAAAATAGATTAATTCATCCTTTGATAATTCATCAATATTAATCATAACTCCTGGTATATTCAAGGCTATAAAATCTTCTCTTACTAAATCCATTAAATATCTTTTTTCAATAACAGTAGATTGGCCTAATGTTCCAAGTGCCATAGCCATCTGAATGGAGCGATCATAATTATTACCAATAAAATCAAGAACAGTAACAAATTCTTTTCCCTCATATTTTCGTAGTCCACGACCTAATTGTTGTAAAAAGATGGTTTGTGATTCAGTTGGCCTTAAAAATAAAACCATGTTTATTTGGGGAATATCAACACCTTCATTTAAAATATCAACAGCACAAATAATTTGTAAGTCGTTATTATTATCTTGTAAATCATTAAAAGCTTTTATTCGAACCCCTAAATCATTTTTTCCAGTTAATGAAATTGCATTATAACCTAATTCATTAAATCCTTCTGCCATCAATGAAGCATGAGCGATGCTTGTACAAAAAGCAATGGCTTTAATCTTTCCCTCTGGTTTATGCTTTTCAATTTCTTGGCAAATAAACTCTATGTTAATATTTTTTGCAATTTCTCTAGCAATCTTAGTATTATCCTTTGATTGATAATCAACATATTTATCCCTAATCCCATAATAATGAAATGGTACAACTAAATCGTTGATAATCGCATCCCTAAGCCTTAATTCATAGGGAACATTCCTATCAAATAGAGCAAATACATCTTCATTATCCATGCGCTCTGGAGTTGCTGTTATACCTAATAAAAAACCGGGATGAAAATAATCCATTATTTTTCTACAGGTTGTGGTGGTACTATGATGAGCTTCATCAATACAAATATAATCAAATTCTTTGGAATCAAATTCACCTAGATGATTAGACAGCATAATATTAGATGCAAAGATGAAATCACAATCTAATTCTTTTTTATCCCCAACAAATAACCCATATGATTTTTCAGTGCCAAATACTTTCATAAATGTTTCTTTAGCGTCAGCTAAAATCTTATCTCGATGGCAAACAAATAAAACTCTTTTTGCATCATAATTTCTTGCGTCAAAGGCTGCTAGATAGGTTTTACCAGATCCTGTTGCCGCAATAACTAATGCTTTATTTACACCCATATCGCGATATCTTCTTAATTCCTTTAAAGCCTTCTTTTGCATGGCATTTGGTATAATTATATTAGTATTTGAATCTAAATAATCCATATCCCATTTTTCAATAGCATAATCAAGTCTAACCTTATAAGCATTAATTAGATTTTCATTTAATAATAGGGTTTTATCCCATAAATAATTAAATTCTTTTATACTTTCTTTATATGAACTAAATTCGTTTTTTGAGCATAATGATACATTCCATTCAACATTTTTAAGCAAGGCAAATCTCGTTATATTAGTTGATCCTACGACAAATTCAGCCTCATCATCATATTCAAAAACATATCCTTTTGAATGGAATCCATTATCTCCAAATGATTCAAAATCTAAATGACATGAGAAATTAGGATATTTTTGCATCCAATTATAAAAGGTTTCTAAGGATGCAATATCAGTAAAGTTTTGATATGTTGATGTAATTATTTTTCCTTTTACTCCTCTTTTTAATACATCTTCTAATTCATGCTCTAAAAGTATTAATCCTGCTTTTTTAATAAAGCTTACAGAAAAATAAAAAGCATTACATTTATTAATAGATTCTTTGATTTTATCAAGAAACTTAATATCTGAATAATTAGTTAAAAATAAATCCTTCATTTTCTCAACTCCTTATTAGCTACAGTATACCAGATTTTGACATTTAATTACAGATCATAAAAAAAACTTAGGTTTTTAGCCTAAGCAATCTTAATTGATTATTGAATTATAAAAGACAAGAAATAATCTTCGAATAATCAATTACTAAGAGGATTTTATATAAAATTCTAATTATAAAAGACTATTTCGTCTATTTTAAAAATAAAACATTAGAAGAGGAATTTTTATTAGAATCTTTACAATAAATTAAACCTTCTTCAATTAATTCTGCAATACAAGTTCTAAAGGTCTTTGAAATATTACCTTTATACCCCATCCTTAAATATAATGCACTTGTGGACATCTTTTCATTTTTTAATATTTTCAAAATCTCTTGCTTTATTTCCTCTTTATTTCGTCTTTTTGATAACTTAGAATTATTATCACTTTGTAAAAATGCTTCATTTATAGGCATAATTACAGAAAAATAACTTCTATTTTCATCGGTAAGAAATATTGGCATAGGTGAATTGTTTTCTTTAATTGCTTTGATAGCAGTTGGAATACCTGTATTTCTTCCTTCTATTAACTGAAGTTCCTTTAAGAAATCACCAATCCTTCTATTCCTATATCTTCTTGATCTCATATTAAAGTTTCTAATATCTTCATCGGTAATTGATCTATCTGGTCCTGGCAAACTGGTAATCTCTATTTTATCTTTTTCTATTCTAATTGTAATTGGTTCAGGTATTTGATAGGATTTATGATAAACTGCATTTGAAATAAATTCTTCTAATGCATTATAACTATAATTCTTTACTCTAATTGCTTCAGCTTGACCAGAAATTTTATATATTTTTTCTGCTATAACGTTATTTTTTAAATATGATAGAGTATTTCTCAGTTGTTCGTCTATAGGACCAGAAAATATTCTTTCTTCCATACCTTGCCCTGTTGGATCTGGAACATTCACAATTTCAATTCTACTATACGGAAAAAAGTTTTCAGGATTATCATTGAAAAATAGTAATCCAACATTTAGTGGCTTATAAAATTCAGTAGGTCCATCTGCAATTCTCAAATCCTTTGACAATTCTAACACACTCATATTGTTAATTTTATTCAATAAATTACTACCAACATTTTCTAGATAGTTTCTTATTAATGGATATTTTAAATCTGAAATATTTGATTTTAAATTAACTCTATCGTCAAAAGGAACATTATGGGAAAGAGATATTAATTCTTTAACATCCAAATCTGTAGCTTCGATTGTACTTGATAACTTCCTAATATAGTAAATCTTTTCAGAATGTTTATTATTTGGTTGCTTAGGACATTGATATGGCCTGTCATAACCTCCAGGGCACCAAATTAATAAGAGGTTAGCATTTTCATACATAACAGGTTCTGTAATTGGAATATATGTTGGTCGAAGAAAATTACAATATTTCAGTATATCCTTTTGAATTTTATCAATTTCATCAATATTCAACCCATGAACCGGTTTTTTTATCTTACCGTTTTCCTCTTCAATACCAATAACAATATAACCTCCACCCCAATTATCAATATCATTTGCAAAAGCACTAATTGTTTTTAAAGTAGTTTCAGGATTCCAATTCTTTTTGAATTCTATTCTGGCCCACTCTACAATATTCTCATCAAGAAGCGTATTTATAGAAACAGGTATTGCCATATGTAATCACCTCATTTTAACTCACGACTTACTCACGACTTACTCACGACAATATTATAACATGTATATTTGTTTTTTTAAATATTAAAAAAACTAAATCTATGAAAAATAATGCATATTGTTACTACTTGTAGATAGTAACATAAAAAAACTTCTTACGCTCACTATTTGTTGCTTTTCTTTTTAATGTGCTTCATTGCGTTAATACTAAGGGGTAGTTCATATGACTTTAATGTTTTAAATTCAACAGGAAATATATCCTTGCCATCCTCTATTATCATCCAAGAATCATCTAGTGAGCCGTTACCTTCAACAATAAAGGTATATTTCTTTCCACTATTTTTTGAATACGTGCAAATTGCGACATTATACTCTTCTTGACAATAAATATTTTCAATCAAAGGCCCATCAAAAACGATTTGTAGTTCACCTTTACCAATCACCCCAATAATCTCATCATCATAAATAAATTGATAATTCCCATCTTCATTTGTTTCGATTTCATCACATTTCATTTTCCCTTCGAAATCCTTTATTATTTCTCCGGTGAAACGAAGCTTGAAATTATCTGTATAAACGCAATTTAATTGTTCCGTATCAAGTAAAATATGCTTATCTTCGGCTGAAATCTCAAGGTAATCTTCCTTATGTTCAACATAAATACAATCATTTCCCCAATGAATCATAGAATTATAGATAGTATTCTTTTCATTAATCACCATTGAATATTTTTTATAGAGTTCAACGAGATTGTTAGTAATCTTCCTTTTAACGCCTGCATCAAATCGATTGTTTCTTATATTTACAGCCATTAATGCTTCTAAATACATTCTTGTAGCGTAATAGGCATCTTGTTCATTCTCATAAAATGATCCAATTCTAAAAGCTATATCGGCAAGATTTGAAAATTCAGGATTTTTATTAAAGTCATAAAGAACCTTCGGATAAAGATTTTCATAACAGGCCTTGGCAGCCACTTCATTTTTGGGAAAGAAATATCCATTTTTATACATATCACCTAACTTATAGGTTGCTTCGACATTTCCAGCAATCGATGACATTATAAAATACTGAACCGCCTTATCATATTGAGGTACACCATTATTTACTCGACCATAATAATAAATATATCCTAATGTATTCGCATAATCATCATTATATTCTTGTTCTAAGAGCTCAAGCAAGCATTCCTCAGAAATCTTATAGTCACAGCTTACGTAATCATTTCCACCATAATAAGCATAAGCTTTTATTCTTAACCCAATAGGATTATGAATGGCACACAATCTATCTAAATAATTTATATATACTTGAGGATAATAATCATGAACTTGTGGATATTCATCTAATTTTTTCACAATGTACTCCATTGCATAAATCGGAATATCTCTTTGATATACCGGTTTGCTTTCTTCTGCCATAAATTTTAATAAAGATTCGTAAGTTTCTTGAAGTCTCTCTTCAATATCCATTGAATAGATAAATAACAAATGATATATATCTGTCAAGCCATAATCGAAAGGGATTGCTTGCTTATTAATATTAATAAAATGCTGAATTTGTTCATCCCACAAATAATTAAAAATTTCCTCATTAAAAAATCCTGCTTCACAATTCTCAATACACATTTCAAGGAGCTCCTTAAAGAAACCTGTTGTAAATTCAAGCTTATTCCCTTTATAAATTACCTTGCTATGTATTGACATATTTTTGTCCGCAATTCCAGTTATATTCCTAATCATATCCTCTTCGTTCCAAACAAAAACATCATCCAAATCAATTACTGAATTGGCATATAAAAAATTTAAGAATTCTTCAACATTATCATAATTAAAAAGTTCACCAAATTCTTTTAATTCATCAACCGAAAAATTATTTTTTATATATTCAGTTCCTGCTTCCGTAAAATAGACATTATCAAACCCAAACTCTTTGATTATTCCTTCTAGATTTGAAAATGAGTTCAAATCTTCCTCATATAAATAATTCTTGTTTGGGTATTTCTTACAATAAACGCCAAATCTAATTTCCATAAAATCACTCCAAATCACTATCTTAATTTTTTAACAAAAATTACATCAATCAATAATTAAATAAAATGGCTATAGCGACAAAAAGCTTGCATATTCATAACTGATGAACTGATTATTTTTTGTTTCAATATAAGCTCTTTCATTGTGCATACTATCAACAATATCTCTAGTATTCATATTCTTAAACTTATCCATAACCTTATTTACTATCTCTAATTCACAATCTTCTAAAGAAATATCACTTTTACAATCTTGTATTAAACATATCGATGAATCTCCTGAATATGAAACATCCATCTTTATCTTATCACTATTCAAAATTTCTTCATACAAATATGGCACTGCACCATAAGGAAGGTGGCAATACGATAATCCAGTAATTCCTTTATCATTATTTTTAAAAAAAATAAAATCAATATACCACAAAAGCTTTGCGAGCTTTGTTTTTGTCAATTTATTTACGCCAATTGATAATTCTTTAATAATGGCATAAACCTTATTCAATGATAATTCTTGTTTTCCAACTAAATCATCAGTAAAATTTCGCCTATTATATTCAATTTCAATATAGTTTTTTGAAAGATTATCATTTATAATCTTTAACACTTCCTCAAATCTTTCTTCACTATATGATTTAATAAACTTATCTTTATTATTCAAGGCCATCGCCAAAAACTTTTCAGGATCTCTCGCATTTCGAATAACCATGTCCTGAGCTTTGTCTTGTACAGTTTTACTTTCATATCTAGTAATTGTTACTTCACCAAATCCTAATAAGATTGCAAAGTCCTTTTGAGATAATTTATATTTATCACGAATCTGCTTGATATTGTAATCCAACAATAAATTATTGATTCTACGATATTCATTTCTAATCTTTCTTAAATTGCTATTTCCTAATTCTTCATCAACGTAATATTCCTCTAAATCATCGTCATAATAATATTCTAATTCCACATCAATTTTACTTTTTTTATATTCAACAGTCTCAATTTTTTTTACAGTTTTCATTGTATTCACCTCATTAATCTTCAAACATTTTCTTATGAAACGAAATTACGACAGTTTTATCTGATTTAAATCCTATTTTAATATATGATTTAACATTTCTGATGCTTTTATTAAATACATACATAAATGTAAATTTATTTTTGCTATCCAAAAGAGTATATTGATAGTCTATCCTTTAATAATATTAATTGCATCAGTAAAATCTATTCCAATCTCACTAAAAAAAGAAAAGGGATTTTTTCCACTTTCATCATTTCTTGGAATAAAAATAATGTTTTTGAATCACGTATTTTATTAATGATTTCCTGAATTTCCTTTTTATTAATAATAATTCTATTTTGCATTCGCCAATATCTTCCTTACAAGAATATTATACTATCAATTGATAGTGAATACAATACTAATCCAAAATAAATGTACATTATGCTCAATATATAATTGCATACATAAAAATAATAAAGAATATAATCATATTTTTCAAAAAGCGTGTTGTTTTGCCTCCCAAAAAACTATAATATAGATGTAATATTGAGATTGACAGTCCCCTTACAGTAGAGGAATACACCCTAGAACTACAAAAACAAAATATGTAGCGTCTTTCACCGTCATCTTCGGTATAAACTGGAATTATAGTACAAGTCGAGCTTGTCACCTGAGACGGAAACTTTGTGTTGTGCAATTACTTAAAGTTTCGCAACTTCTTTAAATTAGAAGGTGTCGCTTGCAATGAACGCAAAAGTAACAACAAAAAATGGTTGTGAACTCATTTAGGTTTTCACAACCGTTTTTTTATCACTCTATAGTGTTTTGAAAGCTCTGATTTCCTACATTTGTCTATCTTAGTATGAAGCATTATTTTATTAAACCTTTGGCATATTCAAGCAAAGAGACTTTATCATTCGGAATTTTTCCTTCAATTACCTCATTTAACAATAAATTCAAAGTAATACCGATTTTTCTCCCCATAAAGCCTAAATCCAGCAAATCAAAGCCATTGATTTTTAAATCTGAAAGCTTTATGCAATCATTATCCTTTATAATTTCTTCAACTATTTTATCAATACTTTTCACATCAATTAATTCACAAATGGTATGATCACTTCTGTCAGCATTTATCAATTCTATGAGTTTAAGAAATAAGATTTTATCTTGATTTGGAGTATGTGTAAAATTTCTTCTAACACTTTTTCTAGTAGAATTTATTGTCGAATCATGATTTTTAATCAAATAACATATTTTCTCTATTTCTTCATTTGAAAATCTTAGTCTTTTGAGTATCTCTAAAGCCATTTCGCTACCCTTTTGAGGATGACCATAATAATGACCAATACCATCATCATCTATCGTTTGGCACAACGGCTTAGCAACATCATGAAGCAAAGCAGATATTCTAATCAAATAATCATTAGCGCAGTTGCTGCATACATTTACGATATGATTATATAAAGTATTTTGATGATAAGGATTTTTTTGATCAAAATCATAGGTTGGCTTAAGCTCTGGAATAATCACAAAGATAATATCATTATATTCCCTCAAAATATTTTTGACATTATTTCCTTCTAAAATTCCATCAAGCTCTTTTTTTATTCTTTCTGGCGCAACAGAACGAAGCTTACTTGCATTTTTATGAATTGCTTCTTTGGTATTTTCCTCAATATCATAGCCAAGCTTTGATGAAAATCTCAAGGCTCTTAATATTCGTAAAGGATCCTCGTTAATTCTTTCTTGAGGTTCGCCAACTGCCTTGATTATTTTCTTAGATAAATCCTCAAGGCCACCGTAATAATCAATTAATTCGCCATCATAAGCCATTGCATTAATCGTATAATCGCGATGGAATAAATCGAACCAAAGTGAATTTTCTTCGTCATCACTATGCTTAAAGGAGGAAATCTCAACATTATCGTTATCGATATGAAGAGTTATGGTATTGTGTTTTTCTCCATTGGTATTTACAATGCAATAATCATTAAAGATTTTCTTCAACTCTTCAATTGAACAATTTGTTGAAAGATCATAATCCTTAATCTCTAGTCCAAGCAATGAATCTCTTACGCATCCACCAACAAGATAGCACTTATATTCTAAGCTCGATAATCTTTTTAAAATGGCATCAATGTATTCTGGTACATTTATTAACATTATTACATAGCTCCTTTATAGAGCTTTAATACAAGCTCATTAAATTTTTGTTGGTCAACATTATCTGGGAGCTTTGTTTCTACCTTTAAGCGATTATAGTCATTCTTTAATGAATTTAGTAACACATTAAAATCCTCCTTTAATGTACCATCATCATTTCGATATTTACCATTTCTTATATCCATTAGCAAATCATGTTCCTTTTCACGATAGGTATGAGCAGTCCCAAATTCTAAAATCTCATTGCACATAAAATAAAGGCGAATTAAATGCATCATATGCTTATTTATATGAAAATCATCCTTCTTTTTGTTGCGATTTCCAATGCTTTCTTTATAGCTTCTGGTAACATTATTCATTTCATCAACCATACTTTTAAGACGTGATAAGGGATAATGATTTAGATGAATGTCGATAAGAATTTGTTCTCCTTCTCCCGGCTGCCACGAGCCAATATATGTCTTAATAGCCTCATTATCCAATTTAAACTTTGGCTCAAAACCCCTTGCAGCGTTTTCCACACTTAAATTGATATGATTAAGCTTTTCATGCTCGGATAAAGTATCGCGGGCAAGAGCATTTTCTAATCGATTAAGTTGACCATTAGCATATCCTCCAAATGAATATGCAGCTCTCTTCGTCAAAAAGATATCTCTATTTTCTAAGATAAGCTTTCCAAGAGGTGAAACATATAGATAATGCTCAGGATTTGAATAAAGCATTTCAATGATGTTAGGATTACATTCCCTAACAAGCTTTAAAAATTTTTTTAGGGAATAAATAACAGTATCGGTTTTTTCATCAACATACTGTTCAAATTCTGTTAATCCTAAGGTGTCGGTAAAACGCTCCAAAAAAACTCCTCTAATATCAATATCTGATTCTAAAACATTTGTCCCGTAGGCATAGCTACCAGAGACTGTTAAAAAGAGAATTCTATCCTTGAGCATTGGATTATTTCTTAAAAAATCATAATCGATGCCATTTAATAATTCTTGAAAATTCATAGATCACACCTCCTCATATTCGTATTAATGACTATTAATTTGAATATATTCGTACCTAGTCAAGACCTTCTATTTTAAATAGAGAGTTATGAAAAAACCATTTTTCTTAATATTTAATCTTAAAATAATCTAAGTATTTTTTCATAATATCTTGGCCAAAAAAACAAGTTTCAAGTAAATATCCTTTTTCATTATCCCATTCTCTTAGGCCACGATAATAGAACTGTTTATACTCATCAGTGATTAAAATAGGAACAAAATTATACTTTAAACATTCCTTGAGCATAATAAGTCTACCTACTCTACCATTGCCATCTTGAAAAGGATGAATTGCTTCAAATCTTTTGTGAAATTCAATTATAGATTCAATAGTAATTTTATCTAATGAATTATACCATTCAAGAAGCTTTTTTACTTCCTCCTTAACCTTACTAGCTAAAGTGGTAGCCATTCCCCCAACTTCATTTTCAATTATCTTATAATCCCCAACCTTAAACCAAGGCTTCATGCTATCAAATGTTCCGCTTTTTAATACAAAATGCAATTGTTTAATAATTGATTCGTTTAGCTTTGTTTTCGCTAAATCAATAACCAAATCAATACAAGCAAAATGATTGACAGTTTCAATAATATCATCAACATTAATAGTCCCATCTACAATCCCAATCGTTTTTGTTTCAAAAATATGTTTTGTTTGATTGTGACTCAATTTACTACCTTCAATGTGATTTGAATTATATGTCATTTCGATTTGTAATCGATGATAAATTCCACCTTTTAAATGATTGCTTTTTTCATCAAGTAATACATCCAATAATGTTCTTTCTTTTACAATATGTCTTATTTGCCTAATAGGTTTAGATGCTTCTTCGGGAATCATCCATATTTTGCCATCTAAAAAAGAGCCAGGAACTCGTCCTTGTTGGCAATAATTTCTCACGCTTCTATCTGATATCTTCCAAATTTTTGATATTTCCTTTGAAGTTAAATATTTCATTTTTTTTGCCTCCATTATTATTATACCAAGTATCGGCAAATTATACAACAAAAATTATCATATACAAAAAAAGATATTTTGCCGATAGAATATCGTTTGAAGCGTTATAGTCAACAAAATACCAATGTTCCTTCACTTCAAAAATTTTGATTTCATTAGAAATCACTCTTTATAAAAAGAATAAATACTTTGTTTAAATGCCCGATATTTACCATATTTTTCTAAATATATATTTTTTAGATTACTTTTAAAATCCTTGATTTTATCTAATTGATAAAGCATTCTTGCCAAATAAAAATACAAATCTCGATTAATTCCCAAAATATGCTTACATTCTTCGTTAAATAAATTAATGGCATTGCTATAAATTTCATCAAAATTATCGATTTTCTTACTATTACGCCATTTTTCAATATTGACTAAGGCTCTATTATCGTATTTATCATCACCAAATTTATTGGATAATAGTTCCAATAGCTCGACATGATCTGCTAACGACAATTTAAAAATGTCCTTTTTTGATAATGTATACAAGGCTCGATGAAAATCATTATTCACTAAACTCTTAATCGTTGTTAAGTCCTTCATTGAATAAAGATTAAAGAAATTCTCGTTTGTTTGCTTTGCCTTGTAAAGGAGGATTTTTTGATCATCATTTAACGAATCAAGATTATATGCAAGCTTGGTAAATCGACCTAAATCATTTAAATCAAGCAAAGATAAAGCATCAATGACAATTTTGGATGTATCAAATCCTTTTTTGCTCATATAGTCATAATATTTTTCAAACATATAAGGTAAGATCGGAGTTCGCTTATATGCATACCTCTCAAACAATACTTCATCATCAAGGTATTCTAATAACAAAGCTAATATATTCAAATTAATCTGCAAATCATTAAAAGAATCATTTAGGTATTGCTTGATATTTTGGTTGCATTTATTATTATCATAAATAAAAGCTTTAAAATCATCAATGCTCTTAGTAAATTGGCTGAATTTATCCAAAATCCAGCTTATATCCGAAAAAGAATAATCCCTTTGAATAGTTATTGCGAAGAGTAGTGATTTAAATTCACTAATGTTTACACTATAAGACAAGCAGCTAAAACAAGTTTCAATATCAATACATTCAGATTCATCATATTCATCGATATCACAATACTTCGTATAGCTTTTTACTTCTATATCTAATGATAAGATTTTCTTTCCGATATCTAAAGCTTTATCATAATCTCCTTTTCTATTCAAGGTATAGCAATACTCAATAGCATCCTGAAGAGTAGGACAAATATTAAATGGATCGCCATAAGTATAATCATAATCATATGAATATTCTTCTACAAGCTCCGTTAGATAATACTCACCTTCATCGATTGACTCAATCATCTTATATAATTTTTCTTCGTCAATCCCACATTCTGAAAGATAGTCGATTTTTTTATGTTCCAGCAATAATTCAATTTGCTTTTTGGATAATCTATTAAAGAGATATTTTATTTCCTTCAATAATCCTTTATTATCAAGCTTTTCTATTTCTTTTAAGTATAATCTAAAAGCCTCTTTTTTATCAATATTATTCATTGTAACCTCTCCTTAAGATTTATGTTTCCGTTGATATTTGCCAGTCAATTCACCCTTAGTGATGATGTGATTATTCATTGCTTTTAACAAATCATTCTTTTTACTATTAGCATCTAATTGAAGCTTTATATCTAATGCATAAACAGTAAATATATATCTATGCATCCAATTAAAAGGAGGCTTAGGCCCGCGATAACAATGCTTACCATAGGCAATTCCTTGTTCAATGTGAATTGGGTCTTCGACAATAAAGCCATTAGGTAACCTATTTTGAATTATCACAACCGGAGAAATATTCCAGGCAACCCAATGATTGAACCCAAGTTGAATTGGGTGATCTAAATCATCAAATGTAATTGCTAAGGTTACCGTATCTTTAGTCAAGCCTTCAATATGTAGTAAAGGGATTGATCATCTCCAAAGCCAGCACATTGATTTGGTATCCATCCATAATTTTCAAATTGCATAGATGTAATAAATAATTCCTTCATCATAAACAATCCTTCCATAATTAAAAATCATCTCCAAAATGGGATGATTTTATTGAAGTTTCTCCAAATCAATCGAGTGACTATCCGCCCATTCAGTGAGAATATCATAATATATTGAGCCGCAACAGTCATCGAATAAATCATACAAGTCTAATTCTTTCAATTTTTCAACAAAAAGCTTAACAAATTCATCTCTTCTCAATATGTCGAATAATACTTTCCTTATCTCTTTTTCGTAAACACACTCTCTCACAAAAAATCTCATAATTTCTTTATGATTTATTTGACAAAAGGTTGGAAGCATAATATTATCCTTTACATCATTAACATAGATATTCTTGTTTGCTAGAGAGACTACACGGTCTCTTTCTTTTTTATTGATACTCATATTAGTAATACAATTATCAAACACATCATAATACAAATATACATCACCTCTATGGATATATAAAAACAATTCCGTTACCGTCATAATAAAAATCCTCCTTTACTTTATTAAAAAGGTAAATCATCACAATTTACATTTATTTGCTTATCATCTTGATCATCAAATTCTTCTTCATAATTTATATCATCAAAATAACGAAAGTCCTCTTCAAGTAGTTCTTCATCCTCATCATTATGGTTATAGTGTATTTCACCTTGTAAAAGAAATTCCTCATAAAAAACAAATTCATCGTCTTCAACTAAATTTTCCTGAGCTTTTCTTTCTTCACGTTTCTGTTTCTTTCTTTTTTGATTTTCTTTGTAATTAAAAACCTTAAGCTTAGCTTCCTTATATCCTAAGTGAGCTAAATCACGATAAACACAAATGTTAGATACACCATATCTTTTTTTATACAAATTTCGTAATTCAACAAAAGATAAATCTTTATTCAATGTTAAAATCCATCCTCTAGCATCATTGATTCGATTTTGTCTATTACTCATAAAATCATTCCTGTCACTTTTCAAACCAATTATAACACGGATAGATTCATTTTGTTAAATAATTTAATAAATCTTATTAATATAAAAAACTACGAATCAAAAAAAGCATATCAATAATCACAAAGATTGCAATGAAAAGCTTTTCTTAAAAATAAAAAACTTTATCTTTCCACTAAGCTTCTTGCGGCGTTAATTCATCCTCAGTTGCGATGAATTTTATCCATTTCTTTGATTTAATAAGAATAAAGCACAAAATACATCTTACAATTTCTTCAATTGAAATAACAAAATAAACCCAACCAATTGAAAGATTAAAAACATTCGCAGCTAAGAATCCTAAAGGAATACCAACAACCCAGGTTCCACATAAATTAATTACCAAATTAAAGATTGTTTTACCTCCCGATTGAATGATTCTTCCCGCAACCATATTCGAAACCTTAGCCCATAAAACAATTGAATACACAATCATAATACTAACAGTCATATCCTTTGATTCTTGAGATACCTTATAAATCTTTGAATAAGGGACAGCTAGAGCAATTAGTAATAAGCCCATAATAACTGAACCAACTAATTCAATAATGATAAATCTTTTCGCATATAAATAAGCGCCATCCTTGTCCTTTTCCCCAAGCTTTTGGCCAGTCAAAATTCCTGAAGCCGCCGCGATACCCGAGAAAAAGCCAATAGATAAAGAAATTACTGGAGAAATATTAGCCATCGCCGCCATCGCATTTGTTGACATATGACCATAGATGGTCGCATAAATACTTTCACCTAAGCTCCACATAAATTCAGTGATAATCAAAGGAGCCGCAATAATCATATTCTTTTTAACAAAGGCTTTATCAATTTCACATTTCAAAGGATTAATCTTATATTCTGATTTATGAACTGTAAAAAAGGTAAAGATTAAAAGCATTGTAAAAGCCAAATATTGCGTAATCAAAGTTGCTAAAGCGGCACCTGAGACGCCCATTGCCGGAATTGCTTTGAAACCAAAAATGAAAAGCCAGTTTAATAACGTATTACAAATTACCGAAAACAATCCCGCAATCATCGTTAGGTAGGAGCGATTATTATTTTGCAAATAAGCATTTAATAATGCTCCACCTAAAATTGGGAAAACATTGAATGAAATGATTTTTAAATAAGAAACTCCTAAAGGAATGACATCATCATCTGATGTATATATCGATATAATTGGTTTCGTAAAAAAGAAACTCAAAACAAAGAAAATAGCTGCCACAATTAGTCCTAGATAAAGGTTAAAGGAAAAAGCCTTATTTACGCCCTTTTTTTCTTTATTTCCAATATATTGAGCCATCATAATCGAAGCTGTACCCGAAATAGCAAAGATCGTAAAGGTTAATATTCCCATAAACTTTCCACCGAAAGCAATTGCGCTGATTGATGCTTCTCCTAATTGACCAACCATAAATTGATCAATTACACTCAAGGAAGCTTGAAAAAGCGATTGAATCGATATCGGTAAAGCAATCAAAAGCATTTGTTTAAGAAATGTTTTATCCTTCATAAGTAACACCTCGTTGTATTTTTTGTACTACTATCTATAGTATATGTCATTTAATAAAATTTGTCAACGCTAATTAAAGAAAAAGCCCTCAAATCTGAAGACTATTTTAGCGATATAATTTTCCAAAAAAGAATTGTTCACAAAAAGCAATATCACCCAATATTTTTTGCGATGAAACTTCATTATCATCAATGGATACGATCCATTTATCCTCATTATCATTAAAGCGATGATAAACTCCTATTACCTTGCCCTTGAAACTTGAAATCGGCGTAGAAGCCCCAAAGACATAGACATCCTGATATTCACCATCTAAGGCCAAAACGCCATCGACATAGCCATAATTAATTGGATAAATCATTTTCGGATCATTAGGATGAGCTGAACCCATCGGCCTATCAATTGTGCCCGAAACTTCACTACCAATAATGTCATGATAATCATTATCATTTTCAAAATCTGTAAAGAAATAATCAAGAGAAGGAACAAACAAGCCTCCATCCTTGAACTTTAAAGCTTCTTCCTTTGTAATAAAACGATAATCATTAACCTCATCAGTTGTTGCTGTTTGTAAATCAACCAAACCATCATAATTAAACAGCCAAACATCAACGATATCACGACATAAATGTCCATCAATCTCATCGCGAATCATTTGAAAAACAATTCTTCCATCTTGTGGATGTAAGTCAATTCCTAGTTCTTCTTTGACCTCTCTAATAGCTCCCTCAAGGCTACTCTCACCCTTCAAAACTGAACCACCCGTACATTCCCACATAAGAGGATATGTTGGCCTGTTGGCACTCCTTTGGGAAAGCAAATATTCACCGTTTTGGTTTTTAATCCAAACGTGGACAACAAGATGAAAACGATCCTTAGGAATCTTGCAAACATTTTGCCTTACATATTCCTCGCCCGTTAATTCCCGATACCTCGTATATAAATCCCATTTTTCCATAACTTACCACCCTATGCATCGTAATCTAATATTCCAAGCTCATCCGCAATATCTAAAAAAATCTCATTAACGCCGTAATATGATTCACCAAAAACCCGAAAGCACAAACGATCTAATTCTCGGTGCAATTCCTCAGTTGGTTCTTCCTTATTGACAATCATTGCATAAATCTTATCCGAATACTTTTTTAATAAATCAAGCTTTTCATCATTTTGATTTTCTTGACTACAATATTCATTTTCAAAATCTAAGGAATACAAATATAAATTTATCAATTCAGCCGACTTTTCCATTTCAGCTAAATCATTATGAAAAACAGTATCTAATATAAGCTCTAAATTTTGAAATTGGTCATATAAATAATTAAAGCCAGATTCAAAAATATTTGTTTCCTCTTCACTGAGCTTTTTCTTTTCATTCATTTCATCATTGTAGTATTCGACAACATCATAAACATGCTTGAAACGCGAAATCAAATCTGATTTAGTTGAAATAAGATCATAAATCAATTTTTCATTTTCAAGCTTCCAATTACAATAATCATTAAAAACAAATTCCATAAATATTCATTCCTTTACAAAAAAAGGCGAGCAAGTCGCCTTTTTCTTTTATTAAGCGCGGTTAATTGAACCAAAGATTTCCATTTTTTCTTTAACAGTTGCTTTGATTGCGTTGAAACCAGGTTTTAATAATTTACGTGGATCGTATCCTTTTCCTTCAAGATCCTTTCCAGCTAAAATATATTCTCTAGTTGCGGCAGCAAATGCTAATTGGCATTCAGTATTAACATTAATCTTAGAAACACCAAGGCTAATAGCTTTCTTAATCATTTCAGTTGGAATTCCTGAACCACCATGTAATACTAATGGCATTTCACCAGTTAATTGTTGAATAGCATCTAATGTTTCAAAGCTTAATCCTTTCCAATCAGCAGGATATTTACCATGAATATTTCCGATACCAGCAGCTAACATATCAACACCAAGTGAAGCGATAGCAGCACATTCTTTAGGATCAGCAACCTCACCCATAGAAGTAACACCATCTTCTTCTCCTCCGATTCCACCAACCTCGGCTTCAACAGAGATTCCTTTAGCCTTTGCTAATTCGATAATTTCTTTTGTTTTTTGAACGTTTTCTTCAATTCCATAATGAGAACCATCAAACATAACTGAAGTAAATCCATCAGCGATTGCTTTTTGAGCTCCTTCATATGAACCATGGTCAAGATGAACAGCAACAGGTACAGTGATATTTAAAGTTTCAATTAATCCTTTAACCATACCCATAATTGTGTTATATCCACCCATATATTTTCCAGCACCCTCAGATACTCCTAAAATAACTGGTGAATTTAATTCTTGAGCAGTTTCAAGAATTGCTCTTGTCCATTCTAAGTTATTAATGTTAAATTGACCTACTGCATAATGACCAGCCTTAGCGTCCTTTAACATTTTTGCGGCAGAAACTAATGCCATAAATAATCGCTCCTTTTATTTAAATTATTTTTTACCATAACTATTATACCACATTTATAAAGATATTCAAATATTTTTCAATTTGAGTATCGACATTTTTAACAAAAAAAGCAAATGCAAAACGCAAATGCTTATTTTAAATGCCAATTACCTTGAGCATCCTTTTCAAGATCATTTAATTTTTCAAGGGCATCACCATTACCTAAGGTTGCCGAGCTATTTAACCATTTAGCTCCCTCATTAATATCAACCTCACAGCCTTTTCCCTCTAAATACATTACACCTAAATAGTATTGAGCATCAGGGTTTCCTTGCTTAGCTGAATCAGTAAAATATTTAAAGGCTTGATCGAAATCTTGAGGCATACCTTCACCCTTAAGACAAGCAGTACCTAAAAAGTATTGAGCAAAATCATGACCAGTCTTCGCAGCTCGCTTAAACCAATACAATCCCTTGATTGGGTCAACATCACAACCATCACCATTAAAATAACAATAACCAATGTTAAATTGAGCTTGCGCTGAACCATCATTTGCGGCCAAGTTAAAGAATTTGAATGCCTTATCGTGATCCTGAGGAACTCCTTTTCCTTGCGAATAACACATACCAACTAAATAACGAGCCTCGGTATTTCCTTTATCAGCTGCCATATTATAGCAATAGAATGCTTGCTCGTAATTTGGAGGTACATCAACACCACTTGATAAAATATTACCAAGCTTCATTGCAGCAGTAACATCTCCACCCTTAACAGCTTGACTATACCAATAGATTGCTCCCTTGATATCTCTTTCCTTACCTTTTCCATAGTAATAGCAATTACCCAAATTAGTTTGAGCGCTCGTATTACCTTGCTTCGCAGCTAAAGCCCAATATGTTGAAGCCTTAGCTAAATCCTGAGGAACACCTAAACCATTTTTATAGCAGTTAGCTAAATGATTTTGAGCAATCGCAAAATCAAGCTTTGCAGCAAGATTAAATAAATAAGCCGCCTTATCATAATCAACCTCACAGTTATCACCACGGAAATATTTGGCTCCGACAGCCGTTAATTTAACTGGGTTAGACATGTCTGCAACCTCATCCTTAATACTGTCATAGCGAAGTTTTAATGGCTTAACAACATCTCTTTGATATTCTTTATATTTCTTTTCATCTGGAAACACCCACGCAACGAATGTATCGCAGCATGGACACTTTGTTCCATTCTCTTCTATTTCGGTACCACAAACTGGGCAAACGCCCTCGTCAAAAATCATATAGTAAAACCTCCATCCATTTGAATATGATTATCAATCATTTTTAATAATAAAAACGCTTTCCTTTATCTCAATTATATCATATTTTTTCAATTGTGAAGAGGTAATTTTTTCACAAAAAGCCCGTAACAACAACGATTTTTTTTGAAAATCTTATACTTGAGCGCTTTTACGATTACTAATTTTTTTCAAAAAATTTTATAGATGCGCCAATAAAGTCTCTAAATAGGGGATGTGGACGGTTTGGACGCGATAAAAACTCCGGGTGAAATTGACAAGCCACAAAATATGGATGGTCCTTTAATTCAACTATTTCAACCAAATTTGTTTGGGGATTATAGCCACTTACAATCATCCCATTTTCTTCTAGCATTGCTCGATAATTGTTGTTGAATTCATAACGATGGCGGTGTCTTTCCCTAATAGCTTCACTTTGATAAGCCTGATAAGCCTTTGTATCCTTTACAACATTGCAGTCATATAAACCAAGGCGAAGCGTTCCTCCCATCGTAATACCATTATATTGATCAGGCAAATAATCGATGATTGGATTTTTAGTATCAGGATCGATTTCTGTTGAATTTGCATCAGCTAATCCTAAAACATTTTTCGCAAATTCAATAGTTGCGAGCTGCATACCAAAGCATATTCCTAAATAAGGTATTTTATGCACACGAGCATATTCAATTGCCAACATTTTCCCCTCTGCCCCTCTTTGGCCAAAACCACCTGGAACCAAAATACCTTGACAAGAAGACATTTCCTCCTCAATATTATCTTTAGTTAAATCTTGTGCTGGAATCCATTTAATGTTAATTTTGTAATTATGATAATATCCAGCATGGCGCAATGCTTCCGCTACTGATAAATAAGCGTCATGCAATTGAACATATTTACCAACTAATCCAATTGTAATTTCTTTTTTTAAATTCTTTATAACATCAATTAGATGATTCCATTCGGTCATATCACATTCCTTGGTTTCAAATCCAAAATGATTTACCACAATATCATCTAAGCCTTGATTATGAAGATTAGTCACGACCTCATATAAAATCTTCGCATCAACTGCTTCAAAAACACATTCCTTTTTAACATCACAGAACATTGCAATTTTGCTCTTAACATCATCATCGATATGAACCTCAGTACGCAATATAATAATATCTGGCTGAATTCCTAAGCCTCTGAGCTCCTTAACGCTATGCTGGGTTGGCTTCGTCTTAATTTCTTCAGCTGCCCTTAAGTAAGGAACTAAGGTATTATGAATATATAACGTATTCTCTTCACCAAAATCACGACGAGCCTGACGAATCGCCTCAAGGAATGGCAATGATTCAATATCACCAACCGTTCCTCCGATTTCGGTGATAATTACATCGGCTTCACTTGACAAAGCTGCTTGAACAAGCTTATTTTTAATCTCATTAGTGATATGAGGAATAACTTGAACGGTTCTTCCTAAATAATCTCCTCTTCGTTCCTTTTCAATAACGGATTTATAAATTCGACCCGTTGTTATATTTGAATCCTGAGATAGATTTTCATCGATAAATCGCTCATAATGGCCTAAATCCAAATCTGTTTCCGCTCCATCATCCGTCACAAAAACCTCGCCATGCTGATAGGGACTCATCGTTCCGGGATCAACATTAATATATGGATCAAATTTTTGCATAAATACCTTTAAACCACGGTTTTTTAATAATCTTCCTAAGGAAGAAGCCGCAATGCCCTTGCCAAGGCTTGAAACAACTCCTCCAGTGACAAAAATAAATTTTGTTTTCATAAAAATCTCTCCTTCTTCTAATAAAAAATAAAAAAAATCTCCCAAGTGGGAGACATAATGCACATAGCGTGTGCCCTCATTAATTATATCAAAGCAATTTGTCAACATCAAGAAAATTTTTATGAAAATAGCTTCCATATTATTACATCTCAAAATGAAAGAAAATGAAAACTTAAAATTACTTATCCTAATAACTAAATAAAAAACCCTTAAATCTATCTAGTGTCTGACTAGTTCAATTTAAGGGTACATTACGTTAAGACCTATTCGTAATATTTTTCGTAATCATCCATGATGTCGGTATATTCATCCTCATCAAAGGCTGTATCACCCGAGTTTGCCTCAATTTCTTATTTCAATTTTAAAATCAACTGAGATTTTAT
>CAZWLD010000020.1:0-34030 GCA_964634685.1 uncultured Anaeroplasmatales bacterium
AGATAATTGACCTTTTACTGTCAACTCACTGTCCTTTCCTCTAGTACCATTTTAATTATTGTCAGCGGTTTTTTATTCCATAATATCAAATTTATAAACAATTTTTTCATCATATTCTTGATTAGGTTTAAGAACTATCTCATTTTCATCATTTTCAATTTTATATGGAAGCTTTTGACATTCAAAGCAAATTCCTGAATAAAAGGCATCGCGCTTTTTAAATTCGAAATTAAAAATATGACATGCTTTATATGTTGAATAAATGGTCATCATTCTTCCACTATCGTAATCCTTAAAAATAATATGCTCGTCATCATCGTTAAACACAAAAAGATGATCATAGCCGTTAGTATAAACATGAAGCAACGGATTATTTAATGCATATCCAACCTTTTGTTCAACACGGAAATCAAATGGAGTATTATCTACTCGTTCCTTTTTTCCTAAAATTAAACCTCCAAGATTATCATAATATTCATTGGCATTAACAATCAAGCTTTCTTCTAGAATCGACTTTTTATGATTCAAATTAAAATAGGCATGATTAGAAATATTACATACAGTCTCTTTATCGGTATTGGCCTTATACTCAATTGTAAATTCATTTTTATTGTTAAGAGTAAACCAAACCTCAAGATGAAGATTACCAGGATATCCTTCCTCTAAATCTTTACTTTCATAACAAAGTATTAAGGTTACAGAATCCTTTGTTGAATATTGGCGATATTCCTCAAAATTTTCAAGAGAAAATCCTCTTTTACCTCCATGAAGCGTATTTCCAGCATTGTTTTTAACAAGCTGATACACCTTATCAGATAACTTAATCTGACCATTTTTGATTCTTCCTGTTGTTCTACCTATGGTTGCGCCAAAATAAAATAGGTTGGCACTATAGGATAATAAATCATTATGCTTAAGAATGATATTATCTAAATTTCCATTACGGTCAGGGGTATTAATTTCAATTAAGGTAGCGCCAATACTTAATATTTTAACATTCATTGATTTATTTGATAACGTATATAATCGGCATTTTCGATTGGCGATTTTCATAGTTTCTGTTTTTATATTCATATCTTTTTTCTGTATATCCATATTTCTACCGTCATCTCCAAAATGATTATAACAAATTTTGACATTTATGTAAAGGTATTCATAACCATATAGCTATACAATTATTGAACTATTTCCATTTCTTTCTTTCCACCAAAACTTCTATTTTTAACCTTTAATATACCATTATCTGGTAAAAGAGCATAAGGCATAAGCATTATTGGCATTAATTGATAATTTAAAAACAAGGAATCCACAAAACCATTTACCAAAAAATAAATCATTAATATACCTAAAATCATTGCATAGCTATTATTCTTAATCAAGCAACGATGAATCAATACATACATAAAGAAAAGAAATGCCAAAAGACCAATGATTCCGGTTGTGGCTAAAGCATCGAAAAAATAATTATGATAATTATTAACATAATCTCGGCCCGCCTCGATATTAATATAATATGATCCTGATAACGGACCACAGCCAATTAAAGGATGGCGATGGAAAGCATTTATTGCCGTTTGCCAAACAGCATCTCTTCCATTAAGGCTAAATCCATAATCCTTAACAGATTGAAATATCTCTTGAAAAAATCCACAACAAAAGCCAATTACAATGACAAGGGTAAAAGCGCTCAATATTGATAATAAATATCTTTTTTCATAGCTTCGATCATCAAGCTTTACATAATAATAAATGTAAAAAGCAAGAATAAAAGGAATTATTACAATTAATCCTAAATAAGCGGCTCGACAAGCACTAAAAACGTTAATTAAAATGGCAAACAAGGCCGATGCAAGGGCAAATAAGCGATTTTTTAAATCGGGATAATTAACATACCAAAAAAGGCAACCAAGTAATCCCATATTACAAATAACAACATAACGATTAGAAATAGCCCATCCTAAATTTAGTAATTTTTGATTCATAATTTCGTAAATTCCAATTTTTTCAATGAAGTAAACATTAATAAAGACAAAAAGACACTCAAATCCAATAACCCATATTGTCAAAATGAATGAAAGTATCATCATCCGCTTACCCATATCATCAAAATCAATTTTAAGGGGAATAATCATCATAATATAAATTGTTAATATTTGTCCTAAAATACACATTAAAGATAAATTAATAACCGGAGAATAAATCAACGAAATAATCATTGAGGCCAGCATAAATAATAAAGAGTAAAGAAGCCAGTTCTTTTTGAAGGAATTAAGATAATCCTTAAAATTAATGACTAAATCATATCCTAAAAATCCAAATAAAATTATTCCAAAAATCAAATCAAAAATAAACCCTACTGATTGAAGATTGAAATAACTAAAATCACCATTAAATCGTGAAGAGACCAAAACCATTATCATATTTAATGGAGCTATATACCATTTAGCCTTAGTAATTATTAATAAAATAAAAACCAATGAATAAACGCAATATTGAAAATACTTAATCTCAAGACAATAAAACAAAACTGTTAAAAAGCTGATAGCTAGCATTGCCCAAGGAGATTCCAAAAACTTTTTGATTGTATCTAAAGCCTTCTTCATAGAATAAACCCTTCCTAAACTTCTTCTCTACATTATATTAAATCTCACTAGTCATTATATCACAAATAATTAGAAAATTCACCAAAATATGCTATTAAGCCCTTTTATAGACTCTTATCGCACAAACAGAAAAATAAATAATACTAGCCAATAGCAAAAATAAGATCATTCCCACAAAGATATTAACAGTTCCGCTCGTGAAAACATCATTATAGGCTATCTCTTGGACAGCACAATTGCTATAAACGTCATTAAAGGTATCAGTAAAGTCGGTTATTTTATCAGCTTGTTGATTCAAGTCAGTCTCAAGCTCAAGCCTTTCGGTTTGTGTTGTCGAATTCAAAAGCTTTTTATCGATTGATTTGATTTCGCTATCAATAGTCACATTCTTTTCAACAATTCCCATTAGCTTAATCATCAATTCATCAGCTAAAACTGTATTCGTTGTGGAATTTATAACCGCAGTCATATCGTCAATTATTTTTTTATTAGAATTATATTCATTTGATAAAGCTAATTTCTGATATTCTAGCAAAGTTCTATCGGCCTCATAATCCTTAACAAAGCCTCTTTCGTCTATATAAACATTAATTCCTTGCAAAATATTCGAATCATAATAATCAATTACCGCTCTCTTATATTCATTAATCGCTTTTCCTTCATATGAAGCATTTCCATATTTTTCTATTAGCTCATCATATTTCTCAATTAATAAATCAACCTGTTCTAATAATAGATCAATTTGATTATCATAACTATTTGAATCCTTAAATAAAACCAAATTATCATTTGTGACCATCTTGCTATTGGCTAAAATACGGTCATATTCTAATTTAATCAATTCAACAAAAAGCTCTTTAGCTTCACCATTTTTAAGATATTTTTTCGAAATCGAAAAGGTATAATTCTTCGTATTATTAGACCCATTCCTTTGACTAATTGAAAGATGATTATAAATCGAATCCGCATCTAAATTCTTAATTGACTCCGATTTATTAATGGCCTTTATAATATTTTCCCGAGAAATCATTTTTTGGAATGAAAAATCATTTCCATTGGCATATTTATCATTATCAATTCCTTCAAAGGTTAGACTAAAATTCATTGAATACTGCTCATTAATCTTATTAAAAACAACACCAAAAAATAACGCTCCCAAAAGCAATGAACCCACTAAAACGATGGCTAAGACAATCTTTTTTTGAATACATTCTTTAAAAATGTCTGTTAATTTTATTTCCTTTTGTTCCACGATTATTCCTCCTTATATTTATTTTCCTTCCACTTTTTAACATAATGTGGTTTATTAACTTGCTTAGCCCGAGCAATCGCAAATGTATCTTCAGGAACATCATCTGTTATTGTGGAGCCAGCCGCAATAAAGGTATTACTTTCAACCTTTACCGGAGCAATTAAATTGGTGTTACATCCAATAAAAACATTATCACCAATAATTGTACGGTATTTATGCTTACCATCATAATTAACCGTAACCGTACCACAGCCAAAATTAACATGGCCTCCACAATCGGTATCACCAACATAGGTTAAATGCGCAACATTAGTTTTTTCGCCCAAGGTTGAATTCTTAATCTCCACAAAATTCCCAATTCGATCATTAATTCCAACATGGGCATTCATACGCATGTGCACAAAGGGTCCAACACTAGCCCCCTTGCCAATAAAGGAATCATTTATAACGGAATGGATAGCCGAGGCGTTACTTTCAATAACCGAATTATTGATTTCCGAATTCGGTCCAATAACACAATCATTACCAATCATCGTCTTGCCTAAAATCATACAATTCGGGTAAATGATTGTTCCGGCTTCAATTTGACAATCAGGTCCAATCACCGTTGATGAAGGATTTATGATATTAACTCCATTTAGCATATGCTTTTTATTAATTTCATTTCGTAATGCTTCTTCCATTTTAGATAATGCATATAAATCATTGATTCCCGACATTTTATAAGCATCCTTAATTGTAAAGGTTCCAATCTTACATTTATCCGCAAGTATTTGAACAATATCAGTCAAATAATACTCACCCTTAGCATTATCATTTTTAACATTTTCTAAAGCCATAAATAAAAGCTCTGTCTTAATTAAGAAAACCCCGGTATTAACCTCTTTAACACTTTTTTCCTCTAAAGAGGCGTCCTTTTCCTCGGTGATTCTTAATACTCGATTATGGTCACGAATTATTCTTCCATATCCATATGGATTATCTAAAATGATTGTTCCTATTGTAAAATCATTTTTATTCTCAATATGACAATTTAGCATATCGGAAATAATCACATCATCAACTAATGGCGTATCACCAAATAAAATAATGACCGTATCACTTGAAATCATTCCTTTGCCGCATTTGACCGCATGAGCTGTCCCTAATTGTTCTTCCTGATAAGCGATTTTAGCTCTTGAGCCAATAATATCAGCTAATACCTCACGTTTATATCCTAAAATACAAACTCTTTCGGAAATGTTGGCCTTATCAAGACTATCAAGAAGATAACAAATCAAGGGTTTCTTTAATAATGGGTATGCACATTTAGGAATATCTGTTTTCATTCTAGTCCCCTTGCCTGCGGCTAAAATAATTGCACTAAGCATTATTCCTTCACCTCCGTATAACTTAAAACTAAGGCCTTTAGCTCCTCGGTATATTTATTAACATCATCCAAATTTGGGGCCGAAACGGTTATTCGCAATAAATCCTCTGTCCCACTCGGGCGAATAAAAACCTTCGAATCTTGACCTAAAAGCTCCTTAATTTCTTTAACCCGCTCTTTTACTTCCTTAAGCTCACAAACCTGCTTATTTTTTACTTTAAGATTGGTCAAGGTTTCAGGATAAAGCATAATATCGCCAATAAGCTCACTAAAGCTTGTATCCTCTAAAATCTTCACTAAATTGAGGGCAATCAAGGTTCCATCACCGGTTTTTAATAAATCAGGCATAATAATATGACCACTTGCCTCGCCACCAACACTATAGCCGTTATCCAAAAGCTCCCTGACAACATATTTATCACCAACTGGGGTTATCGATGTCTTGATACCCATTTTATGAAGCCGATTAATCATTCCGAGATTACTCATACAGGTAAACACAATTTGATTATGGTTAAGTCTTCCCTCTTGGTAAAGCTTTGTTCCTAAAATATAAATTAGCATATCGCCATCAATATGATTACCTTTGCAATCACAAGCTAAAACACGATCTCCATCACCATCAAAGGCAAAGCCATAATCACACTTATTCGCAACAACAAACTTCGATAAATTATCTAAATTGGTCGATCCAACCCCTTTATTAATATTATAACCATCGGGATTATTAGCGCACACAACAACCTCACCCATCTGCTTAAACACATAAGGAGCCGTCTCAAAGGTGGCACCATTAGCACAATCAAGAGCAATTTTCTTTTTTGTTTTCGATGTATATTTCATGAGCATCGAAATATAGGCACTCTTACAATCAATATCGCGAATTAATCTACCTACCTTGAAAGAATAAACGACATCACTACAATCCATCAAGGCTTCGATTTCTAATTCCTTTGCTTCGCTAAGCTTTTCACCCTTATCCAATACCTTGATGCCATTGTCATAGTAAGGATTATGACTAGCTGTGACCATAACCCCTGTTATCTTTTTCAAACCCGAATAATAAATTAAGGCCGGTGTTGGCATAATTCCTGCATCGATGACATCTAAGCCCATCGCCATAGCCCCTCCGGCAATTAAACTAAAAAGTTCATCCTTACTAGCTCTCGTATCCGTTGCGATAACAATTTGGCTACCGCCTAGCGCCACTAATGATCGGCCGAGACGATAGGCAATATCAGGAGTTAGGGTATCATTAACTTTTCCGCGAATTCCATCTGTTCCAAAATATTTCACTTTTTCATCCCTCTCAATTTATGATGATGTGTATAAAAATATTGATAGGATTTGGCTTCCTCCTTTAGGAGATTGACATTTCCCATTGAGGCATCCTCAAAATGCTTAATGCGTGTCTTCGGAATATAATAAGTCTTAATTTTCTTTTCCTTTGCTAAATGAGCAACATGAGCCTCCTCCGAAAACAAAAACATATTTTCATCATAGGGACATCCGAGGACCTCAAGTGCTTTATAAGTGTATATTACAAAGGCCCCATGACTTCCAAAGCATTTTCTTTTCCTTCTAAAGAAAAGAGCAGTTGTAAAAATAAAGCCAAGACGTAGGATTTTATTTAAGGCGTATCCAAGATACAGTTTAAATTTATTATCATCCCTAAAACCCTTATATATTAATTTTTGACCAAGATTAAAATCATAGGCCCAATAAGGATTTTGATTTTTATTATTAATTGTTTTAATCCTTGGCGCATAGATAGCACAATCATCATATTCTAAAATTTGATGATCAAAGCTTAGAATTTCGATATCCGTATTAGAAACAATTAAATATTTAAATTTATATTTAGACTTGGCCAGTTCAATTCCTCGATTATTTCCAGCTCCATAGCCATCATTATTTGCATTAATAAAATCACAATCATAGCTACAAGCAATATTAAAAACCTTTTCCTTCGTTTCATCATCATAATAATTATTCACAATAATGACACGATAGCTATCAAATTTAGAAGAAAGCATTTTTAAATAATTTTCTAAATCTCCATAATGCTTATAAATAACAAGAACAAAAATATAACTATAATCCACTACTATCACAACACTTTCGCATAATTCTTCTTCGACAATAAAGGAAGGAAATAACTGATAAAAAGCATAAAACACTATAGCCAATAATAAAAGCTAAGGCATAGCCATCATAATCATTGAAATAAACAACTAATCCACAGAGAATGCCGAAGCTAAGCGCTAAATTAATGGTATTAAAAGGGATTCTTGATAAACCATCAATCGGATTACGTAAAAGATAATATAAAGAAGCCGGCAAAATCGACCATATCAAAATAGTGGTTGTTCGGACCGATGGGAGAAACTCTTCACTAAAAAGTAAGCTAATAACAAATTTTGGAAATAAATCAATAAAGGCAATCACAAACAAAGAAAAAACAATATATAAAAGTCCCATCACAAAAATTGGTTTATCAATTCTTTTAATATCATTATCAGATACGGCATTACTCACATAAGGAAGTAAAATAACTCCCGCAAAGGAGAAAACCGGGAAAATCATTCCTGAAATATTTATTGCGGTCGAGATTAAGTAATTATTATCAATTCCCTCGCGATGGGCAATAATAATTAAAGGAACCGTCGTAAAAGAGAAAAGAGCAATTTCCCCAATGACCCTCGGAAGGCCAAAGAGACTTAGCTCGCGAAGCTCCTTAGTTGGCATTTTAAGATTATCTAACTCTTCCTTTAATGATTTCAAAATCATTATTAAGAAAATAATAGAAATAACGATAATCGAAATTCCCCACAACAAAAGAATCCACTTAATTGATTTGCGAACAAAAATCGCAATAATTAGCATTGCTATATTCACAATCATCTGACTAATATTATACTTATAATAGGCATTACAACCTCGGTAATATGAATAAATAATGGTGGAAAAGGCGACACTAAAGGAATAAAGAACCATTGGCATAATCAAATTTTCAAAGCCAGCATCACCAAAAATAACAACACCAAACCAATTACGCAAAATAAACATAACTAAACAAACGATGAGACTCGCAACTATCATAATCATCAATGATCCAATCAAATAGCGAGCTTTTTTATCATAGTTTTGTTTCATGGCAATATATCTTGGTAAAGCAATTCCTAAGCTTACTGCCATAATTCCACTAATTATCCCTACACTTTTTTTGGCAACATTAAAGATTGAATAATCAGTCGCACCTAAATTAATACTATTAATCTTATTAATCACTAACGCTAAAATCATTAACAATCCCTGACCAACGACAGTAATGATTAAATCCTTACTGAACCGGCTCTTCAATAGATTCTTGATCATTACTATCACCTCCTAGGGAATAGGATATATAAACATATGGGAAAAAGACAACAAAAGCTAAGGAATAAGAATTATAGGTGAAGGATGAAATGATAAAGCTATAAAAGATGAAGAAATAATTAATTGCCAAAAAAACAAGGCTAAGCGGTGAATTTCCTTTTTCACACTTCTTCTTTGCTATTCCATTAATAACCCCAACTATAAAGGACAAACAAAAGGATAAAATAATTCCATAATCTAAGACAATACCTCTTAAGGATGTATAAACATTAGTTTTCAAAATACCAGAATAAAAATAATCCTGATAAACACCCTGCTCCTTAACCGCAAGCCCTAATAGATCGGCAAAGCCAAGAAAGGTTGTTCTACCAAGGCCATATCCATCAAACCTATAATGACTAAGCCAGGAATCAAAAGCTGGAAGTGAACCAAAGGCATAGCTCTTAAAGCGATTAACGACATAGCTAAAGGTATCTAAATTAATTCCACCAGCCCGAAGCATCATTGATACCACTAAAAGTCCAATAAAGAGGGTCCCAATTCCTCCAATAATTGCCACATATTTTAATTTAATTTTAACCATTATATTTTTCTGAACTAAATGAATGATTAATCCGCAAGCAAATAACAAGAAAGCTCCAATAAAAACAGCCTTTGTATTAATTAGAAGGACAACTAAAACTGCCGGAATAATTGTTCCTAAGCAAACAAGCTTACCAAGCCGCTTAAGCTTTAGTAAATAAAAGCCACCAACCAAAGGCATAGCATAAACAAAAACTAAAAAGGCTTGGAAAATACCTCCGATTTCATTACCCTTTTCATAACGATCTAAAGCCGCATTATTATTAATTTCTAAGAGCTTTTTAAAATTAAAAAGATCAAAGATACTGGCATCATATTTTCTTAAAATTATTAGTGGATATACCATCGCAAGGAGGATTCCGATGCCAATACCCCCAACAATCATCCATTCCTTAATGAATTTTAGCCTTATTCTAACATCTGATTTTTTGACACAAAGATTGTTTCCAATAAAATACCCTATCAATAAAAAGATAGAAAGGCCTAAAATAAACCACATTGATAAAAAGGTCCAATCATATTCCATAAAAGTAAAAATATATGTGACAAAGAAATATGCACTCCAATAAATCACAAAGATACTTGGAATGGAGAAAAAGCTCTTTGTAATTTTCTTACAAATACATATTAAGATGAGAAATATAAGCATTAAAACTACAAAGCTAATCATTTTTCTTCTCCTTTAGTTTATATTGCCTATCAATCCAATTTAAATATTCACCTGACTTAACATGGTTAAGCCATTCTTTATTTTCCAAATTCCATTTAATAGTTTCCATAATTCCACTATCAAAATTATGCATAGGCTTCCACCCAAGCTCATTTGAAATTTTCGTCGGATCCATTGCATATCGTAAATCATGACCAGGGCGATCCTTAACAAAGCTAATTAAGGATTCTGGCTTACCTAAAGCCTTTAATATTGTTTTCACAACATCAAGATTGGTTCTTTCATTATGACCACCAATATTATAAATCTCTCCATCTCGACCCTTTCTTACAATCAAATCAATGGCTGTACAATGGTCTCCAACATAAAGCCAATCCCGAACATTACTTCCATTTCCATAAACGGGTAAGGCTTCATTCCTTAAAGCCTTCTCAATCATTAACGGAATTAGCTTTTCAGGAAAATGATAAGGTCCATAATTATTACTACATCTTGAAATAGTAACTGGTAGACCAAAGGTTCGATGATAAGCTAAAACCAAAAGGTCCGCTGAGGCCTTAGAAGCACTATATGGGCTTGAGGTATGGATTGGTGTTTCTTCAGTAAATAATAAATCCTTTCGATCGAGGGGAAGATCACCATAAACCTCATCAGTTGAAACCTGATGATATCGGGTAATACCATATTCTCGACAAGCATCCATTAATATTTGTGTTCCTAAGATATTAGTTTTAAGAAATATTTCCGGATTTTCGATGCTTCTATCAACATGGCTTTCAGCCGCAAAATTGATAACATAATCAAATTTTTCAGCTTCAAATAAATTAAAAATAGCCTCGCGATTACAAATATTTTCATGAACAAATTTAAAATTACATTTATCCATAATCGGAGCTAATGTTTCCATATTTCCAGCATAAGTTAAAGCGTCAACACATACATACTCATCATTAGGATATTTATTTACCATCATATGAAGAAAATTGCCACCGATGAAGCCAGCTCCACCTGTTACTAAAAATTTTGCCATTTATATAATCTCCTTTAAATATCTAGCTAATGCGTCCTGCCAATCAGGAAGACGGCTAAAGCCGGCATTATCTAATGATTTTTTACTCATTCTTGAATTCAAAGGCCTTTTAGCCTGGTTAGGTACAAGCTTAAGGTATTCCTCAGTTGTTACAAAATTGACCTTGACATTCTTATGAGCCTGTTTAAATATTTCCTCTGCAAAGGTTGCCCAAGAAATAAAGCCCTCATTTGTCGCATGATAGGTACCATATTTATTTGTTTCCATCATGTCACATAAAAGCTTAGCTAAATCAACGGTATATGTTACCGAACCAATTTGATCACAAACAACATTCAATGAAGTTTTTCCTATATCGGCTAATCTAAGCATTGTTTTAACAAAATTATTTCCGTTTATTCCAAATGCTCCCGTAATCCTAACAATAAAATGCTCATTAAGTGCTTCCCTTACAAAATCCTCACCCTGTGATTTAGTTTTTCCATAAACCGAAAGCCCGCCGCGGGGACTATCAACCTCAAAGGGCTTATCTCCATTTCCATCAAAAACATAATCAGTTGAAATATATATCATTTTTGCCTTAATAGAAGCACAAGCTCTAGCGAGATATAATGGGGCGAGGGCATTGATTTGGTAAACCTTTTTGGGCTCCGATTCGGCTTTATCAACTGCCGTCCAGGCCGCCGAATGAATTACAACCTCTGGCCGATAGGAAAATAAATATTCCTTTACTTTAGACTCATCCGTTAAATCTAATTCCTCAATGTCAATTCCCAAGACATTTTGATAGCCGCGATTTTTTAATTCTCTTAGGCAATCAAAGCCCAATTGGCCCTTAACACCCGTAACTAATATTTTCATGTCAAAAGACATTTTTATCACTCCTAAAATGTGATTTTAGATTCCTTGAAGGATGGATAAATTTTATCCTTCTGTGATAAAATAACCTCAATATTTGGCCATTCAATATGTAAATCAGGATCATTCCACATAATGCCACCTTCATCCTCTGGGTGATAAAAATCATCACATTTATAGGAGAAGGTCGCATAATCAGATAAGACCAAAAAGCCATGTGCAAAGCCCCGAGGCACCATAAATTGATTCCCCTTTTCGGCTGAAAGAGTGACACCAACCCATTTACCATATGTTGGTGAATCCTTCCTTAAATCAACACAGACATCAAAAACCTCGCCCTCAATGCACCGAACAAGCTTGGCTTGAGGAAATTCCTTTTGAAAATGTAATCCTCGGAGGACACCCTTGCATGATCTTGATTGATTATCCTGAACAAAATGATAATCTAGACCAGCCTGATGAAAATCAGACTCCTTATATGTTTCCATAAAATAGCCCCGATTATCCCCATATTTTTTTGGTTCAATGATATAAACATCCTTTATATCGGTTTCTATAAAGGTAAAATTTCCAATTACCTGCATCAATACCTCACCTTTCCTAAGGCAACATTTTTTAGATGCTCACCATATTGATTCTTTTCCATTAGCGTTGCACTTTCCATTATCTGTTCCTTCGAAATCCAACCATTTTTATAAGCAATTTCTTCTGGACAACAAACCTTCATTCCTTGGTGCTCCTCTAAAACCTTGATATAATTTGACGCATCAACAAGCGATTCATGGGTTCCTGTATCTAACCATGAATAGCCGCGTCCAAGTGTTGTAACATATAAATTATTCTTTTCTAGGTAGAGATTATTTAAAGAGGTAATCTCGAGCTCTCCGCGGGAGCTTGGCTTAATCGTTTTGGCTAAGCTAGCTACACCCTTAGGATAAAAATATAATCCCGTCACACAATAATTACTTTTCGGACTTAAAGGCTTTTCTTCAATCGAGATGGCCTTATTATTCTCGTCTAATAAAACAACACCAAAGCGCTCAGGGTCCTTGACATAGTAACCAAAGATTGTGGCCATTCCATCATTAGCTCGCACGACGGCGTTTTTTAAATGATTAATTAATCCTGCTCCATGAAAGATATTATCTCCTAAAATCATAGCACAGGGATCATCTCCAATAAAATCTTCTCCTAAAATAAAGGCTTGGGCCAAGCCATCTGGACTTGGTTGGACTTTATAGGACAAATTAATTCCAAATTTCGCCCCATCCCCAAGCAATGTTTCCATTCTTGGCAAATCAATTGGCGTCGAAATAATCAAAATATCCTTAATGCCTGCCATCATTAAAACCGATAATGGATAATAAATCATTGGCTTATCATAAACTGGTAATAATTGTTTACTTGTGACTAGTGTTAGAGGATAAAGACGAGTTCCTGATCCTCCGGCTAAGATTATTCCCTTCATATATTTTTACCTCAATCTCTTTTAAAAATATCTCTTGTATAAACCTTATCATAAACGTCATTTAGCTTTTCATCAAAACGATTTGCTACAATGACCGTTGATAGTCTCTTAAACTCCTCCAAATCCGTAATAACCGGATGTCCAAAGAATACCTTTTCCTTTAAAGTTGGCTCATAAATATAAATTGTTGCACCTTTTCTTTCTAAGCGCTTCATAACTCCCTGAATTGATGATTGACGGAAATTATCGCTATTTGATTTCATTGTTAATCGATATATACCAATAATAGGATTAGGATTAAGACGTAAGGCCTTTGAATAAATTCGATCAGCGACAAAATCCTTTCTCGTTCGATTAGCCTCAACAATGGCCTCGATAAGTGTTTCTGGCACATCCTTATAATTGGCTAGCAATTGCTTCGTATCCTTCGGAAGACAATAGCCGCCATAACCAAAGGACGGGTTATTATAATGATCGCCAATTCGCGGGTCTAGGGAAACACCTTGAATAATATCAGAAGCATTTAGGCCCTTCATTTCAGCATAGGTATCAAGCTCATTAAAATACGATACTCTTAATGCTAAATAGGTATTCGCAAAGAGCTTCACTGCTTCCGCCTCAGTTGGCATCATAATCAAAAGCTTCGGATCATTAAGTGCTGCTTCCTTAAGGGCATTCGCAAAGTCGAGAGCCTTATCATAAATGGTTTGTTGATTTTTATCAACACCAACAATAATTCTTGATGGATATAAATTATCATACAAAGCCTTGCCCTCCCTTAAAAATTCAGGAGAGAAAATAATGCGGTTAGTATGATATTTCTCGTTAATTGCTTTGGTATATCCAACGGGAATTGTGGATTTGATAACAATTAAGCATTCATCATTTAATTTAAGAACATTATCAATTACATTCTCAACATTTGAGGTGTCAAAATAATTCATCTCCGAATCATAATTTGTCGGTGTTGCAATAACAACAATATCCGCATTCCTGTAAGCTTCAATTTCTGTCGTTGCATTTAAAGCTAACGGCTTAGTTAAAAGATATTCTTCGATTTCTTTATCACGAATTGGTGATTGATGATTATTAATTAAATTAACCTTTTCTTCGATAATATCGACAGCTGTAACTTCATTTTTTTGGGCTAAAAGCACAGCAAGAGACAATCCAACATAGCCTGTTCCTGCAATTACTATTTTCATACTAATCACCAACCTTATACTTTTTTACAAAATGGCGTTTTTTCCAAAAGCCAAACCAAATATTTCGAAAGACACAAAATAAAGCTGAAAGAGGATTACGCTTTTCTGAAATCCTAAATAAACGATAATGATGCTTAATTAATGTCATTATTGAAACATTAGAAATTGAGCCAGTACGACGGCGATAACGAGCTAGAGTTTCATCGAGGAGATAGCATTTCTCCTTTTTAATTACCTTTAACCAAATCGCATAGTCATTACGCTTTTTAATTTCTGGATCAACCTGAATCAATCCAACTGCTTCCCGATTATACATAACGGTTAAACAGCCCATATAGCAAAAGCGATTAGTCTTTCGCCTCGTCACAACCTTCGGTCCCGTTATAAAAACACCCAATTCATTATCATCTTCATCAATTTCGATATAATTTGTATAAGAAAAATTATATCCATTATTTTCCATAAAGGTTAACTGCTTATAAAGCTTTGTTGGCTCCCAAATATCATCACTATCTAAAAAAGCGATGTATTTTCCTTTAGCTTCACGCATAGCATAATTTCTTGATTCGGCGGCACCACTATTTTTTTCGTTTTGAAAAAGCTTTATTCGCGGATCATCATATGCTAAAACCTTTTCTCTACTATCATCAGTTGAAATATCATCAACAATCAATAATTCAAAATTTTGATAGGTTTGTGCTAAAACACAATCGATAGTCCGATTAATAAAGCGACTGACATTATACATTGGACATATTATACTAACTAATCCGTAATCTTCCATAAGCCCTCCTATAAAACTGCAAAAAAGGTTTTAATCATTATCCATAAATCATAATGAAAATGAAATTTTTTTAAATACTCAAAATTATATTGCATCTTTCCCGGTAATACCTCTTCGATATAGGTCTTATCGACATCGACGGCTTTATCTAAAAGTTCATCCTCATCCTTATATTTGATTGAGGCAGGACTAGTTATACCAGCCGGTAACAATAATGTTGCGAGCATTTCATCGGAATATGCATCGACATATTTCTTAACCTCTGGTCTAACTCCAACAAAGCTCATATCACCAAATAAAACATTAAAAAGCTGAGGCAGCTCATCAAGTCGAACCTTACGAATGAGACGTCCAACTCTTGTAATTCTTGAATCATTACCAACTGTTACCAAGCTACCTATCTTATCAGCATTATTGACCATTGTCCTAAACTTAAATATTCTAAATTCCTTCATTCCCTTGGTAATGCGAACCTGACGATAAAAAACTGGTCCTCGCGAATCAATTTTTATCATGATTGCGATGATAAGCATAAAAGGCGAAAAAATGATAAGCATAATTAATGACATCAAGATATCAAATGTCCTTTTCAAAAATAATGATATTTTACGCCTTTTAAGCATATCATAATATTCCTTAACGGCATCATTTTTCATTACATCAGGAAGCTTTTTATAGCATGCAAGCATTATATCATATCCTTATATACTTTTTTAAAACACTCAATTACATAAAGCACATCTTCATCACTTAAACACGTATGAAGAGGTAACGTAACTTCATTCTTATACAAATTATATGCATTCGGATAATCCTTAATATCAAATCCTAAATTCTTATATCCCGTATGCATTGGAAGAGGTTTATAATGAACATTAGTTGCGACTCCAAGTTCAGCCATTTTGATAATAAATTCATTTCTTTCCTTCTCATCAAAGTTAAGAATACGAACTAAATATAAATGACCACATGATTCATTAACATCCGTAAAATGTGGAAGAACGGAAACATTTAAATCCTTTAAGCCTTCATTATACATTTGAATAATTTCTTTTCTTCTTTTTAAAATATCAGGGTAGCGATTAAGCTGGGCAATTCCTAATGAAGCCATAATATCCGTCATATTACATTTATAATTAGGCGCGACAATATCATATTCCCAAGCTCCTAGCTTTGTTTTCGCTAAGGCATCCTTTGACTGACCGTGAAGAGATAAAAGCATATATTGCTTATATATATCATCATTTGAAATGCCTTCGATATCCTTCCAGACAACAGCTCCACCCTCAGCAGTGGTTAAATTCTTAACAGCATGAAAGCTAAACGAAGTAAAATCCGCCATACTTCCACTGATTTGACCATTTCTTTTAGCTCCAAAGGAATGAGCTCCATCGGCACAAATAGCAATTCTTCCCATTGCCCGTTGAATGTCATTATTAGGAGTGAATAAATCCTTTTTATCTAAAACAATGCTCATAAGCTTCTCATAATCGACCATGATTCCCGCAATATCAACCGGTATAATCGCCTTTGTCTTGGGAGTGATGGCCCGACTCACAGCCTCATAATCAAGCATTACGCTATCCTTAAGGCTGTCAACAATAATCGGAGTGGCTCCAACATGAATAATGACACTACAGCTTGCAGTATAAGTATATGCTGGAACAATGACCTCATCACCCGGGCCAATTCCTAAAATACGCAAGGTCAACTCGGCACAGGCTGTTTGGCTATTTAAGCATACTGCCTTGCTTGTATGGCAATATTGAGCGATTTGATTCTCAAACCTTTTAGTTTTAGGACCTGTTGTAATCCATCCTGATTTTAATGTATCGACAACCTCATCGATTTCCATTTGTGAGATGTCAGGTGGACTAAATAAGATGTTTCTCATAAATCTCTCTCCAATCTGATTTCCTTTTTTAAATTTTCGATTTCCTTAAGATAAGCTAATACTGCTTTGTTATTATCGGAAATAGATAACAAATGTTCCAAAATGCCATCGATTTTTTCAACCTCAAAGGGATGAATGGATTTTTCAACGAAAATCTTGTCATTCTCGGTTTTGGAGGCCTTGCTATAATCTAACAATAATTCCTCATATAGCTTTTCACCAGGTCTTAATCCTGTAACCTCAATATTAATGTCTTTTCCAAGAACTAATCCCGATAATTGAATCATTTTTTTAGCTAAATCCATAATCTTAACAGGCTTACCCATATCCAAAATGAATTTTTCTCCACCCTTAGCGTAAGCCCCTGATTGAATAACAAGACCACAAGCCTCAGGAATTGTCATAAAGAAGCGGTTAATATCCTGGTGGGTGACAGTGACCGGACCGCCCTCTTGAATTTGTCTTTCAAATAAAGGAATTACCGAACCATGACTTCCTAAAACATTGCCAAAGCGCACCATCGAATAATTAGTATGCGTACTCTTCTTTTGCCAAGACTCGACAATCATTTCCGCGAAGCGCTTTGACGCTCCCATAACATTAGTTGGATTAACAGCCTTATCCGTTGAAATCAAAACCATTTTTTCAACATTATATTTATCACAGTATTTACATACCTTGTAGGTACCATAATCATTGTTTTTGATAGCTTCCTTTGGGCTATCCTCCATCAAAGGAACATGCTTATGCGCCGCCGCATGAAAGACAATATTCGGACGATATTCATTAAAAACCTCATCTAAGCGAGCTTCATCGCGAACCGATCCGATTAAAGCAATAACTTTTGGCATCGCCTTATTTAATTTCTTATAATGCATATTCAATTCGGTCACAAGCTCATAGGTTGTATTTTCATAAATATCAAAAATAACCAAGCATTCCGGATTATAATTTAAAACTTGTCGGCATATCTCTGAACCAATAGAACCGCCACCGCCGGTGACTAAAATGGTTTTTCCACCAATAAAGTCATTTAAGCCTGAGGTATCTAGCTGAATAGGATCTCGCCCTAAAAGGTCATCAATTGAAACCTTGCGGAGACTGCTTGATAAATCTCCCTCTAAAAGCTTTGAGCGGTCAGGCACAATATGAACATTAATATTTTTATAGTCAATCATATTGACAATTTCTTGAACCTTTTGCTTTCCCGCAGACGGAACGGCAATAATAACCTCTTCAATTGATAATTTATCAATATATTCATTAATTTTACTGATAGGACCATAAACCTTGACATTATTAACCTTGTTGTTGATTTTATCATCTGAATCATCTAAAAAGGCTACAACATTATATTTTGATTCCTTGTTAAGACCAAACTCCGTTAAGATCATACTACCTGCTTGACCGGCCCCGACAATCATTGTTCTTTTTTTATTTTCAGGTGCTTTTGCCTGATGATAAATATTCTCTAAATAAAGATTGATTGTGAACCTCGATGCAAAAATGTAAAAGAATTCAATAAATAATGATGTAAAAAATGTCGAGTAAAGCATCGTATGGATTCCAAAATTATTTAGTATTGCAATGATTAAAAATATTAACAAATTCGAGATTGTTGTGACCACAACCATCTGAATGTAATTATGCTTAGTACGATACATCCATAACAGGCTATAATTACCAAAAACTAAATGGGAGATAACCTTCAACAAGGAAAAACCAACACAAAACAACATAAAGTTAACGGTATAACCATCAAGAGAAATATTGGATGTAATCAATTGTGACAATAAATAAATAATATACAAAGCTATGAAATCAAATAAAATTATGGACAGCTTGTAATAAATTCTCTTATTCATAATAAAACTCCTTATTCTACTGTAACACTTTTCGCTAAATTTTTCGGCTTATCGACATCATTTCCTCGCTTAATCGATACATAATAGCTTAATAATTGCGAAAACACCACACTAACTAATGGTGTTAAATAGCTAGCAACATCGGGAATAATAAAATCATCATCACCATTAGAATTACTTTTGCTAGAAACGACAATACCTAAGGCTCCTCTCGTTTCCGTTTCAATCAAATTGGAGCGAGTAATTAAATTTGTTTCCTCATTCGTGATAATCGCAATAACAGGAAAGCCCTTCTCAACTAAAGCAATGGAGCCATGCTTTAATTCTCCCGAAGGATAGCCCTCACTGTGAATATATGATATTTCCTTAAGCTTTAGCGCTGATTCAAGGCATGCATAATAATCTAAGCCACGACCGATATAATAAACATCGTTACGATCTTTAATATTATCTGCAATACTCTCAATTATATCAGAATTTTGAAGAACCTCTTCGATTGCTAAAGCAGCCTTTGATAAATTAGCCTTCAAATTGGTCTTACGATTAGAAACCGCCTTCGCCAAAATCGATAAAACGGTTATTTGAGCAATATATGCCTTGGTCGACGCAACCGCAATTTCTGGTCCTGCCAATAAATCAATGGAATAGTCACACATTCTACTAATTGATGATTCAATATTATTTGTTAAGGCTAAGGATGGGTAATGAAGAGCATTAACATATTTCAAGCAGGAAATGGAATCCGCTGTTTCCCCTGATTGCGAAATGAAAATAAAAAATGGCTTTTTACTAAACAATGGCTTATTATAAGCGGCTTCACTGGCAATAAGCATTTCAACAGGAATTGAACAAAGCTTCTCAAAATAATGCTTACCAATCATTCCGGCATAGTAAGAGGTACCACAGCCAATAATATAGATTCGATCTGACCTTCTTATTTCATAAATTAGCTCAGAATCAATATTTATGTTTTCCTCATTAAAATATTTTGATACAATTCGCCTAATAACCCCCGGTTGTTCCTCGATCTCCTTTAGCATATAATGAGGATAATTACCCTTATCAATGTTTTCGCGTGATGATAATAGCTCTTTATAGATAATTTCCTTTTCAATGCCAATAATATCATAAAGTGATACTGAATCCTTAGTAATAATCCCAAAGGTTTTATCCTCTAAAGAAACATATTTCGGAGCATACCCAATCAACGCCATCGTATCACTAGCGATGGTTACACCGTGATCATCCTTGCCGATAATCAATGGTGTTTTATTTTTTGCACAATATAAAAATTCAGGATTTTTGGTGTCAATAATTAAGAGCGCATAGCTTCCCTCCAAAAGAGAAAGAGCCTTCCTAATCGCATCTCGAACCTCCATTTTTTGAGCATAAAATTCAATCAAATTGACAATGACCTCGGTATCTGTTTCGGTTCGAAATTGAAATTTTGACAAATACTCAACCTTTAGCTTCTTCGCATTCTCAATAACACCATTATGAACAATAATAAACCTTTTTGATTCTGAATAATGGGGATGTGAATTAACATAATTGGGAATTCCATGTGTTGCCCATCTCGTATGGCCAATACCAAAATGACAAGGATAGCTTAAATCTATCAATTCCTCTAAATGAGAAACTCGACCTTTATCCTTATACACGTGAAAATCATTATCAAAATCATTTTGTAAAGCGACACCAGCTGAATCATACCCACGATATTCTAAGAGCTTTAAGCCGTGAAGAATGATACCTCTAGCGTCCATACTTCCGATATAGCCAACTATTCCGCACATAAAAATTCTCCTTTCAATGTATATATTATATATATTATGCACTATTAATTATAACACAAAAAAAGAAAGGATTTGTGTTTTTTTGAAGAAAGAATTTAATGTTTTTATAGGATAATTAGAAAATCGCATTAAATAGACCTTTTTAAAAACAAAAAGAAACCATTTTCATAAAAAAAAGAGCCCGAAGGCTCTATAAATTAATCTTCTTCAGATTTTGAATAATCCATTGCTAAATAACGTTTGTACATAGCCCAACGATGTTTAGCATCAGCTAAGTTAGCGTCTAATAATTCTTGTGCCTTATCAGGGTTAATCTTAGTTAATTGGGCATAACGGTTTTCTGACATTAAGAAATCGTTATATAATTCCCACTTAGGTGCTTTGCAGTCTAATTGGAATGGATTCTTTCCTTGGTCTTCAAGACGTGGATCGTAACGGAATGTTGGCCAGTATCCACATTCAGTAGCTAATTTAGCTTGCTTTTGTGAATTTACAAGTCCACCCTTAACACCATGAGCAATACATGGAGCGTAGCAGATTACGATTGATGGTCCATCATAGCTTTCAGCTTCTTTTAATGCTTTAATAACTTGAGCTTGGCTTGCACCATGAGATACAGTCGCAACATATACATGTCCATAGCTCATAGCGATGGCTGCTAAGTCCTTCTTCTTGTTATTCTTTCCTGATGCTGTAAATTTAGCGATTGATCCATAACGAGCAGCCTTTGAAGATTGTCCACCAGTATTTGAGTAAACCTCGGTATCAATTACTAAAATATTAACATCCTCACGGTTAGCGATAACATGGTCTAATCCACCATATCCGATGTCATAAGCCCATCCATCTCCACCAATGATCCATTGAGATGATTTAGCAATATATTGCTTTAATTCTAATGCTTCCTTAGCAGCATCTGATCCATTAGCCTCTAAAGCAGCAACTAATTTAGGGGCAACCTTAGTAGTAACTTCACTTGAATTACGGTTATTAGCCCATTCTTTAGCTAATTCAGTAACCTCTTCACCTAATACTTCAGCATTTGTAGCTAAAATATTTTGAAGACGATCACGCATTGTTTCATAAGCCATCTTCATACCGAATCCAAATTCAGCATTGTCTTCGAATAATGAGTTAGCCCATGCAGGTCCATGACCTTCTTTATTCTTAGTATATGGAGATGAAGGGAAGGAACCACTATAAATTGATGTACATCCTGTTGCGTTAGCAACGATCATTCTTTCTCCAAATAATTGAGATACAGCTTTAACATATGGAGTTTCACCACAACCAGCACAAGCTCCTGAGAATTCAAATAATGGTTGAGCAAATCCTACATTCTTTGCATTGTCGCGTCCAGTAATGTCTGATTTGTATGTAACATTATTGAAGAAATAATCAGCTTCAACTTGTTGGTTCTTGTTAAGAGCTTCATCAATTGCAACCATTGATAAGGCTTTTTCTTTAGATGGACATTGGTTAACACAAACGCCACATCCTGTACAGTCTAATGTTGAAATTTGCATTGTATATTTGAATGCTTCTAATCCTTTTCCATTAGCCTTTAAGAATTGAGTTCCTTCTGGAGCCTTTGCTACTTCATTCTCATCAGCTAAGAATGGACGAATTACAGCATGTGGACATACGAATACACATTGATTACATTGAATACATTTTGATGAATCCCAAACTGGTACATAGTTAGCTGTTCCACGTTTTTCATAAGCAGCTGTACCATTTTCCATCTTTCCATCATGCCATTTAGCAAATGCAGATACAGGAAGAGAATCTCCTTCGCTTGCGGCAATAACATCACAGATTTTTGAAACGAATTCAGGACGATTAGCCTTGGCAACTACTTCATCATCAGCTAAGTTAGCCCAATCAGGATTAACAGGAACCTCTACTAATCCGGTAGCACCTACATCGATAGCCTTCCAGTTTTGTTCAACTAAAGCTTGACCTTTCTTAGCATAAGCCTTTTCAGCGTATTTCTTCATTAGCTTTTGAGCAACATCATATGGCATGATTTGTTCATTTAATTTGAAGAATGCTGATTGCATGATGGTATTAACACCAAGACCAGGGCGGAATCCGCAATCCTCTTGCGCTAATTTAATAGCGTTGATGATATAGAATTTTGCATGTCTTTGCGCTAATTGACGTTTTACCTTATTAGGTAATTTAGCTTCAATTTCATCAATACCATGAACAGTATTTAATAAGAATGTTCCACCATCTCTTAATCCCTTAAGCATATCATATTTTGTTAAATATGCATCAGTTGAACAAGAAACGAAGTGAGGGTTATTAACTAAATATGTTGAACGAATTGGGTTTTTACCAAAACGTAAATGCATACGAGTTAATCCACCAGATTTTTTAGAGTCATATGAAGCATAAGCTTGTCCATATAAATCAGTGTTATCACCGATAATCTTGATTGTATTCTTCGAAGCACCAACAGTACCATCTGAACCTAATCCATAGAATAATAATTCAGTAGTATCCTTGTCAGCAACGTCGATTTCTTCTTTAACCTCTAAAGAAGTGTAATTTACATCATCATTAATACCGATTGTGAAACGATCCTTTGCTTCACCAGCTAAGTTTTCATATACAGCATTGATTTGTGATGGTGTTGTATCCTTTGAGCTTAATCCGTAACGTCCACCGATAATTAATGGAGCATTTTCCATTCCATAATAAGCTGCTTTAATATCTAAGTATAATGGCTCTCCGATTGAACCAGGTTCAATTGTACGGTCTAATACAGCGATACGTTTAACAGTTTTTGGCATTACTTTGAATAAGTATTCATTACTGAAAGGACGATATAAATGAACAGTAACTAAACCAACCTTTTTACCATGAGCAACTAAATAATCAACAGTTTCTTCAATTGCCTCAGTAACTGAACCCATAGCTACGATAACATCTGTAGCCTCTGGATCTCCATAGAATACAAATGGTGCATAGTTTCTTCCTGTTACCTTAGAAATTTCTTCCATATATTTAGCAACGATTCCAGGAACGGCTTTATAATATGAATTTTGTAATTCTCTTGTTTGGAAATAAACATCATCATTTTGAGCAGTACCACGAGATACTGGGTGTGTTGGATTCAATGCATTTTCACGGAATCTCTTAACTGCTTCACGGTCAAGAAGACGATCAAATACTTCATAATCCATTACCTCAACACGGTTAACCTCATGAGATGTTCTGAATCCATCAAAGAAATGAAGGAATGGAACGCTTGATTCAATGGCAGCTAAGTGAGCGACACCAGCTAAATCCATTACCTCTTGAACTGAACCAGTTGCAAGCATTGCAAAACCAGTTTGACGACAAGCCATAACATCTTGGTGATCTCCAAAGATTGCTAAGCTTTGTGCAGCAATTGCACGAGCCGCAACATGAATAACTCCTGGTAATAATTGACCAGCAATCTTGTACATATTAGGAATTTTTAATAATAATCCTTGTGATGCTGTGTAAGTTGTTGTTAATGCTCCAACTTGTAAAGATCCATGAACACTACCAGCAGCACCTGCTTCTGATTGCATTTCCACAACCTTTACTGGCATTCCGAATAAGTTTTTCTTACCCTTAGATGCCCATTCATCAGTATACTCCGCCATTGGTGTAGATGGAGTAATTGGGTAAATACCCGCTACTTCAGTAAATGCATAAGACGCATAAGCTGCGGCTTCATTTCCATCCATAGACTGAAATTTTTTAGCCATAAATTTGCCTCCTAAATTTATTTTGTGTTTAATCTTTTTCAACGATTATTATTATACAATGTTTTTCGCAAAAATTCAACCGGTTTTTATAATATATGACCTAGAAGAAAATTAATTAGAGAGTAAAAAAAGAAACGAACCAAAAAAAATGATTCGTTTAATTTACAATTTTAAAAATACGATTCACAATCAATGAAACAATCAAAATAATCGTTGAACAAATAACGATTGTTCCTCCTGACTGCAAATCAAGATAATAGGCTAAGGTTAATCCAACAAATATTGATACCAATGAAAAAGTAATTGATAAAATAACACTACGCTTATAGCTTTTTGTTAATTGAATAGACGCTGAATAAGGTATAATCATTAAGGCCGAAACCATCAAGGCTCCAATCACTTTAGCCGAAATCGCAATAATCACAGCCGTTAAAATCATTTGTATAACATTAATAAAACCAACATTCACACCATCTAATTTAGCCTGAACCTCATTATAGGACACATACTTTATTTGATGGTAAAAGCCAATGTAAAAAACTAAAGCAATCACAAAAACAATAGCCGTAATTATGATATCCTGAAGACTAATCAATAATATGCTTCCAAACAAATAGCTTGAAAAATTAGCACTCGAGGAAAACTTGGAAATAACCGTTGCTAAAGCAATCGAAGCTGACATCACAATCACAACCGATAGCTCTGAATATTTGCTGAATTTTCTTCTAATAAGTTCGATTACCAAAGATGCCAAAACGCAAATAAAAATAGCCAATATCAGTGGACTAAATCCCGCAACTAAGCCAATTGCCACCCCTAGCAATGAAGTGTGAGAAATCGCATCACCGAAGGTTGATAATCGTTTTAAAACACAGGTCTGACCAACTAGGGGAATAATAATTCCGAGCATTAGACCTATTAAAAAGGCTAAGCGCATAAACTCATAATTAAACATCCTCTGGCACCTCTTTTATATTGACAATTGTTCGATTATACACCTGATAAATAACATCACACATCGAAAAATCATTTTTATTATGCGATACTAAGATAATGGTTTTTTTCATCGCATGAAGATGAGCGATTATTTCCTGAAGCATAGCCGCACTTGCTTCATCAATTCCCGTTGTTGGCTCATCTAAAACGATGATATCAGGATTAGAAATCAAGACCTTGGCAATTTTTACCTTTTGCGCTTGGCCTCCCGACAAAGATTGAATTGAGCTATTAGCTAAAGCCTTCAAGGAAAAAAGCTCAAGAATTTTATCAACAGCCTTTTTTTCCTCCTTCGTAATCAAAGAAAAAGGCCTTTTTCTTAATCCTAAGGATACAATTTCATAAACAGTAGCGGGAAAAGCCCCTTCTTCGGTCATCGTTGTCTGGTTAACATAACCAATTCGTGTTTCCTTATCTTTATTTATACAACCCTTTGATGGTTTAAGAATACCTAATATTAATTTAAGCAATGTTGATTTCCCACTTCCATTGACCCCAACAATACCAATATATTGACCTTTGCTTATCGATAAATTAACATTTTCTAAAATTAAATCATTGTTATAGCCAAAGGAAATATCCTTAAGCTCGAGGATTAAATCACTCACAAAAATCACCTCTATGCCAAAGCTTTAATAATAGCTTCTAAATTTTTCCTCATTAATGATAGATAATCCTCTTCACTCTTCTCATCCTCTAAGCCCTCTAAAGGATTTAAAACATCACATTCTAAACCGGTCTGGGAGGCAATGCTTTTGGCAATTGAATCGCTAACTAATTCTTCATAAAAAATGGTTTTAGCATTTAATCCTTTAATTTCATCAATTAATTTGGCGATTGCTTCCGCCGTTGGCTCATCCTCAGTAGAAAGACCATTAATCGCAATTTGTGTTAAGCCATAAGCTTTGCATAAATAACCAAAGGCTTGGTGAGATGTTATTAAATAAGGTGACGATAGATCAACTAATCTACTTTTATATTCATTATCTAATTGAAGGAATAATTCCTCATTAATCTTATAATTATTTTCATAATAGCTTGCATTTGCAGAATCAATCTCCACAAGCTTATCCTTAATATTTCTCATCATTGTAATCGCATTATTAACATCAAGCCAAACATGTGGATCACAGACATTATTCTCATATATCAATTCAATATTAGCCGTCGAAACAAAGGTTTTATTTTGAATGTCCTTAGGCAAATCATTCAAATAGCTCTCAAGTCCCAAGCCTGTCACAACAAACATATTACAATCAACGAGATTTCTAACATCCTTCGTACTTGGCTCATAATCATGAGGCTCTACTCCAGCCTTAACTAAATTACCTACTGTCATTTTATCGCCAGCAATTCGACTTGTAAAATCATAGATAGGAAAACACGATGTCATAATATCAAAATGCTTGAAGCTTGAATTACAAGAGGCCCCAACCAATATAAACAACCCTAAAATAAAAAATAAATATATCTTCTTCATAAAAAAAGCTCCTTTATATGCTATAGATATTTTAGATTATAAAATATAAGAAGTCAATATCTAAATGCAAATAATTTGCATTTGCATTAAATAAGAAACTGTGCTATACTTATCAAGGAGTGATACAAATGGAGCTAAAAAATCTAGGTTTAAAAAACACCAAAACCCGCGAAAGAATATGGAATATCTTAGAAAAATCAACTGAGCCCTTGACGGCATTTGATATTTACAAAGAACTTAGCGATAGCGATGCTAATCTATCTACTATCTATCGTACGCTTACATCCTTTTCATCAAAAGGCCTTATCACAAGAGAAATCAAAAATGACGGAAAAACGGCCTTTTCCATCAAAAAAGAGGAGCATCAGCATATCTTAGTTTGCTCAATTTGTCATAAAAAAATCTTTTTAAAGGAATGTCCATTTAAGACAGTAAAAGCCGATGTCTATAGTGAAACCGGCTTTTTAATCGAAGATCATAATATTGAATTATACGGAATTTGTTCTGATTGTCAACATCGATAATAGGAAATCATTTCACCTTTTTCTAACGGTTAAGACCATAAAAATGATTATCAATCTTGCCAAATAACAATCTTTCCCTTTTCATCAAAATGCCAATATTTATTAATAGAATCTATTGGCTTTTCTTCTGAATAATATACAACTTTATCCGAAGGAATCTCCGAACAATCTTGAGAAATCGAAGCATATTGTTCAATGGTACCTGTGTAATAAATATTATCCAAAATACCGCAGCTTCTAAATGAATATTTTTCAATACTTTTAACACTAGATGGAATAACAAAGGATAATAAACTTTCGTTAGAATAAAATGCATATTCACCGATGCTTGTAACTCCATCCGGGATTGTTACATTTCTTAAGCTTTTACATTCAAAGAATAAGGCATCACTAATACTAGTTATCCCCTTAGGAATTAAAACACCTACTAAATTATAACATCTACCAAAGGCCTCAACATCAATTTTCTTTACTCCTTTAGAAATTTTCACACTAGATAAACTACTACAGAAATAAAAAGCATAACCACCAATGCTTTTAACGCTCGATGGAATTTTAAGACTAATCAAGCCTGTGCAACCAGCAAAAGCGTAATTGCCAATACTATTAACGCCCGACGAGATAACAACACTAGTAATATTTTCGCATTCATAGAATGCTTTTTGATAAATACTATACTTTTTTCTATTAATATGCACAGGTAATTTCAAGCATGCCTCTTCACCAATGTAATCCAGCAAGAAATATTCATCATTATAAAACATAAAGATATAATTATTGGTATTAATCAAAATGCTTTTTTCTTCTAAAGAACTATGAATTATCTTAGCATATAATCCAACAAATCCATTATCCACGGAACCTTTTTCAATATTCAAATTTGATAAATTATACACTTCTACCAATTTACAGCACTCGTAAAAAGCATTATAATCTATAGAGATTATGGAAGATGGAATGATAATACCTACTAATGAATCACAATGATGGAAAGCATAAGAACCAATTTTTGTCACCCCTTCAGGAATGACAACATTAATAATACTATCATTACAATAAAATGCTTTATCATAGATTTCATAATTATGCCCATCAATAAAAGAAGGTAATACCACATGAATATTATCACCCGAATAATCAATCAAATAATAGTTAGATTCTCCTAATGTATTCTTATTAATCATAAAAACATATCCATCTTCAGTTTTTCTCAATATACTTTCATTCTCAATAGAGCTATGAATCTCTTTAGCATATACGCCAACATATCCATAATCCATTGAACCCTTTGTAATACCCAATTTTGATAAATTGTATATTTCTACTAACTTTTTGCATCCGAAAAATGCAGATGAACCTATACAATTAACACTAGAAGGAATTGTTATATCAGTTAAGCTTCTACATTCTAAGAAAGCATCTTGTCCAATTGTCTTTACAGTATTAGGAATATTTACATTTCTCAAATTATGACACGATGAGAAGGTTCCATCCGCGATGCTTGTAACAGAAGAAGGAATAATAATCTTTTTTAAACTACTACAATTAGAGAATGCATATTCCCCTATATTTTCTACTCCCTCTGAAATAATAACATTTTTTAACATTATGCAATTTTTAAGTGCTTCAATTCCAATACTTTTAACAGTAGATGAAATAGAGACTTCTTTTAAATTAATACATTTTTCAAATGCACAATTACCAATACTTGTTACTCCTTCTGGTATGATCACACTAACTAGGTTATTACGCCCAGAAAATGCACAAGGAGAGATAGCATACTCTTTACCGTTAATATTTTCTGGTAAGATTAAAAAGCGCTCATTTCCGACATAATCTAATAATGTATATTCTCCATTATACGATTTAAAAACAAAATCATTTGCTTTTATAATTATACTTTCATCTTCTAAAGAATTATGAATCACTTCGGCATAATAACCAATATATCCATTTTCCTCCGAACCTTTCATAATATTCAAATCTGATAAATTATACACCTCTGACAATTTAATACATTCTTCAAACGCCCCTTCTATAATGCTTGTAACACTAGACGGAATAACTAAGCTCGCTAAATTGCTGCAGCAAGAAAAGGCCTCGTCATCAATACATAATACTCCTTCTTTTATTACAACAGTTCTTAAATTGCTACAATTAGAAAAAGCACTGGCTCCAATCTTAGTAACTGTAGATGGAATTTCGACGTTTACTAAATTAATACATTTATAAAAGGCCTTTTCTCCTATGCTTGTGACAGGAAGACCTTTATATTCAGATGGAATTACCAAACTTTCACCCAAATAGTCAAATTGATATTCTTTATATCCAATCACTGAATATGACCTTTCTTCTTCACCAATAATCTTAAAAGACAAATTAGAAAACGGATCTTCTTCGGTTGGTGATAAGGTAGTATTTGTATCCGCTGTTTCGCTTGTTGATTCATCAGTATTTCCGCAAGCAAATAAACAACCTAATGCTAAAAATAAGCAAATTGGAAATATAAAACCTATTGAAAATCTTCTAAACATATAAATATGCCCCCTTAACTAAATTATATCACTTTCGAAAATTAAAAGATATAAATCATCTTAACAAACACAAACTATTCGAAGCTAATTTACTATCTTGAAAACTTTATTGATAAAATAATGCTACGCTTAATAGTTCTTTGTTAATTGGATAGACGCTAAATAAGGTATAATCATTAAGGTCATAAAACTCTTAATACATATAAATTATCGAATGCTCGTTTAAGCTTATCATTAAGATAGGCCAACCAGCGTTCTTTTTTATATATTGAAATTACCTTCTAGTTTAGTTTTAACTTTTCTCGCAAGGCTTTGACATATTCCTTAGTTTCCGAAGAAATACGAAAGGAGTCACAAATCTTTTGAATAGCCTTTCCTAAAATATTGTATTTTAGTTTTGATTCTTCTAAATATTTAACGACGGTACTAGTATTATATATTGCTAAATCACAGATTAGCCATGCCTCTGCCATTTGCACATAATATTCATCATCATCCTTCAATAAAGATAAAATCATCGATGTATTTTTACAATCCTTTTGAAAGCCCGCTAGAAATAAAACGTAACCGCATCTTCTCACAAATGGCTTATCTGATTTAAGATAGGATTTGGCTTTATGATAAGCAAAATCAAAATCGATAGGACGATTTATAAACTGCAATAATTGATCGACATGCCACCAATCTTGTAGTAAATCCTCATTTTCCTCAATAAATGAAAATTGCTCTTCACAATTATTTAATAATCCTAAGGAAACCTGAAAAAATGTTCGATGAATTAATTGAGTTGATAAAACGTGTTCCTTTAAGGAACTTACATCAACATTATTCTTAATAAGCATCTTATTATAAGAATCCAAATCCTTAGTCTTTAAATGCTCTATTTTTTCTAAATATGATATAACCTCTTGAAAAGAAATTGATTTTATTGTGAGCTTTTTCGGCAATGAATTGTCCTTTAACAAAGCTCTGCCAACACCAATCAAATCAGCCTTATCTTCTTTTAATGCTAAATCAATCGACACTTTATTCGTAAATCCTCCTGTTAAAATGACCGGAATCCTAACATTATCCTTTATCGATTTACTTAAAGAAGAAAAATAGCCCTCCTCTTCACATAAAGGATTTTGGTATCCTAATAATCCCCCTGAAATATCTAATAAATCTAGACCATTTTCCTCAAATAATAAAGAAGCCTTTATACTATCCTCAATGGTCGTGCCACCATCGATAAAATCACAAGCACCTAATCTTAAGGCAATAATAAAATCCTCTCCTACTTCTTTTCTAATAGCCTTAATGATTTTTAGATGAAGAGCAATTCTTGATAGAAGCCTCGAACCACTATATTCATCATCCCTTCGATTCGTAATCGGTGAATAAAATTGATTTAATAAATAGCCATGCGCACTATGAATCTCAACTCCATCAAAACCAGCTAGCTTAGCTCTTTTTGAAGCTAAGAGAAAATCATTAATGACATTATTAATATCCTCGATACACAATTTACACGGAATAGCTTCTCTATCCTTAGAAATGACATTTTTTACTTCCGAAGGACCAACCACCTTCATTCCCGTAATAAAGCTGGCTGTTTTGGAGCCTGCATGAGATATTTGCGCTAGCACCTTTGAATTATTTTTATGAATGACCTTGACAAGCTTCGATAAACCTGCAATATCGCTATCCTGTGAGATTGATATCTGATTAAAATTAGCCATACCTTGTTTATTAACATACATATGCTCAACAATTACTAATCCTAAATATCCGCCTTTTGTTTTTTCATCATAGTAATCTAAAATCTCCTTCGTAATTTTTCCATTCTTCGCTTTACCAGTAGCCATCGGAGGCATAACTAATCGATTATGGATTACAACTCCATTAATAATAATTTGATCATTAATATCCATATATATCTCCTTAGATTTTTTTACCCATTTCAATTCGCACTACTTTTTTATTTGGATCATCATTAGAATAGGAATATAGATCAAACCCAATCATTTCAAAGCCATTTTTTTGATAAAAGGCAATGGCATTTTCATTACACGACTGTGTTTCTAAAACGATCATTCGAGCGTTTATTTCCTTAGCTATAGCTTCCATTTTTAAAATCAAGCTATGACCAATATTTAGATTTCGATATTGCTTATTAAAAACGCAAATATTACTAATACGGAAACGATTATTCCATTTTTCATGAAATCCTTCAATATATCCTACTAGCGAATTATTGATAAAAGCCCCATATGCAATTGGATTCTCCAACCACGGTGCGAACATCGTGTCATCAAAGCCACGCTTTTCAACACAAGCAAATTTTTGATAAGAAACCGCAAAACCAAAATCTTTTTTTTCAATTTCATAATAGCCTGTTGTATCATATTCAACATGGATTTTTTGTCCCTGATAATCGAGCACATTCAATTTTTTTATCACAACTGAATCAAGATTAATCCAATAGCGTTGTTCAATTTTTCCATCACATTCAATTTCATTTTCCAAAATACCGCCATTATTAACAATGCTTTTTCTTGAGCCAATATTATCCTTATCACACACCATTAAAACCTTGGGTATTCCTAACCTCCTACATTCAGCTAGGGCAAGCCCAATCATTTTCGTTGCGATACCCTTTCTTCGCATTGACGGTCTAACACCATCACCAATATGTCCGCCATTTTTAAGAAGAGATGCATTCAAATAATGACGAATATTGACAGCCCCAACCATTTTATTACTATCACTATCAAAACAAAAAAATGTTGAATCTGGGACATATCCCTTCGTATTATCTATAATATCCAAGCGCTCTAGATAATTATCAAAATCATGATAATCATTTTTAAAGATTGCCCACGGAGAATGATTAGTATCGTGAGTATTATTAAATAAAATCCATTCCTCAAGCATCTCTACTATTTGCGATTGATATTCCTTTGATGCCTTAACTAATTGTAAATTCATAATAACCTCCTATAGAATTCCTCTTCTTTTTAATTCTTCATAAATAATTGGTTGAATTAAAGGATAAGTCCAACGTTCGGGAAGGTTATCCAATAAAACCGTCTTTTCAATTTCAAAATGTAATTCATGATCAAAATCATAAATATCCGCTAAATAAAGCATACCAAAGCTTTCTTCGCCATTTTCAAACAAACAGGAATACACAAATAAAGGTGTAAGCTGATAAGACAAAGCTCCAGTTTCCTCATATAATTCTCGTCTTGCCGTATCGACCAATTCTTCCCCCTCTTCGCGATGCCCACCTGGAATTTCTAAGGTATCACGCTTTTTATGCTTACAAAATACATTTTTCCCTTGATATCGAGAGATAATCACTGCATATTTTATTAATTCATCCGATATATAATCATAAAAATTAATCTGCATACATATCACTTCCAATACTATTGTACCATATTTTAAAAAAAGAAGACAAACTGTCTTCTTTTACTTTCTTACAACCGGAACCTGAATCTCGGTTAAATAATCACTTTCATCACTTTTGTTCCAGCAACCATCAATATAGCATTCTCTTGGGAAGTCTTTGATCTCTAAACCATTCTTTTCAATATATTCCATAATAATACTATATGATTTACGTAAATTTTCATACGATCCGCGATGATATAAACAAACGGCTTCAACTGGCTTAATCTCCATAAACTTAATGTTTTCATTAGAAACGCCCATTTCTGTGACCATTTCAGCGTAGCGAACCTTTATATCCTTTTCTTTATATTCACCATCTAAATAATTGACATAGCAATAGTCAGGCTCCACACATTTTAGGGTTGGATTTAGCTTTTGACATTCCTCCCCGGCTTTTAAAACAAACATTGCGATTTCGCTATAATCTTTAATCATTCCTTCCTTGTAATAAATAACTCCGCCTGGTAATTCCTTAAAAACAATTTGGTTCTCCATATTTTTTTCCTAGTATAATCAAATTGTACTTAAGATTATACAGTATCCTTCCTTAGGGTT
>CAZWLD010000021.1:0-33799 GCA_964634685.1 uncultured Anaeroplasmatales bacterium
ATCTTGGATCATTCCTTACCCAACGTTTGATTGTACTATATGATGGTTCCACATTATTTAGTGGCTTTTTTTCTGAAAGCATAAGAGAGTATGTTTCAACTCTCTTATATATTATTTGCTGAGCTTTTTGATTTCTTGGGAGTTAGAAAGCTCTTTTGCTTTTGTGATTATCTGTTTTATGATTTCTTTAGCTTGGTTGTAGCTGACTTTTATGATTTCATTGTCAGGATTTGAAATCGAAATGAATTCTTTATCAGCTTTAATCACAAAGCCTTTTACCTTAAACTCAAAAAATGTTTTGTCCATCTATTTGTACCTCCTTCCCTTGAAAGCAATTTATACTTTCATCATAGTCCTTGAAAATTTCGCGCACTTATTGAAGATGATTTTTTGCACTTTGCAACTACAATGTATGCACTACACATGCACTTTTAATTGAGTGCTTTTTTTGGTTGCACAAAGTGACAACATCATAAAAATAACTTGACAAAGGTCGGGGGGGGGTAAAATTTTATATATAATACTTTTTATTAATCATTTGTAAAGAAAAATTTGGTCGATTTTTGTTAATTCAACAAAAAAATGAGTAATTCAAAAAAACGTTGATTTCCATATTTATAATTCAATTGTAAAATGGAATTGAATCAAGGAGGTATTGAATCATGGGAGTTGGTCAAAAAATAAAAGAATATAGAAATAAAGCTGGTATGACACAAAAAGAATTAGCTGAACAGTTGCATATCACATATCAGGCTGTATCTAGATGGGAAAATAATGATGCAGAACCATCAATCGATGCTTTAAAAGAACTGTGTAAAATCCTTAATTGTTCCATTGAAGAATTATTTGATATGGAAAAAAAAGAGGAAGAGAAAAAGGTTGAAGAAAAGGTTACTGTTCTCGAAAAGGTTGTCATTCAAGAATCCCAGCCGGTTTTAGGTGTTTGCGAACAATGTAATAATCCTATATATGAAGCAGCAAATTTAAATCGTGTAAACGAACCTTTTGTGATTGGGACAGGAAAAACTAGTCATACTGAATCACGCCAAAGAATTTTATGTAGTAGCTGTAATGAAATAAGACTTTTAGAAGAAAAAAGGAAAGCTGAGCAAAGAAAAAGAGAAATTGATGCATCCTTTAAAAAGAGAAGAATCCATTCATTTATATGGCCTTCTTTAGTTGCATTACTGCTTGTTGCAGTAGGAATAAGCTCATTTGTGAATGGAGAAGTATCTATAGGGTTTGGATGCCTTGCAATTGGTGTATTAGCATACTGTTTTATTGGTACAATGATTCTAAATAATACTTTTATAACAGATATGTGGCTAGAAATTACATCATGGGGATTTGTAAAACTTCCAGGTATTATTTTTGAATTTAGCTTTGATGGATTGGTATTCCTAATAGCGATGAAGATTATATTCTTTTTGTTAGGAATAGCATTAGCTTTACTAGCCGCCACATTCGCAACAGCATTAACAATGGCTTTGAGTATATTCGTATATCCATTCGCCTTAATAAAAAATATAAAATGTGTTGAATAAGGAGAAGATAAAAAATGATTGAAATTTAACAAGTACATTTGGTTTCTAAAATGGCGATAAGTATAGGGAAGAATCATACGAGGGTTGCAATAGTTATATCCAAAAGCTGATTGTATTTGGTTGGCAACCAACAAAAAAACTGTAGCGTAACTTCCTACTAATCAGAGATTCTGAGATTCCTGTAGGAAAATAATGAAACAGACTACGTGTTATTTGAATTATAACATCCAGTGTGATGATATAAAAGTTATGTTGTACTCATAACTATAAAATAAATCAAAAAGAAGGAGATTGTATAATCTTAAGTACAATTTGATTATACTAGGAAATTATAATGAAAATAAAGAATATAGTAATTACTGTGTTGATGGGATTGGTAATGTTTGGTACTTTGACAGCATGTGGTGAGAATAAAACTACTACTAGTGATGAGAATAAAACAACTACTAGTAGTACTACTATAGCTGGAGATACTACTAATGAAGAAGTAGAAATAGCATCTTATAAATCAGCTGCTATTTCTAAGCTAGATGAGTTAGTAAATCCGGTTATTGAAAAGCTTCCTGATGAAGAATTAAAAACTGCCATTAAAAATTTTTATGATACAGAAAAATCATATATTAATGGAATTAATGATTTAGAAACAGCAAAGGCTACAGCTAATAAGGTTGTTGATGACACAAAAGCATTCGCCAAGGACATTCTTAAACCCTTAGCAATTCAAAAATTAAATGGTGTAATCAATCCATTAATAGAAAAAATTACACATGAAGAATTAAAAAATTCTGTTCAATCTTTCTATGATACAGAAATGGCAAAGATAGACGCTACTGAAACTTTATCTGAGGTATCAGATACTTTTAAAGAAATATTAGAAGATACTAAGGCATTTATTAGCAATGAAACAGAAAAGGTAATCGTTGCATTAAAAAATAAGGCATTAGAGGAACTTGATCCTTATGTTAGTGCATTAATTGCTAAGATTCCATATGAAACTTTAAAAACTGATACCCAATCATTTTATGATGAGGAAAAGGACAAATTAGAGGCAGTTGATACTATTGAAGGCTTCGAGCCATGTGTTAAGGAAATTAAGGATGATTTAGAGGAGTATGCATTAACTGAAACAAAGAAAATTGCGATTGCAAAATTACAAGAAGTAGTAGATGCAGGAATTGCTAAGATTCCAAATCCTGATTTTAAAGATGATTTAACTGAATTTTCAAAGCAAGAGATAGCTAAGTTAAATGCAGTTACTGTTATTGAGGATGTTCCTAATACTCTTACTAATGTGATTACTGAAACAGAAGCTCATATTCGACAATTATTAGTAAATACTGTTAAAGAATATTTAGCAAGATTAACAGCAGTAGAAAATGCAACTGCTTATGATTATTTACCAGCGGCAATGCATCCAGCGTATTCAAATAATGTGGTGAGTTCATCGAGCATAGCATACGATTTTACATCTTTTACTGATGTATCTACTATTAATCAAGCTGGTTATGGCGAACAATGGCAAATGGTGGTTGAGAACATTAATCAAAGTGTAGCAATGGCTAAGGTATTTAATGTGGCTCAAACAGCTTTAAATGCTGCAGGAAATGCAGTTGATATTTATATTACAAATTCATATGCAGAAGAAATGTCATATCCATTTAATGGAAGTGGATATACTGGCAAGTTTGAATTTAAAGATGCTAAGCTTATCTTTAATATCACATTAACTGATGTAGTTACAGTTCCAGGATTTGGCTCAGTAAAACCAGTTATTAAGATGGAATATGATTTAACAAAAGAAGCAAAAGGAATTTTCATTAGCTTAGGCGATTTATATAAAGTTAAATACGTTATTACAGAAAATGGATATGAAATGGCTACGACTTATGGATTAACAATTGCTGGTAAGTCAGCATCAAGATCATCATATCTTTCTATTGTAAATAATAATGGTAAGACTACAGGACATATTTATGAATATACAACATATGAAGGAACAGATAAAATCAAGGCCTGTGCTGATTTCTATATCGAAAATGGTTATGTATCGGTTGTTGGAAATAAGTCATCAGGAATGACAGGATTTGATGGTTATATCAATGAATTATACTCAGCAAATGAGGGTAGATTGTTAGGATATGAAGTTAGAGAAGAATTAACAATTGCAGGTGTTACAGGAACTTATAATACTTTATGGTTCAATTTATGGGATATCCAAGGTATTAATTCTGTTAAGGTAACAGATAAGAGTGATGCAAATAAATCAGGAAAGAGTACTGTTGATGTATATTTGAATGGTTCTTCAAGCCTTTTATCACCAACATACAATACAAAGCTTTCTGTTAAGACTAGCCGTAAATATGACATTGAATATAGAACAAGATATTATTATACTTATGATGCCGAAACAGGAACGTATGTTTCAAATGCAGTACAAGTCCCTATGATGTTTATTCAAGAAGGAGACAATTACAACTCATTCTCTTCAGATATTTTAAAGGATAATGGAATTACAGCTTCAGTATCATTACCTCAAATACATTTGAATAAAATTCTTTCTGATTATGATACTTTAATCGATATCTTTATCGTAAACAAGGATGCTATGTCATCTGAGGCTATCATTTCATATTTAGAACAATACGAATAATTATTAAATCCACTAGGCATAACAGCTTAGTGGATTTTTAGATTTTATAAAAAATTGTGGTAGGAGAGCATTGTTTTTTTTATTACCTTTCCACAGTAGGTTAACATCTTCTTTTTTGCAATTAGATTTATCACTATTTTTATATAAACAAAAGAATAGGAAAAATGATAAAAATAAAGTATAATATATTTAATAATTAAAGCATATGAGGTGGCAAGTTATGTATAAATTAGTGAAAGCAAAATATAATGATACAATAATAGAATGTTATCCTTTAGCTTGCTTTTTGTGGGACACATTTGAAATAGATAAAAGAACCCATAAGTTTTTATGGCTCGCATGGAATACGGAAAAAATAATAAAAAAGAATAGAATGTGTGCTTTAATTTTTATTCCTTGGAAGCATTCTGAAAAAGGATTAGATATTATTCCTTTAGATGATATTCTTGCTACGATGGATGAATTTAGTAAAAATTGGATTAAAGAGGATCAATTTATAAGCGAAAATGATGAGGATTCATTATACAAAGAAAAAGTAGTTATAAAACAGTTTTTTGGAGATCAACTAATTATTAATAATAATGAATTTATGGCTCAATGCGTTAATCATGAATATAGAGAGTGTTTAAAACTTTTATATAATGAAAAACCAGAATTATTACATTTGGAATTCGATGAAGAAACTTTCCTTGACGTTAAAAAAGAGATGTTTATTTTTAATGTGAACTATTTAGTTTCTTATGGAGAAGAACCAAAGATGACATTGATTGATGAGTTAGGGCATGAATATTTTGTTATTGCATATTCTGATTATGTGGATTTCTACAACGAAAATAATGTTTATTTTAAGTTGTCAAAAATTAATGATGTATTTGGTTATATACCACATCGAGTAATAAGTTATACTGATGATTTTGGAGAAGATTTATCAATAGATATACGAAGTAAATCTGAAATTATTGAGGGACGTCTTTGGAAATTTGCTAACAAGAATTAATATTTCACATTGTGAAATGATCACTTATTATACTAAAATGGTATATACAGTTTATTGAAATAAGGATTGAAAGAGTATTCAAAAAGCATTTGTTAAGTGAGGTGTTAAAAATGATGAGACTTTTATCAAGAAAGGACTGCCAAGGTTATACATTAATGAGGCAGGTTTTGATTAATTTAGAATTGGATAAACGTGATTATCAATGGTTAATTACTGATATTGAAGCATATCCAATGAATGAAGATATTTACAATTTAATAAATGATAAACAGTATGTGATACTTTCAACCAATGAATTGATGGATATTTTATTTAAAGAAGACTTTCAATGGATATGGGCTTTATTTTCTGCAATTCCTTCGAAATATTCAAAAGAAGAGATTATTAATTATGATCTTCCACATATTATACCAACTGGGCCCGAATCTATCCCATTTGGAGATAGTCCAAAGATTCAGCATCCTTTAGCTGATATTGAAATAGGAGCTTGGGATAGTTCTGGAATGTTTATCATAACTGATGATTGTAAGCTTCTAGAAAAGTTCAAAGAATTTTATCCGTTTTCTATATAAACACGAAATGCAAAATTTTTGATGGACTTCTTAAGATTAATAAATGTAGAGTTTTTTTGGAAAAAATCTGGATATGTGTAATAAATAATAAAGCGATTTAGCTATATAGGAGTGTATTAACATGGAAAAGGATTTTAAATTTTATAATTATGTATTTGCCAATTCACTTTCTTCCTTAGTATGTTATTTAAATGCTCAAGCTATAGAGTTTAAAATAAACAAGTGCTTTATAAGCTTTAGGATTGAATGTTCTGATTGTAAGCAGCCAGTTGAAGTAAAGGCTTTTTATAAAGAAAATATTATTACTGATATGCGCCTTAGGTGCTATCCTAAATCATATACAAGTGGTAAAAATATTGAGTTATCTGTTGGTAGAGATTACAAATTGAAAAATAATGATATTAATAACTCTACAAAGGAATATGTGGCAGAAGGGTACTCTATATTTTTGAAGAACCCATATAATATTGAAATTATTGTTGAGTTTGAAATAGTTAGTGAAAAGGAACAAAGGAAAAGGGAGTGGTATAATTTACCTACAATCATTGGATTTACAGGTGGTGGATTAGCGCTTTCGGTTCTATTTATTACATTATATTTTTGCTTTAGAAATATTATTTGGGTAAATATATTAACTGCATTAATTGCTATATCATATGCATTTGTAGAGCTATATTTTTGCCATATTAAGAATTCCTTTCTATCGAGAGTAGGAAAGTTGATAATGATGGTAGTTATGCCTTTATTATTTTTATATGTTTTTATACTTATTATTTTGTTTCTAGTAGTGAGAATAACTGGTGAAATGACTAATCCTGGACTTAATTGGATTGATTTTAGTATGGTGCTTCTATATTCGCTCCCATCGTTTCATATTATTTTATTAATTATGGCTGGTTTGTCTTACACATAATTGGTGATAATCATATTAAAAGCTTCTTTATTAAATATGGAAAACAAAAATTATTTATATTAGGTAATTATATGGGTAACAAGACTTAAATTGCTGAATTATTTGAAGTGGATATGACTCGAATTACTAGATACATAAAGAATATGCAAGTTGAAGGTTAACTTGATAATTCAGTATGTTCGGAAAACGCACATATAGGTAACAAATGGAAAGACAAACCAAATGATTAATCCTTGAATTTATATTTATATTTTTTTTATTTGGCATTGCCTTTCTTTCTTAAGCTGCTATAATATAGGTGTGAGGCATAGTATGCTATGCGGGCGTAGTTGAAAGATACAGCGTAACACGATGCGTTATATATGTGACAACGGATGTATATAACAAGGTGCACAAATACGGTTAGTGCAGTACCAACACGTTGAGTAGATATTTATATCGAAAGAAAAGCACATAGTTAAAAAGAGTCTATTGAAAAATAGGCTCTTTTTATAATCTTTTTCGCAGTATAAATCTGAGGTAAATATTGTAAATATTTATCAATTATAAGTCAAGATATGTTATAATAAATTAATAAAGATGTATTCTTATTAATCAAGCAAAAATGATAAAAATCATGTATTCATAAAAATATAAACAAATAGTTGAAAGCTTTTTTCTTTTAATAAAATAATTTTTTATAAATTATGGTAATGGATATAATTTTTTTGTAAAGGTGGTTTAAGGATGATTCAAGTAAAGAACCTAAAGAAAACCTATTTAGGTAAGAAAAATATAAAATCACGAGGATTGGTTGATGTTTCTTTTGATTTACCATCAAAAGGATTTGTCTTTGTTTTAGGAAAATCAGGAAGTGGTAAATCAACTCTGTTAAATCTTTTAGGTAAATTAGATGAAAAAACATCAGGTAAAATCTATATTGATGGCAAAGATATAGACACCTTTACTAAAGAAGAAGAGGATTTTTATAGATCAACTTATTGCGGATTCATCTTTCAAGATTATCAATTAATTAACGAATTAACAGTAAAAGAAAATATCGCTTTATCTCTTGAACTTATCAATGATCAAGATAATAAAGAAGAAAGAATTAAAGAAATACTAAAAAAAGTTGAGCTAGAAGGCTATGAAAATCGCTATCCCACTGAACTTAGTGGAGGACAAAAGCAAAGAGTATCGATTGCTCGAGCATTAATAAAAAATCCTAAGCTTGTCTTATGCGATGAGCCAACTGGAAATTTAGATAAAAAAACATCAATTGCAATATTAAATTTGCTAGAGGAAATAAGTAAAAATTGTCTTATATTTATGGTATCGCACGATGAAAAAAATTCATTAAGATACGCTCAAAGAAGAATCATCTTAGAAGATGGTTTAGTAATAAAAGATGAATATCGAGATGAATCATATAAAAACAACTTTTTTATAGATGGTAGAAAGGCTTATCTCCCTTTTGAAAAAGAAATAACCGATGAAGAATGTAATCTTCTAAATGAAAAAATTAAGAGTGGCGAGGTAAATGAATTATCTAAAATAGGAAATGGCTTTAATGACAACAATAAGGTTGTTATCGAGGATGAAAAATTTGAATTCAAAAATAAAACATTTGACAAAGCCTCATTTAGAAAGCTAAGCAAAAAATATATTCAATCAGGAATGACTTTATCGATAATAAATGAAGTATTATTTAGCTTACTTACGGTACTACTTATTCTTATAGAATCTCTTTTATCTTTTGAAACAAATAATGTATTTTATGATAATATCAATTTAGATAAAAAGGATACTTTGGTTATTACTAAAACTGATGAAGATATTGAAAATTATTTACCCTTTACACAAGAAGATGAGGAAAATATCTTTTCTGATTTAAATTGCAAAAATTATAAGGTATATAATTTTACTCCATCCATAACAAATTTCGTCAATAACGAGAAAATTGATGAAGGAATAGTAAAGCCCGCAGAATCTTATTTAAATCAACATCAAGTATATCCAGGCATCGCCATAGGAACAGCTGTGGTTGATGAGCAATATTTAACAGACAGGTTTAAAAACGAAAAGGGTGAACTTGAAATACTTGCCGGAAGCTTAGATGATTGCAAGGATTCACTACATTTGATTCTTACTGATTTTATGGCTGATGCGATATTAGATTCAATATATGAAAGCTGTCCAAATTATCAATATGAAGATTTAATTGGCCCATATAAAACATATTTTTACGATACAATGTCCTTTAGTAATTGTATTGGCTCATATTTTGGATGTATAATTAAAACCAATTATAAAGAAAAATATAAAGCAATCTTTGATAAATATGAAGAGGCAAAGAATAATAGATTTTCATATAAAATAATGAATGATATTATTAATTCTTCGGAATATATTGACTATTATAATGATGTAATTAATGGTGAGCTGACTCTATGTTTCTCCATAAACCCCAATTTTTATAATCAATATGTAAAAGAAAGCACTTCTATTAGAGAATATTCAAGAATTGGTGGCTTGTTTATTTCTAGCGACGAAATTGTTGATGAAGATGATATTCAATCAAATTCTTTAGCGATAGTAGTAAACAATGAGCTAAATGATGGCGAAATATATTTAATGCAAGAAAACAAATATCAATATGAATCATTGTTTGATGATGTAGATATAGTAGGAAAAGAAATGTTTTTCATCAAAACAACGGGAAATGCTTTGGATGGAAATATCCAAGGAGTAGTTAAGCTTAAAGTTATGGGATATAAACCGAATTGTGCAGAAGCCAATGAAGAAACAGTGCGTTTATTTAATGAAATTCAATTATCTAATTATGCATATTTGATTTCAACTGATTCTTTAGATGTCGAAAAGGTGTTTAGTAATGCTATGAATAACAAATGTAGTGTTATTGATTTAAATTCAAGGGTTTATAATTTGGTAGGTAAAACAACATTGGTGTTTGGTGATATCTTTAGAATGCTTGAAGTATTAGTAATAATTGTTTTAGTTGCTTTATTTGCATTGTTTTCAATAAGAAACGTTAGAAGTAAAAATTATCAAATAGGTGTATTTAAGTCCTTGGGTATGGCGGATAAGAATATACGGTCAATCTTTTTAACAAAGAATGTTTTATTTGGAATGATTTCTTTGTTGTTAACTTCCTTATTAATTTATCCTTTCTTTTGCTTGGCAAACACTTTAATTATCTCTGCTTATTCTAAATATCTAGAAATAGTATTAAATGAATTAACTATATTCTATTTCCACCCAACAGTATTTATTATTGATTATTCATTTTTAATAATCGTCTTTGTTCTATTTACATTAGTTCCTTTATTTATGATTAAAAAGGTTAGTCCGGCAAAAATTGTAAATAACAAAGCCGAATAAAAAAGCATACGAGGATAAAAATTATGATAAAAATAGAAAAAGCTACTTTAGATGAAAAGGATATTAGGGAATTATGTGATTTGTCAAAAGTATGGGTAGATGAGGATATTTCTTGGGGTATAGTTCCAAATACCAAGGAAGATATCACGGAACCAGTAATTGTCGCGCGGGATAATGATACCATTGTAGGCTACTCCTTTGGAAGATTCTATGTAATGGAGAGAAAAACCTCAGGAATTCCAAATAAATCAAAATGCTTTAGTGTGGAAGAATTATATGTTTTGCCAGAATATAGGAATAGGGGCTTAGGAAAAAAGCTTTACGATGCGCTTATTGAGGAAATAAAGGAAGAAGCAGACTATATAACACTATCCACATCTACAAAGGATTATAAAAAGATTTTAAGATTTTATTGTGAGCTCAATCAAATGGATTTTCATGACGCTTTTTTGTTTAAGAAAATCGATAAATAATTATATGCTGGAGGATATGATATGAATTTGACAGTTTGTATAGATATGAAGGGATGCCCCAACCGCTGTAAGCATTGTTGGATTGGGCATATGCCTAATAATAAGCTAAGTGACAATGATGTATCAGTAATTATCGATAAATTTAAGGATTATTTTCCAAGTATAACAGTTTATTCTTGGCTAAGAGAACCTGATTATTGTGAAAACTATAGGGAAAGATGGACTATGGATAATGATCTTTCAACAGGACCTAAGCCTCAAAGATTTGAATTAGCGAGCTTTTATAAAATAGTTAGAGATTCAGATTATGTCAAATTTCTCAAGGAAGTAGGAACCAAAAAAGTCCAATTAACTTTATTTGGATTAGAGAATATGACTGATAAATATGTTGGTCGAAAAGGAGCTTTTAAAGAAATACTTCAAGCTACTGATATTTTAATTGATAATGGTATTTCACCACGCTGGCAGATTTTTATCAATGAAGAAAACAAAGAAGAAGTTGAAAGATTAATTGATCTTATTGGTGAACTTAAGCTTAAGGAAAGATGCTCGGATTTTAGCTTTTTTATCCATGAAGGCTCTTGTGATGGTGAAAATGCAAAATTATATGATGTGCGAATAAAAAAGGAATCAATAACTGAAAAAGTTATTCCCTATTATTTGGATTTGAATCCAAAACAAAAAGAAGAAGATTTAGTTCATCTATTCGAAAAGAAAAAACAAGAATACTTTGTTCCTTCGAACAAAGGAAATGATGTCGTGATTTATGTCTCTAACACGTTTGATATATTCTTTAATTTTACAAATATGACGCCTTTATGGGCTATTGGCAATTTAAAAAAGGATGATATTGAAGAGATATGTCGAAGAATTAAGGAAGAGGATATTCCAGCGCTTAATTATGCTAAAAAGGTTACATTGGCTGAATTGGCCACAAGTTATGGAAATCCTGATTCAACAAGACTATTTGAAGAAGATGATTACAAAATGTTTTTACTTAATAAATATTTAGAAAATCGAAAATAGTTTTGGAGGAAAAATATTTATGGCGAGTTCTACCGATTACTTAAACTATGTTTTGGGATTGTTAAAAGACATTCAAGGAATTACATTTAGAAAAATGATGGGATAGTATCTTCTTTATAAAGATAAGGTTTTATTTGGTGGTATATATGATAATCGTTTTTTAGTAAAAAGACAAAATCTCAATGTGCCTTTAACCTCCAAGAGGAAATACCATATGATGGAGATAAACCGATGTATCTTGTCAATATCGAGGCTTTTAATGAAATTGAAAAAATGATTACTTTGGTTGTTAATGATTTAATAACAAAGTAAGATTTCAATTTCATTTTTTTTATATTATGACTTGAATATAATTTTTAATCAATATACAATGTGTTTATTAAAGGAAAGGTAAGGGATTATATGAAGAGAATACTTCACAATTATTGTAGCGATAATGAAGTTAATATTACACAAATTGTTGCCTATAAGGATAATGAATTGGCAATTGAAGATTATCGTTATGACTTTAAAAGGGATGATACGATGAATGTTATGTCGGTCACTAAATCAATTACCTCATTATTGATTGGTATTGCCATTGATAAAGGTTTTATAAAAAGTGTTAATGATAAGGTGATGGATTATTTTTCCAAGGAAGACTATATTCCCAAAAGAGGAGAAAAAACGATCTATGATGTCACTATTTGGCATCTATTAACGATGACTGCTCCCTACAAAGGCAAAAGCGAGCCTTGGACAAAGGTGTGTACGAGCGAAGATTGGGTCTCAGCTATATTAGATTTCCTTGGTGGGAAAGAAGGAATTACAGGAAAATTTAGATATCATACCTTAGGAACTCAAATATTACTTGGAGTCATCAGAAGTGCCACCAAAATGAATGTTTTAGATTATGCCAATGAATATTTGTTTAAGCCTTTGAACATAAAACCGCGAATCAATGCAAATTGTCATAGTAAGGAAGACCAGTTTAATTATCTAATGAATCGAAAACCGCATGGAAATGTTTGGTTTATGGATCCTAAAGGGATGCCTACAGCTGGCTGGGGCTTATCTCTTTCGGCTTATGAAATGGCCCAAATTGGCTTAATGGTTTTAAATGATGGAGTTTATAATAATAAAAGAATTGTTAGTCAAGCATGGCTTGATGAAATGACAAAATCATATGTTAGCTTACAAGAAAGATATGGGAATCAGGATTATGGATATTTGTGGTGGCTTCCTCATCGCTCTAGTGATGTCATCGCCGCAATTGGAGATGGCGGAAATGTTATTTATGTGAATAAAAAGGAAAACATTGTTATCGCAGTAACAGGATATTTTAAACCTAGAATCTTTGATCGTGTTGAGTTTATTGAAAGAAACATTGTTGAAGCGTTGAAGGAAAATAAATAGTTTTCATTTTGGTATTGCTGGGTAAAATAATTAGTTTCTATTCGACAGTTGAAATGAAGTAAAAATGAATTAATGGTTTACCTAAGCCAAATAAATCACCTTTTTTGCTTTCTTTTTTGTTGTTAATTTTTAGCTGAATTTAATTTTGCAATGAACAATTTTTATGTGAATGTAAAAAAACTATTTCAATTATCAAAAAAAGTGATATAATAAATTTGTCCCTAAAAAAACGGATGCATACAAAATTTAAGAAATTTAATAGAGAGAATTTATTAAGATGATCTGTAAGGATTGTTACTAAAAACATGTGGTAATTATTGGAGGTATGCATATGAAGGGACAAATTACCAAAGAAGGCCTAGCACGGGCGTTTAAAAAAATACGTGTGGACAACCATTTAACTCAACAAGAGCTTGCTGATATGATTTACTGTGATATTCGTCAAATAAGGCGATATGAAACAGAAGGAACAGACAAGCTTGCTGTAGTTAATATGTACGCCGAAATGTTTGATTTATCTTCATTAAGCATCTTGAGTATGGCTCAGGATGCTTTTTGAATTTTTTAGGACATTTGCTGTCCTCACAATTTAAATTAACAAGGGTTTATAATAAGGTTGTGTTGAGGAAATCCTCAACCAATTAAGCCACGCTCAGCCAATCATTTTATGTGGAGATTATTAAATGTTAAGGTGGCTAGTTGCCGGACCCAGCAATATTTATTAAATATCATGTTTGAAAAAATTCAATATTTCGATGCCGGCTAGTTTTTTTAAAAAAGAGGGAGGTAATAGTATGTTTATCGAAGAATTACAAAACGGATGCTATAAGAAAAATTCCAAAGGGGGCTTGTATTATGGCACAACCTTTGATGCCAATCTTGATTGCTTTGCAATGGCAAGCAGGTTTATGGATCAATCAAAGCTAACTTCTTTGTTTAATAAAGCATATAACGAAAACAAAGAAGTATTAGCCGCAAATATTCTTTACTTTCTTGACATTCGAAATGGAAAAGGGGAAAGACATATCTTCAAGACTTTCTTTTATTTAATGTGCTATAAGGATACCCTTTTAGCTAAAAAAATCTTATATCAAATTCCTGAGCTAGGAAGATATGACTATATCTTTACAGCGTTTGATACACCAATCCAAAAGGAAGCCTTATTTTTGGTAAAAAGACAGCTTGAGGAAGATATCAAAAGCGAAAATCCATCTTTACTTGCAAAATGGATGCCATCACTTCGAACTCATAATAAGACGAACTCCTTCGCTCAAAAGCTTGCAAAGAGGCTTGGCTATAGCGAAAGAGAATACCGCAAAATTTTATCATCCCTTCGTTCAAAAATTGACATTGTTGAAAAAAGAATTACCAATTCGGATTTTACCTTCAGCTATGAGAGTGTTCCGGCAAAGGCGATGAAAAAATATAATTCTCTTTTTATGAATAAAGATTATGATCGCTTTTCTGAATATCTTGATCTTGTTAGTCAAGGTAAGGCATCAATTAAAACAACAGCTGTAAATCCATATGAAATAATAAGAGCCCTTGATTTTGGCCAAGGGAATCCTAATTTATTAAATCAAATGTGGAATAACCTTCAAAATTATTTTGAAGGAAATCATTCCAATGTTTTGGTTATGGCAGATACATCTGGCTCTATGAGGGTCTTTAATTCGATTCCGATGCACGCATCCTTGTGCCTTGCAATGTACGCCGCAACCAAAAACAAAGGATTATTTCATAATGTTTTCTTAAATTTCTCATCTGAACCGTCCTTCCAAGAGCTCTCAGGAAACACACTTGAGGAGATGATGGATTCAATTGATTATTATAATTTTGATATGTCCACTAATATTGATGCGGCAATCGAATTAATATTAAATGCTTCAAAAAAATCAAAAGAGGATTGTCCTTCTCATTTGGTGATAATCTCTGATATGGAATTTGATAGTTGTACTTCAAATAAAACAAATTTCCAGCATTGGAAAGAACTATATCAAGAAAATGGCTTAGAAATGCCAAAAATCATTTTCTGGAATGTTGCTTTAGATACAAGAGGAATTCCAATAACAAAAAATGAACAGGATGTTGCTTTGGTTTCAGGCTTTTCGCCAACTGTCTTTAAGGGCTTGTTTGATTTGGAAAATTATAATCCGACAAGCTTGATGATAGAGATTCTAAAGCCATATCTTGAAATTCTAAAAAAGCCTTTTACAAGCTTTAAAGCTGCTTAAGACATTTTGAAAAAAAGGAAAAAACCGATAAAGTTTTTTCCTTTTTCACACCTCCATATTACCATAAACCGTCTTTTTTTCAAGACTAGTAGTTGATTTTTATATGGTGTATTAAGGAAAAGAAGCTAAAAACAATGAAGCCTTAGCTTATGAGGCTGATGAGCAAATGAATGATGCTTATTTTGCTCAATACGATACAATCAATTCTGAAAATATAATTGTTGCGTCGAAAGGAGTTTGTTACTGTTTAGCCGTTAAGGCTAAATTTTCTAAAGCAAATAAATAAATTTTTTTACCAAAAAAAGAAATTTTTATTGTTAATCAGTAAGATAATATGGTATAATTATTTGTGTTTGGAAGAATACCCAAGCGGCTGAAGGGACGGGCTTGGAAAGCTCGCAGGTCGGTAACTCGATGCAGGGGTTCAAATCCCCTTTCTTCCGCCATAATAAAAATAACGGCTTTATTGAGCCGTTTTTATTTTTGCGGGTATAGTAAATGGGTATAGTTGAGCTAAAAATTTGATTTTTAAGAGGTATTTAAGCCTCTTTTTTTATTTCTTGAGAAGCTTCAAAATGCTATCATTACCGTTATCCAACAAGTGCCAATAAACATCCATTGTTGTCTTTACCGAGGCATGCCCTAGTCTTTGGCTAACCGCTTTAATCGGGATTCCATTGTTGATTAAATAAGATGCACGCGAATGCCTAAAATCGTGGATTCTTATCCTAGGTACATCAGAAGTGATGATATGCCTATTTAAATGCCTTCTAATATCCGTTTCACTATAAGGCTTATTATTTGTTGCAAAAATATAATCGTTGGCTCCTAGGCCTTTTATTTTTTCATTTAGCATATCAATAATCCAACTATTCGAGGACTGCAAAGAGATGATTCAAATACTAGATAATACATTAGACCTTGAAGCAAAGTTGCAGAATTAAGTCCATCCTTCGTGGGTGGCTTTTCTTTTGAAAAATCTGGTCCAAAAGGTAGAAAAAAATAAGAGATTGTGATATACTTTATATGCAGTTAAGGAAACTGACAGCTTTCAATAGAAAGTTTGACTAACTAATCTTCTGTAACGCTATTAAGAGGATTGCCCTTTGAGGCTTATAGCAATAGGTCGCCCTATGGTTGGTCACATGATTTCCAAGACTGACTAATCATAGGAGGTAAAAGCATCTTTTTTTCGCGTGAATTAAGATGAAAGAAAAACACATGGATTTAAATCGAGAGACTGCTATGCGCCTCTGGAATAAGTCATTTGGCAAGGAAACCAAGGTGAAGGATTTCACTGGACGTACTATTGCCAAAGGCGCTTATAACGACCGCAATAGCGAATTTGGATGGAATGTAGATCACATTCTACCGCAAAGCAGGGGCGGCAAAACTGCTGACCATAATTTGGTATGCTGCCACATTCTTACTAATGATGAAAAAGCAGATAAGTTTCCTGCGTTTAAGGCTAATGGAATTAACTTTGAAATCGTGAAGGTTGAAAACCATTATGAGATTAAGCAAATAACAAAGGAGACGAAGAAAAAGAAAAAAACACCAGAGCATGATGATTCTGTGAATTTTATGGATTCAGCATCGGGTGTAAGATTTTTCAAACAACTAAAAGGTATTCAAAATAAGTCAAGATTTGTTGGCTCAGTTCTTATTAGGCTTCAAAATGTCTCAAATACTGCGGTGATTGATTTCGTTGAGAAGTTCCTTGATGAGGAAAATATTTCTTATTCAATGTCGAGTAATTATTGGAATAGCGAGACTAGAATAGTTGCCAAAAACTACAATATGCCGCTAAAAGAAGATAACGCCAAGCTACTAGACAAGTGCATTTTATTAAACACATATTTGAAATATTACTTCAAACCTATGGAATACATTTCTCAGTATGATATTTGCTATCAGGTAAACCATTTTGAGGATAAGCAAGACATGTACTTGTTGGCTCAAAAGATTAATTTCGATCATTTCAATGAGAGCCTTGACGACGCGTTATTCATCAATAAGCTTGTCTATATAAATACTGAGGCTCAAGATAGAGAACCAGATCTAGACTTCAGCTATCATACTTATTGCAGATATGATTATACCTTTACAAAACTGGCCAAGAATTTAGAAAAGGAGGTAAGCGGAAAGTAGTAATGCTTGTAGCCTCCTTGAAGTAGAAAAAGAGAATTTGGTGATGGGCGACAATCACCCTTTTTCTTTACTTAAACGATGGTACGAAAAGGTACGAAAAATAAGCAACGGTACGAAGGGGTACGAAATTGTATTAAATGTTATGTTACTAGACATATTGAAAGCATAGGTTTGGTATCAAAGTATCAAACTTTTTTTTACTGTAAATATACAATTTACAAAAATGTGATTTTATCAATAAATAATCTTACAAAAATGTGATATCAATTCTTGATTTTATCTCTAAAATTGTGTATAACATAATTAAAGAAAAGGTGAAGAATAATGTTAAAAAGAAAAGTTGATTTGTTTTTAATGGAATGGAAACAAAATATTAATAGAAAGCCACTTATTATTTCAGGTGCACGACAAATTGGAAAAACAACTTCTATAAGAAAGCTTGGACAGACATATGAATCTTTTATAGAAATAGATTTTGTTAGGATGCCTCAATTTAAAACCATTTTCAAGAATGGTTATGATGTTACCAGTGTTATTAAAGAAATAAGCTTATTAAATCCAAAATTTAAGTTTATAGATAATAATACTCTTATTTTATTTGACGAAATTCAAGAATATCCTGATGCAGCAACATCTTTAAAGTCATTCTCGGAAGATGGTAGATTTGATGTTATCTGTTCTGGATCATTACTGGGCGTTAATTATAAAAAAATAAGTAGTATACCTGTTGGGTTTAAAGAAGATTATAAAATGTATTCATTAGATTTTGAAGAGTTTTTATGGGCAAATGGTTATATTGATGATCAAATTGAAGATATTTATTTTTACATGAAAAATCTTAAGCCGTTACCTGAAACATATCTTAACAAATTAAAGCAGCTATATAGAGACTATATATTTGTTGGTGGTATGCCTGAAGCAGTTAACCAATTTGTTATTAATGGCACTTTTTCTGAACCATTTAATATTCAAAGAAGAATATATAGAGATTATGAGGATGATATAACAAAATATGTTGAAGGATTAGATTCAGCAAAGGTAAAAAAAGTCTATCGACATATTTCTTCTCAACTTGCTAAGGATAATCATAAATTTCAAATATCAAAAATAGGCCATGGTGCAAGATTTAGAGAATATTTTGGAACCGAAGAATGGTTAATAGATGCTGGGATTATAAACATTGCATACAATTTAGAAGAATTAGAACTGCCCTTTTCTAGTTATGAAATGAACGATTACTTCAGAATATACTATGCAGAACATTCTTTATTCATTGCTAATTTAGATGAAGAAGCTAAAGAGGATTTAATTGTAAATGAGAATTACGAAATATATAATGGTGCATTATATGAAAGCTTGGTATCTGAAGCATTAATCAAATCAGGATTTAAGCTTTATTTTTATAAAAATACAGATGCGACAATAGAATTAGATTTTCTTATTCGAATTAAAAATGAAATTATTCCTGTGGAGGTAAAAAGAAATAGAGGTAGAAGTAAATCACTTAATGCCATATTGGCTAGTAAAGAAAACATAAAATATGGAATTAAATTAACTAATGGAAATATAGGATTTGAAAATAATAAGTTTACATTTCCATATTACTTAACATTTTTATTAAAAAGATTCTTTAAAGATACAGATTATGTTAAATGGTAGTGGTAGTGTCAAGAATTCTTGCAAATAGCTTATGAATGCGCAAGATATCATCACGAGAAATATAATGGTCGAGGCTACCCAGAGGGACTAAAGGGCGAAGAGATTCCTCTTCATGCTCGTATTATGGCAATCGCGGATGTTTTTGATGCATTAAGCGCGAAAAGGTGTTATCATGAGGTTTTTCCGTTAGATTATTGTTTTAAAATAATCGAGGATGGAAGAGGAACGGATTTTGATCCAGATTTAGTTGATTTGTTTTTAAATTCAAAGGATGAAATAACTAATTATTATAACAAGAATTATAAAGAATAGGGGAATAAATATGCCATCACCAGAAAAGTTTTTGGAAACGTTAAAGGAATATAATGTTGATAAGGAAATAATTGATGCCATTTATGATGGCTATGATAACATTGTTACGAAAACAAAAAAGGAAATAAGATCGGCTTTTTTTAAACAAACGCTTGAGGTTATGAATGCTCGTTTATATATAGATACAGTTCAAGCTATTTTAGAAGCTAATGCGTGTTGTAAATGTGGAGCTCGTGATAAATGCTCAAAACAGTTTTCAAAAATTAATGCGAATCCTAGTATTAAGGAACGATTAGAATTAATAAGCTCAAGGCCATATATAAATATGGGGTATGCCTCCTTGCAGGATGATGATACTATTTTTTTAATGGTGTTTCCTATCATCCTAATGATCGTTTTGAATGTGCCTGTCCAACTATTAGCAAAGTAAAGCGAGATTATGATATGCCAAGAGAATACTGCTTTTGCTGTGGAGGTCATTTCAAATATCATTATGAGATAATGCTTGGCGTTAAGCTTGGCCTAATTGAAATTGTCTCTTCTCCATATGATATTAATGGAACAAAGCCATGCGCCTTTAAATATAAAATCAAAGGAATCAATACAAAGAAATAGCTTAATCTTTTTGATGATATCACTTTTGTGATATCATTTTTTTCGGCCAAATTTGACAAAAATCTATTTATATGTTAAGATAACTTGAATTATTTGAACGATAAAGGAGAGGATATAGTGCTAGTTTTTTTTACTGATACTGATTGTGATATCACACCAGGTATTGCCAAGGAATACGGATTTGAATTGATTAGTATGCCCTATTATATTAATGAAAAAGAAGTAAGACCGTATGTTGATTGGGACGAATTTGATTATAAAGAATTCTATGATTTATTAAGAAGTGGTGTTCTTCCCAAAACCTCGGCTATAAGCCCAGGAGAATATATTAATTACTTTGAGCCTCATTTCAAGGCCGGAAATGATATTATTTATGTTCATTTTTCGAAAAATATGAGTGGAACCTTTAATGCTTTAGGAATTGCCATTGAGGAGCTTAAGGAAAAGTATCCAGAGCGTCATTTTTATACTGTTGATACTAAGGCAATTACGGCATTGAGCTATTTAATTATTAAACAAATCGGTGTTTTATATAAAGAAGGGAAATCTGCCGAGGAGCTAGTTGAATGGGCCAAAACCGAGGTTGACAAATATGCTATCTATTTTTATGTTGATGACTTAACTTTTTTTAGACAGAGTGGTCGTGTTAGCGGACTTGCTGGGGTGATGGGCAATTTATTAGGCATTCATCCAATTATTCATATTAATGATGCTGGTATAATGACAAATATTTCTAAGGCCCATGGCAAGATGAAAACCTTAAATAAAATAATTGAAATGATTGATTCTATTCAAGAGGATATCAAGGATTATCCGATTGTTATCGCACATTCTGATGTTGAAGATATTGCTTTAAAGGCCGGAGAAATGCTTAAAGAAAAATATGGCGATGATTTACAAATCGAATATATTGTTGTTAATCCAACAGCCGGAAGTCACTGTGGTCCAGGCGGTGTTGGCGTTGCCTTTCACGCAAAGCATAGGTAATTATTATGATAGAAATTGTAAAGGTAGAATCCAAAAGGGAACAAAAGAGATTTCTCAATTTACCTCTTAATATGTATAAGGGTAATAAATGCTTTGTTCCGCCTCTATATAGTGATGAGGCTAGTATGTTTAAAAAGAATTATGTCTATAACGATCAATCAGAATCAGTTTTTTTCAATGCCTATTTAGATGGTCGCCATGTTGGAAGAATCCAAGGAATTATTCAAAAGGCTAGTAACTCGAAATGGAATGAAAAAAAGGTTCGCTTCACTCGTTTTGATTCTATTGATAATCAAGAGGTCGCGGATGCTTTGTTTAAGGCTGTTGAGGATTGGGCTCTTGAAAAGGGAATGGATACGGTCGTAGGGCCCCTTGGATATTCAGATTTAGAAAGAGAAGGCTTATTGATTGAAGGCTTCGATGAATTATCAACCTTCGAGGAGCAATACAATTACCCTTATTATCAAAAATTAATTGAAAATTTAGGATATACAAAGGATGTTGATTGGGTTGAAAGAAAGCTTTATGCACCCAAAGAGGTTGATCCTAAATTTGAAAGATTGTGTTCAGTTATTTTACGAAGAAACAAGCTTAAAATAGCTGAAACAAAATCAATATCCGATTTCATTCAAAGATATGGCGAAAAGCTATTTAAGGTTTTAGATCTTACCTATGATAATCTTTATGGTACGGTTCCATTTTCGGATGGTATGCGTAAGATGATTATTAATAATTTCAAATTAATTTTAAATAAAAAATATTTTGCGGTTATTGTTGATGAGGAAGATAATGTCGTTTGCTTTGGTATCTGCATTCCTTCAATTGCCAAGGCTGTTCAAAAAAGCAATGGTCATTTGACTCTCCCAGCAATAGGACGAATCCTTAGGGCAATCAGAAAGCCTGAGGTTTTAGATTTGGCCTTGATTGGTGTTCTTCCTGAATATCAAATGAAGGGCGTTTCATCAGTTTTAATCTATGAGATTATGAAATATTTATTAAGTGGCGAAATAAAATATGCTGAAACAAATTTGAATCTTGAGGATAATGTTGCTATTCAAAATCAATGGAAATCGTTTGATAATGTTTTACATAAAAGACGTCGTTCCTTTATAAAGCACTTAAGTGATTAAGCAGGTAGAAATACTTGCTTTTTTTGTATATCGATTAATGAAAAAAAAGAATATATATTATTAAAAAAATTAGCACTCAATAGTTGACAGTGCTAAAAGATAGGTATATAATAGTGTTAGCACTTGAAGGAATAGAGTGCTAAGGAGGAAAATAGATATGATAAAACCATTAAACGGAAATATTTTATTAAAGAAAGAATTAAAGGAAAACAAAACAAAAAGTGGAATCTTGCTCAGTGAAAAGGATGAAGAGGAAGAATATGCGAGAGTAATCGCCACAAGCGAAGTAAGAGATGAAAAGGGCAATATTATCCCCTTAGAAATTAAAGAAGGGGATAAAGTTTTATTTAAATCATATAGCCCAACAAAGGTACATTACGATAATGAAGATTACATACTAATTGAGTATAAAGACATTATCGGTATTATTGATTAAGGAGGAATATACTATGGCAAAAGAAATAAAGTTTCGCAACGATGCGAAGGAAAGTATGCTTAGCGGTATCGACAAATTAGCTGATACTGTCAAAATTACCCTTGGACCAAAGGGACGAAATGTTGTATTAGATAAATCCTATGGTTCGCCATTAATTACAAATGATGGTGTAACTATTGCTAAGGAAATTGAATTTGAAAATCATTTTGAAAATATGGGAGCTAAGTTGATTTATGAGGTTGCCTCCAACACTAATGATTTAGCCGGTGATGGCACAACAACCGCAACCTTGCTTACTCAAAAAATGATTCATGAAGGGATTAATGCAGTATCAAAGGGTGCAAACCCAGTTTTGATGCGTGAAGGAATTGATCAGGCTAGCAAAGTCGTAAGTGAAAAGCTTTTAGAGCATTCACGAAAGATTGAATCATCAAGTGATATCGCTTCGGTTGCGACAATCTCGAGCGGTAGTAAAGAAATTGGACAATACATTGCCGAGGCAATGGAAAAGGTTGGTAAGGATGGAGTAATCAATGTTGATGAATCAAAAGGCTTTGAAACATCACTTGAAATTACGGAAGGCTTAAAATACGAAAAAGGTTATCTTTCACCTCATTTCTTAAGCGAGGGCAAGAAGAATGTTGTTTTAGAGGATGCCTTGGTTTTAGTCACAAACAATAAGGTTAATAGCGTTCAGGATATTCTTCCTGTGTTGGAGAGTGTTGTTCAATCTCATAAGCCTTTACTAATTATTTGTGAGGATATGGAGCAGGATGCCTTAGGAACTATTATTTTGAATAAATTAAGAGGAACATTTAATGTTATCGCTACAAAGGCTCCAGAATTTGGTGATACGCAAGCTCAAATGTTAAGTGATATTGCCGTTGTGACAGGAGCTAAATTCATCAATAAGGATTTAAATATGAATCTAAAGGATATGACGGCTGAGGATTTAGGTAGCGCACGTAAGATTATTGTTGAGAAGGAAGCAACCACAATTATTGGTGGAAATGGCGCTAAAGAGGACATTTCGGCCCGTGTTGACTCCTTAAATTCTTTGTTAAGTGAGACAAAGAGTGAAAATGATCGCAAAGCAATTGTTAATCGATTAGCTAAGCTTACGAATGGTGTTGCCTTAATTAAGGTTGGCGCAACAACTGAAAGTGAACTTAAGGAAAAGAAATTACGCTTAGAGGATGCTTTGAACGCAACAAAGGCCGCTGTCAAGGAAGGTATTGTCATTGGTGGAGGAGCTGCTTTAATTAGTATCTACAAAGAAATTAAGAATCAATTAAAGAGCGATGTAACTGATGTTCAAAGAGGTATGAATGTTGTTCTTGATTCCTTGAGTGAACCTTTATATCAAATTGCGGAAAATGCTGGATATTCCGGAAAGGATATCGTTGAGGAACAATTATCACAAAAGGAAAATGTTGGATTCAATGCTCGAAATGGCGAATGGGTTGATATGCTTAAGGAAGGAATTGTTGACCCAACAATGGTCACAAGAAGTGCTATTTTGAATGCCGCAAGCATCGCTGGATTATTCCTAACAACCGAAGCTGCTGTTGCGATTAAGGATGATAAGTGTAAATGTGGCAATGATAGCGAATACTAGGATTTAAAAGGACTGTTCGATTGAACAGTTTTTTTATGCAAGCTATTGCAAAACTGAACATTGTTTAGTATAATAATGAAGGAGGTTTTGTTATGAAGGATAACTGCAAAGAACAATTAATTGAAGTCACAATTAATTTGATTAATGAGAACAATGGTAATGTTAATGATGTGACAATTCGTGATATTACGAACCGAAGTGGCGTGAGTGTAGGCTTAATCAATTATCATTTTGGAAACAAAAATAATTTAATAACAATTTGCACACAAAGAATAATTAATAATGTAATCAATGCTTTTAGACCTGATATGAGTATCGGAAATGATTTAGATAAATATGAGGCCTCAAAGGCAAGGCTTAAGCATGCGGCTTGTGGTGTGTTTTATTTTTTATTTACTAATCCATCAATATCAAAGCTATCAATTTTAAGTGATTATAAAAGCTATGATGATAAAACTAATTCATGGGCATCAATTTATGGTTTTTCGAATATTATTGGTGATGGTATTGAATCAAAAGAAAAAAAGGAAAAAATATCCTTTTATTTGGTAAATTCAATGCAGATAGCCTTTTTAAAAGCCTTAACTGAGCCTTGCTTTTTAGGTTATGATTTTCAAAAAAGCGAAGATAGAAAAAGATATATTGAAGATTTAGTAGATACATTAATGTGAGGGATAATTTATGCGATTGAAAATTTTTAAGGTATTATTATTGATTTTAACAATTTTTGTTGGAGTAGGGGCTTTATTTGGTGGTGTATGTATGTTAATTAAGCCTGATGGAAGCTTGGTTTTCTTAGATACTCTTTTACCCTATTTTCAGGTTTTACCATTTGCGGATGTTTTGTTTCTGGATTATGTTTTTTCAGGGATAATGCTAATATTGATTAATGGTATAACTAATATTGTAGCCTCAATCTTGATATTAAAAAATAAAAAAATTGGCTATGTTTTTGGAACAATTTTTGGGATAACTTTAATGCTTTGGATAACTATTCAATTTGCAATTTTCCCGTTTTTTGTTATTGATCTGGTGTACTTTATTTTGGGAGTGCTTCAGTTTATCTTTGGCTATATTGCATTAGTTTCATATAATCAAGAATACTTTAATTTTAATTTAAATGATTATCCAGATATTGATAAAGAATCTAAGACACTTGTCATTTATTTTTCAAGGAAACAGTATACGAAAAGAATTGCTTATCAGAAGGCAAATTCTTTAAAGGCAAATATTTGTGAATTGAAAACAAAGGAAAGAACAGAGGGTGATTTAGGCTTTTGGTGGTGTGGTCGCTTTGCTATGCATAAATGGCCAATGGAATTATTGCCCTTAGATATCGATTTGAATTCGTATGATGATATCGTAATTGTCACACCGATTTGGGTCTTTAAAATGTGTTCACCAATCCGTCAGTTTATTTCACATAATCAAGATATTTTAAAGTCCAAAAACATTTCTTTTGTATTTAATCACTTTAATCCTTGGTTGCCAAAAGGGGCAATTAAAGAAGCTTCTTCATATATCCACATTAATAATGTTGAATCTATGACAACCTGGCTTGGTCATACCTTCGGTTTAAAAAAGCTCTAATATGAGCTTTTTTTCATTCTATTTTTTATTTAATGTGTTATAATTGCACTAAGGAGAGATGAATTATGAAATTTAATGATTTTGTTTATGAAAGGCCGAATCTTGAAGAATTTAAAGCCTTCATTTCAGAAAAGGTTGATTTATTAGATAAAGCCTCTTTTTTAGAGACTGTTGATATCATCAATGAGGTTGAAAAAATAGCTAATGAATTTGATACAATGTATAACCTTTGCTCAATTCGCAATAGCATTAATACCGTTGACGAGTTTTACGAAAAGGAAATGGAGTTTTTTGATTCAAATGCTCCGGTATTTCAAAACGCTATGGATCAATTTAATAAAAAAATTGTTAATAGTCCATATCGCTTACAGCTAGAGGAAGTATTCACCCATCAACATTTTACGTTGTTAGAAATGAATATCAAAACCTTTGATGAAAAAATTATGGATGATTTAGTAACCGAGGCTAAGCTATGTACCGAATATTCAAAGGTATTAGCTTCCGCAAAAATTGAATTTGATGGGAAAATTAATAATTTAAGTCAAATGGGAGCTTATTCCAAAAATCTCGATCGCAACATTCGTAAGGAAGCAGAGTATAAAAAGGTTGAGTTTTTAGAATCAGTTTCGGATAAGCTTGATGATATTTACGATAAGCTCGTTAAGGTAAGAGATAATATGGCCAAAAAAATGGGCTACCAAAATTACGTTGAATTTGGTTATTTGCGCTTAGGCCGAAGTGATTACAATTCAGTAATGGTTGCGAATTATCGGGATCAGGTTTTAAAATATGTTGTTCCTGCCGCAAAGAAAATCGTCGAGGCTCAAGCCAAAAGGATTAAGCTAGATGATTTAAAGGTTTATGATATTCCTGTATTCTATAATGATGGTAATGCCAAACATGGAAAGAATAAAGATGAGCTTGTTGAAAGTGCTTTAAGGTTTTATTCATCGTTATCTAGTGAGACAAAGGAATTTTTTGAATTTATGCTCGAGCATGATTTAATGGATTTAGAAACCAAGCCTAATAAGGCTGGTGGAGGTTATTGTACGATTATAAATAAGTATAAGGCTCCTTTTATTTTTTCGAATTTCAATGGGACTGAGGGCGATGTTGATGTTTTAACTCACGAAGCGGGTCATGCTTTCCAGGTTTATACAGCTAGCCGTACTTTACCAATATCAGATATCTATTGGCCAACCTTGGAGGCTTGTGAGATTCATTCAATGTCAATGGAATTCTTCGCTTATCCATATATTGATTTATTCTTTGGTCAAGATGCTAAGAAATATCGCTTCCAGCACTTAAGTGAGGCCATAACCTTTATTCCTTATGGCGTTTGCGTCGATGAATTCCAACATTTTGTTTATGAAAATCCTAATTGCAGTATCAAAGAACGAAAGGATAAATGGCGTGAGCTTGAAAAGAAGTATACTCCATGGAAGGAATATGATGGAATTAAATATTACGAATCAGGAAGCTATTGGCATCGTCAAGGTCATATTTTCACAAATGCTTTTTACTATATTGATTACACCTTGGCTCAGGTTTGCGCCTTCCAATTCTTATTATTAGACAGAGAAAATCACGAAAAGGCATGGCAAAAATATTTTGATTTATGTAAGCTTGGCGGCTCAAAATCGTTTGTTGCATTGCTTGAGGCTGTCAATTTAAAGAATCCATTTGCGGATGGTTCCTTAGAGGCAATTATGCCAAAGCTGGTGGAAATTCTAAATGATTTGGAAAATGATTTATTTGGAGATAAATAAAATATGTATTCGCGTATGCTTAACAAGGAAATTATTCCTTCATATGATGAAATGGCTTTATATTGTAATGGCAACAAAGAATTATTTTTAGAGCTTAATAAGTGAATAGAAACAACATTTTAAATAGATAATAAAACAACTTTTCCTTATGGAAATCACTATGGATGGTGCATTTCACATCGCAAGAAGAACAAACTTATTTGTAATGTTTTCCCCGAGGATGAAGCATTTTCTGTAATGATTTTTCTTACGAAAAAGCAAAATTTAAATCTGTATTATAATCTATCAGAAATGGAAAAAAAGTGTAGGTTATTTTTAGGTTCTTACTCATATTAGGGTAAGAACCATTTTTAAACCTACACTTTTAATTAATTAAACCAATTTTTTATTATGCTAATAAACTTTATGAGCAGACTGTTATAGTTGATATCCATTGGTGGATTGGGAAAAATAAAGATGAACCTTAGGATGTAGATGGCTATTATGAATATTAGAATAGTAATTGAAAATTTAGAGCATAGTTTTTTAATCCAAGGAATATCATAAAATACGATAAAGAAAAGAATTATTGGTATGATAAAGATGATAGGGTTATAGTAAAAGGCACCAATAAAATCAAATCTTAGTAAAGAGAAGAAAGCGCGGGAAAGGCCACATCCAGGGCAAGGAATCCCAAAAACGATTTTGACAATGCATATATTTATATTAAGTAGATAAGCTAGTATTACGATTACCGCAAAGGCTAGAAAGAACAGCCATGTTTTCTTAATGAATTTTAGGATACAATTTAAATATTCTTTCATCGGCATAAATAAGTAAAAGATAAAGCATATTGATACTTTATCTTTTATTTTTTAAAATTTCTTGTTAATTTGATCTTGGGCCAATGCCATACCAGCAAGAGGCGTTAAGAATATTCCTAAGACGAAATTAAGAATGGCATTATTTCCACCAGTAACTCGATCCACTTTTTCGTAGAATTTGTATAGCCAATAAATCTCATAGATTCCGCAAGTGACAATTCCTAATAAAATTGCTAGCAAATAATTCATTAATGGAGCTCCATCGTTATCTGTTCTATTCAAATCCTGAGCAGTTACATAAAACCAGTATAGAGCATAAATTCCACAAGTGACAATACTTAACAAAATAATTGTAATTACACTTCTATTTTGCATTTTTTTATTCCTCCCTTTGTTAAAATTTTAGTAAATTTTTGGTAATTTGTCAAGAGATTTTCTATGCTTGATTATCTATTAAACAGGCATTGATTTTACGATTAGAAGACGGAAAAAGCTTAAATCGGACTTCTAATCAAGAATTCTTTTCTTTGATTTTAGATAAGAGAATTAAATATGATGAAGTAATTAATCTAATTGATAAATCTTATCAATATGCATCAAATAAGGAAAAAGAAGAATTAGATTTATCTTTTTTAGATAAAGAAAGTGATTTAGATTCATTAATTCTTCAATATGAGATTGAAGAAGAAAATACAGGCAATCTAATAATTAATGAATTTACGGAAGCTGATAAGTCGCTATTTACGATTCCGGTTCCAGATTTTAAAAAACGCGGAAAGGTAGGCAGTGTTTTTGCGGCCTTTGGCGAGTATTTTGCGGAGATTGGTTTAATTATTTGGGCATTAGTTAAGTCAATTGGAATAAATATTGCGGTTGTTGGAGTAAAATTATATTATCTATTGTGGTCATTTGGTATTACTGTATTTAATTTATTTAGGAAGGATAAATTACAAAAGCCAAATGTTGAAGACAATAAATTTGTTAGGAAAAATTCCTCTTCAGAAAATAAACGCCCTGTTAAAAAGGCTGGAAATGGCGAATATATTCATCATACCGATAAAAAAGAAGTTATTTTAAATGTATGTTTTTATGTTTCTTTGACCTTTTTAGCGATTGTTTTCCTATATCCATTCTTTATTGTTTTATTAAATTCATTTAAGACTACTACAAGAATTGTTTTAAATCCAATGGAATTTCCTGATAAGCTTCATTTTGAAAATTATTCGAAAGGATTAGCCGCAGCGAAGTTTGTGCCATCATTCTTTAGATCACTATATGTAACTGTTGTTTCCACAGGGTTAATTTTATTAACGACATCAATGTGGTTATGGGTTATTGTTCGTGTTAAGAATAAATTTACGAAGATTTTGTATTATGTTTTCTTAATGGCAATGGTTGTGCCATTCCAATTAGTTATGAAGCCAATGGTTATTTTCACAAATAACTATTATCATATTGCTAATATTTGGCTATTACCTTTAATCTATGTCGGATTTGGCGCGGGATTATCAGTGTTTATGTTTACTGGATTTATTAAATCAATTCCTTATGAAATTGAAGAGGCTGCTTGCATTGATGGATGTAGTCCAATTAAGACCTTCTTTAAGGTTGTGGCCCCTATTATGAAGCCAACATATATCACTGTTGCAATTTTAAATGTTATGTGGATTTGGAATGATTTCTTGTTACCGTATTCAATCCTAGGTAGTAAGGATGCGACAATTCCAATGCAAATTCAATTTAATTTCTTAGGTGATAAGGGTGCCGTTTATTATGACCAAATGATGGCAGTAATTTTAGTTTCAATTATTCCGGTAATTGTCTTCTATTTATTATTACAAAAATACATCATTAAGGGTGTATCTGATGGTGCTGTAAAGGCATAAGATGTTTTAAACACTTTGGAGAAATTCAAAGTGTTTTTTTTCACTATTAGTTTAATCTTTACTTATTTATAGATGATATAATATATTTAAGGAGTGATTTAGGTGAGTGTAATAAGTATAAATAATTTGACTCGTGACTATGGAAATAATAAGGGCATTTTCGATGTTTCCTTTAATGTCGAAAAGGGCGAGGTATTCGGGTTTTTAGGTCCTAACGGTGCCGGAAAAACGACAACCATCCGTCATTTAATGGGATTTATTAAGCCGAAGATAGGTTCTTGCTCAATTAATGATTTAGATTGCTTTTCTAAAGCTAGTGAGATTCAAAAAAAGCTTGGCTATATTCCGGGTGAGATTAGTTTTTTTGATGATATGAGCGGCTTAGCTTTTTTAAATTTTTTAGAAAAGTTTCGAGGCCTTTCTAAAAGTCGTAAGGATGAATTAATTGAATATTTTGAACTAAATCCTAAAGGAAAAATCAAAAAGATGAGTAAGGGTATGAAACAAAAAATCGGAATTGTGGCAGCTTTTATGCATGATCCGGATATTTTGATTTTAGATGAACCAACGAGTGGACTTGATCCATTAATGCAAAAAAAATTTATTGATTTATTAGAAAGTGAAAAGAAGCGGGGAAAAACAATTTTGATTTCTAGTCATATTTTTGAAGAGGTTGAAAAAACATGTGATCGCGTGGGCATTATCAAGGAAGGAAAAATTGTGGCCATCGATTCGGTTGATGCTTTAAGAAAGCGTCATGTTCGTTCCTATTCTGTCACGTTAGAAAACGAAGAACTAGCAACATCCTTTGCGAAGGATTTTGATGGTGAATGTCAAGGGAATAGGGTTACCGTAAGCGCAAAAGCCAGTCTTGAGGAAATCTTCTTGAATTATTATGAGGGGGAAAAGTAATGAATTTAGCACTATATAAAAGAGAAATGAAGGGTAGCCTTAAGATTTTAATTATTTTTGGCTCAATCATTACCTTGTATGTTTCGGTAATTATTAGTATGTATGATAAAGAAATGATGGCAATGCTTGATCAATTCGCTCAAGCTATGCCGGAATTAATGGCAGCGATGGGAATGAAAACAGGCGAGACTTCTTTGCTTGGGTTTATGATTTCCTATTTGTATGGCTTTATTTTATTAGTTTTTCCAATGGTTTTTTCGATTCTAAGGGGAAATGGACTTATTGCTAAATATGTTGATAATGGGTCAATGTATTCGCTTCTTTCCTCTCCCGTTAAACGAGAAAAAATTGTCTTAACGCAATTATTAGTTTTAGTAAGTGGAATCTTCATTTTAGTTTTGTATTCAACATTATTAGAAATAATTATTTCGTCAATTATGTTTCCTCGTGAATTAGATATTCCTAATTTACTTAAAGTTAATATGGGATTATTATTTTTACAATTGTTTATTGGGGGCATTTGCTTTTTGGCGTCTTGTTTGTTTCAGGATACAAAATATAGTATCGGCTTAGGCGCAGGACTCCCAGCCTTGATGTATGTTTTGCATATGCTTGCGAACGTTGGTGGAAATGCTTCTGTTGTTAAATATTTTACTTTCTTTAGTTTATTTAATCCTAATGCTTTAATGATCAATAATGCATGGGCAATTGTTGGAATTATTGTCTTATTGGTTGGAGCAATCATTTTATATGCTGTAAGCTCAATCATATTTGTGAAGAAGGATTTACCTGTATAAAAAGTTGCTTATATAAGCAATTTTTTATTTTTTCGTGGTATAATGAAAATAGAAGATAACGATGAATTTTTTAAGGAGGATTTTAAAATGGTTGAAAGATGCTATGTCATGGTAAAGCCAGGCTTTACTGATTCTAATTTAATTAGAAGGGCCATCGAGGTTTTAGAAAGTAAAGGCGTTAAAATGGTTGATTTTGCCTATATTACCTATGATGAGGAGTGTGCTCGTCTTCACTACACCGAAAAAAGCGGAAAGCCTTATTATATGGAATTAGTTGATTATATTTCTTCTGGACGATCATTTGGTATGATTTATGAAGGAAATAATGCTTTAGTAATTTGCAGGGAAACCGTTGAAGAGCTTCGACATTCCTTGGCTTCGGAATTTAATGTTAAAACTGATGTTATGAGAAACATTTTACACTGCTCAAGTAAGACTAAGGTCGGTGAAACAATGCTCGAGCTTGATACCCAAAGAGAAATTGCTTTATTTAATTATTTGAAGAAAAAAGAGATATAATAAGCGTTTTTTTTAACTTCGCAACCATTAGTTGACAAAATGTAAACTAGAAAATCTAGAGGAAACCGATTAAGCTTTGGTACAATTTAGGTGTCAAGTTAAGGAGGAAGTAATATGAATCTTGAAATAGCAAATAGACTTCAAAAATTAAGAAAAGAGAAAGGATATTCGCAAGAACAGCTAGCATTAGAGTTAGGTATTTCGCGCCAAGCTGTATCCAAATGGGAACGAGCAGAGGCTTCACCTGACACGGATAATTTGATTTGTTTAGCTAAATTATATGGAGTATCATTAGATGAGCTTTTAGACACTGAGCAAACGGTTCAAGAAATCAAGGAAGAAAAGCTCGACGAAAAGAAGAAGGAAGAACAGTTTGTTTTAAAGCATGAAGGAATTTATTTATGCGATGATGAAGGAAATGAGGTTTTCATCGGGGAAGGTGGAATTAACCTCCATTCATCCGAGGACAATTCTAATGTTCAAATTGTTGGGGAATTCGTTCCTAAAAAAAGGAGTAAAGCCTTCTCAATTGTGAAGGATACTTTAGGGGGAATAATTTTCTTTGGTATTATAATCACTTATATTGTATTAGGGTGTTTATATAATTTATGGCATCCAGCTTGGATATTGTTTTTGTTTATTCCGATTATGGGTTCAATTTTTGATATGATTGAGCATAAAAGCTTAAAATCATTCTGTTATCCCGGATTAGTTGTGGCTATCTATTTATTCTTAGGTATTCAATATAATCTATGGCATCCATATTGGTTCTTGTTTATTACAATTCCTGTATATTATATTTTAGCGGAAATGGTTGATAAGCTTATACATTTAAAGGAAATGGATATTATTTATAATGGTGAAAAAATGGATACAGATGACTTTATTGATGAAAAGGAAGATCTTCAAAGAAGGTATATTAAAGGTAGTCTTAATATTAGAATTGACAAAGAAAATAATTGCATTTTCATTGACGAAGCCGAATAAAACGGCTTTTTCAATTTTTTTGAAAAAAACTCTTGACTCTCCCCTTAGAGGATACCGTATAAATGTAGATGGAGGCGGAAAAAATGTATAAAATCGGACAATTTTCAGTTTTATCGAAGGTCACAATTAAGACATTGCGCTTTTACGAGGCCGAAGGATTATTAAAACCAAGCTTTATTGATCGAGATACCGGTTATCGATATTATGAAGCAAATCAATTAGTTGATATTTCCAAAATAGTGTCTTTACGCCAGATTGGCTTATCTATTAATGATATTAAAGAGGTTTTAAACGGATGTAATGTCAAAGAAATACTCGAAAAAAGAAAAGATGAGATTGAAAATAATTTGCGTCTAGAATACGGCCAGCTTTCCAAAATCAATTATCTATTGGAGCCAACTATAAATAAATCAAGAGATTTTTGAAAAAAAATAAATTATTTA
>CAZWLD010000022.1:0-33405 GCA_964634685.1 uncultured Anaeroplasmatales bacterium
ACCTACACCGATTATTTTATAGTTGGGTAGGCTACTCCGATTATTTTAATATACTTAGAAATTTTACAGTTTATTGGACCTTCAATAAACTGTTTTTTTTTTATAAAAAAAGAACGCATAGCGTTTATCACTTGTGCGTTCTTATCTATTAAGCTTCATCCTGTAAGGCACTATAGCCTTCCTCACCAGTACGGACCTTGATAACATTTTTAACGTCATAAACAAAGATTTTACCATCGCCAATATGACCTGTGTATAAAACCTCCTTGATTTTCTTAATGGCCACATCGACCGGTACCTTACATATTACCATTTCAACCTGAATTTTTGGAAGAAGATTAGAATTAGCTTTGACACCACGATAATATTCATAATGTCCCTTTTGCATACCACAGCCTAAGACATTTGTGACAGTCATTCCGGTAATTCCAATTTCATCTAAAGCATTTTTTAAAGCCTCAAAACGACTTTGTTGACAGATAACCTCGACCTTGGTGATTGGTAAATCACTGGCAACTGGCGCATCCTTTAACATGACAGGAACACATTCATCGACTGGTTTTGTCTCTTCATAGCTTATAAAGTTTGGCATGAAATCATTATAGGCTGAGATTAAACCATGCTCGGTGATATCGAGACCTTTGATTTCCTCCTCCTTAGATACGCGAAGGCCAATGGTCTTTTTAATAACTAGGAAGAGGATTGTTGTGGTGACGAAAACCCAAGCCATAACGCAAACAACGCCAAGAAGTTGAACACCAAAGAATTCGAATCCTCCTCCTAGTAATAAGCCCTTTTCATTGGCAAATAAACCGGTAAGAATTGTTCCTAAGGCTCCACAAACACAGTGAACAGATACTGCTCCAACCGGATCGTCAACTTTGACAATCTTATCAAAAAATTCAACCGCAAAGACAACAACAACACCAGCAATAAGACCAATTACTAAAGCGGCCCATGGTTCGACGACATCACATCCGGCGGTAATTGCGACTAAGCCGGCCAAGGAACCATTTAAGGTCATCGAAACATCAGGCTTCTTATAGCGAATCCAGGTTACAATCATCGTCGCAACCGTTGCGGCAGCGGCCGCCATATTTGTGGTGTAGAAGACTTTAGACGCTAATTCATCATTTCCACCAGACATTGCCATTGTTGAGCCACCATTAAAGCCAAACCAGCAGAACCAAAGAATAAAGACACCTAAGGCTCCTAAGGTTAAGCTATGACCAGGAATAGCCTTTGGTTTTCCTTCACTGTCATATTTTCCGATTCTTGGACCCAAAATTTTCGCTCCAATTAAAGCGGCTAAGCCACCAACCATGTGAACAGCGGTACTACCGGCAAAATCGTGGAAGCCAAGCTCGGAAAGGAATCCACCTCCCCAAATCCAGTGACCAGATATTGGATAAATAACTAAGGAAATAACACAGGAATAAACTAAATAAGAAATAAATTTTGTTCGTTCAGCCATTGCTCCCGAAACAATTGTTGCGGCGGTAGCACAGAAAACAGTTTGGAACATTAAGGTTGTATAATCACCATTATTGCAGGTAAACCATTGAATGTTTCCAATAAATCCATTGTTTTCGCCAAACATTAATCCAAATCCTAAAAACCAAAAGACAATCGTGCCACAAGCAAAGTCCATCAGGTTTTTCATAATGATGTTTCCGGCATTTTTAGCTCTTGTAAATCCAGTCTCAACCATTGCAAATCCAGCTTGCATGAAGAAGACAAGAACTGTTCCTATTAACATCCACATTAAATCAATACTTTTAAATACATCCATTTTTTCTCTCTCCTTTATAAAAAAGAGGTATAGAATTAATATCTACACCTCTTTGTGTCTTTTTTAAATTTTGAAAATTAAATCACCATAGGTTGGTAATGGCCAATCATCCTTACTAACATTTGGCTCAATGATATCAATAATCTCACGTAATTTGTTCATTGATGATATAATGACATCACGGTAATATTTGGCTACATCTAAAGGGGTTCCTTCAGTAACATTAGCTAAATAGCCTTCAAGCTTCTTTAATTCAGCATAAAGCTTGCTTGTTAAATCAGAAAGGGTTGAAACAATATCCATTTCCATACTACAATCTAAATTGCAGCTTAATTCGCGTTTGGTCTTGATGGCATTTCCTAACTTAATAACATATTTGTTAGCGGCGGGAATGATATACTTTTTGATCATATCAACCATTGTTAGGGCCTCAATATTTGTGACCTTTGAATAATTTTCAAGAAGGATATCACAACGAGAACGCATTTCAACCTCTGAGAAGACATGATGCTTTGTGAAAAGCTTAATGTTCTTTTCATCAACAAAGTGTGGAAGGGCATCAACAGTAGTTCGTAGATTTAGTAATCCGCGTTTTTCAGCCTCAACCTTCCAAGCATCGCTATAGCCATCGCCATTGAAAATAATACGCTTATGCTCCTTGATTGTTTTTCTAATTAAATCATTTAAGGCCTTATTAAAATCAGTGGCATTCTCTAAAATATCCGCAAATTGGGATAATTCCTCGGCCACAATCGTATTTAATACAATATTAGGTCCGGAAATTGAAAAGCTCGAGCCTAACATACGGAATTCAAATTTGTTTCCAGTAAAGGCAAACGGAGATGTTCGGTTACGGTCGGTTGTATCCTTTGGAAAATGAGGAAGAACATGAACGCCGATTTCCATCTCGGTTTTTTTGGTGCCATCATAGGCAGTTCCGCTTTCAATTGATTCGAGGATTGATGTTAATTCATCGCCAAGGAAAATTGAAACGATAGCGGGTGGAGCTTCGTTGGCGCCTAAGCGGAAGTCATTACCAGGACTCGCAACCGAAATTCTTAATAAATCCTGATATTCATCAACTGCTTTAATAATTGCCGTTAAGAAGAGAAGAAATTGAGCATTTTCGTAAGGAGAACTACCAGGCTCCAAAAGGTTAACACCAGTATCGGTATTAATACTCCAGTTATTATGCTTACCGGAGCCATTGATTCCGGCAAAAGGCTTTTCATGAAGAAGACAAACTAATCCATGCTTAAGGGCAACCTTTTTCATGATTTCCATTGTCAATTGATTGTGGTCAGTCGCAACATTTGAGGTTGTAAAGATTGGCGCAAGCTCATGTTGGGCTGGGGCAACCTCATTATGCTTGGTCTTAGCTAAAATGCCAAGCTTCCAAAGCTCCTCATCTAAATCCTTCATATAAGCGGCGATACGGGGTTTAATTGCTCCAAAATAATGATCCTCGAGCTCTTGACCCTTTGGTGGCTTAGCTCCAAAAAGAGTACGTCCGCAATAAAGAAGATCCTCACGCATATCAAAATATTTTTTATCGATTAGGAAGTATTCCTGTTCAGGTCCAACCGTAGTTGTGACACGCTTAGCGTCGGTATTGCCAAATAATCTTAAAACTCTTAAGGCCTCGTGATTAATCGCATCCATTGAGCGAAGAAGAGGTGTTTTTTTATCAAGAATCTCGCCTGTATATGAGCAGAAAACAGTCGGAATACACAATGTGTTATCTTTAATAAAGGCGTAGGATGTTGGATCCCAAGCTGTATAGCCTCGAGCCTCAAAGGTTGCACGAAGACCGCCCGATGGAAATGATGAGGCATCAGGCTCACCTTTGATTAATTCCTTTCCTTTAAATTCCATAATAACGCGACCATCATTAGTTGGTGAAATAAAGCTATCATGCTTTTCGGCAGTGATACCAGTCATTGGCTGGAACCAATGCGTAAAGTGGGTTGCTCCTTTTTCGATTGCCCAATCCTTCATCGCATTCGCAACGGTATTGGCAAGGGTAATATCTAAATCCATACCCGTCTCGATGGTTTTGTGTAATGACTTATAAACATCACTAGGTAATCTTTTTTTCATGACCTCATCGTTAAAGACCATGCTTCCGAACATTTCGGGAATACTATTCATATTAATCATCCTTTCCTAAACAAAAAAAGGCACTAAAGGAATAAATCCTAAAGCGCCTTTGCTTTGATACCATAATTATAGACCGAAAGATTTTTCTGGTCAATAGTTTTTTTTAAGAAAACATTTTCTTTCCATTTCCTAAAAAAAATCCAAAAGTTTTTTTAAAATTAATCTTGACAAAAGATGAATCCTTCAATATAATTAAGAAAAAAGACAAAGGTGTCTAATGATTAGGGATAGTTATGTCCTTTTCGTTGGGCTTTTTTTATTAGAAGGGAAGATTCGTATGATTATGACTGAAGCTGAGGTTTTTGAATTTATTGAAGAAGAGGATGTTAAGTTTATCCGCCTTGCTTTTGTGGATGTTTATGGAAATCAAAAAAATGTTTCGATTATGCCAATGCAGCTAAAAAAAGCCATTGATGTTGGAATTCCCATTGATTCCTCAATGATTACCGGCTTTGATTCCTTCTTGGATGATTTACTTCTAGTTCCCGATTTAAATACCCTATCCCTTTTACCATGGAGACCGCAAAGAGGAAGAGTAATTCGCTTCTTTTGTAATATCTATTATTCTGATCGAAAGCCTTTTGAGCTTGATAGTCGAATGATTTTAAAAAAAGCAATTGATGATGCTTCAAAAAAAGGCGTAAAATTTGAATTTGGTTGTAAATCGGAATTCTATTTATTTAAAAAGGATGAATTTGGTAATGAAACTAAAAATCCGATTGACAATGCTTCATATTTAGATATAGCTCCGGTTGATCATGGTGAAAATGTCCGAAGAGAAATTTGCTTAACCTTAGAGGAAATGCATATTATTCCGATTTGTTCCCACCATGAGGAAGGACCGGGGCAAAATGTCATCGAATTTTGTCAAAGTGATCCTTTATCAGCGGCTGATAATATAACAACCGTAAAGGGTGTTGTGAAAACGATAGCGAATGAGATGGGACTTTGGGCATCATTTAATCCCAAACCTTTAAAAGATTATCCGGGAAATGGATTCCATATTAATATTATGGCAAATCAAGATTCAAGATATATTATGAACGGTATATTAAGTCACATTAAGGAAATGACTTTATTCTTTAATCGTGTCGATGAATCTTATCAAAGATTAGGTCAGGGAAGGGCTCCTAAATATATAAATTGGTCTTATAGCAATGTTGGAAGCTTAATTCGATTGCCAAATGATTTGTCACGGGTTGAATTAAGAAGTCCAGATAGCTTAGCTAACCCCTATATAGCCTATGCTCTTTTGATTTATGCAGGTGTTGATGGCATCTTAAATGAACAAGCGCCTGCTGTAAGAAGGATTGATGATTTAGAATTATTACCAACAACTCTTAAGGAAGCCTTCAATTTCGCTAGCAATAGTCCGTTTATTTTAAAGTATTTACCAAAGAATTTAATTAAGGCTTATGAATAATATTTTGCTTGTATCATCTTCAATCAATGCTCGTCATACCTTAATTGATATGATTCAAGCCATCGATTGTAGGTACCAATTTAAGTCTGTAAATAGCGGTAGTGAAGCCCGAAGAGAAGTTGAAAATTATTCCTATGATGTTATTATAATAAACTATCCACTAGCCGATGAGCTAGGAGATAGCCTAGCCTGTGAAATATCAAATAAATACAGTGCTAGTGTCATTTTAATCGTAAAGCCAGATATTTTGGCCGATTTAGATAATCGATTATTTTCATACGGTGTTATGAGCATTGCAAAGCCCTTGTCCAGACCGCTTTTTAATCAATTAGTTAAGTCATCGATTGCCAATGCAATCAAAATTCGTAGGCTTTATGATGAAAACAATAAATTAAAAAAGAAATATGAGGAGCTAAAATATGTCAGTAAAGCCAAAGCATTATTGATAAAGAAAGGCTATACTGAGGATGAGGCTCATCATTATATCGAAAAAAGAGCGATGGATGAAAGAATATCTAAGCTTCAAATTTCGATTGATATAATCAATAAATGCCAGGAAGAAGAGAAGTAGTAATATCCCCTGCCTATAGTGAGTTAGAGATAGTGGAAACCTAACGGTAATGGTATTATGAATAACACTTTGGAGCAGCATACTGAACTAATAGTAGGTAGAGCCGGGGGACCCGTTATCGTCTATACCATTGTTAGATGGTGAAAGTGATCAGTAATGATAAGTTAGGTGGTACCGCGGATACAGCTATTCGTCCTATGGATGGTAGCTGTATTTTTATTTTAAAGGAGAATGATAATTATGTGTGGAATTTTTACTTATTTTGGAGAAATTAAAGAAAAGGAATTAGATTATGAGGCTAACAAAATTTGTTACCGCGGTCCCGATATGACAAGAAAGGTTGTTTTAAAGGATGCCTATTTATGTTTTCACCGCCTAGCGATTATGGGATTAAATGAAGAAGGAATGCAGCCATTTTATCACCAAGGGAAATACGTTTTATGTAATGGTGAGATTTATGGCTTTAGGCAAATCAAAAAGGAATTAAATTATCCTTATAAATCCGATAGTGATTGTGAAATATTATTGCCATTATATGAAAAATACGGCGCGATGATGTTTAATATGCTTGACGCTGAATTCGCCTTGGTCATTTACGATGAGAATACCCATCAAATGGTGGCGGGAAGAGACCCAATTGGGATTAGGCCTTTATTTTATGGCACAAAAAATGGTAAGGTTGTAGCCTTTGCCAGTGAAGCTAAATGCTTAACAAATATTTGTGATGATGTTATGCCTTTCCCTCCAGGATATTATTATGAGGATGGAAAATTTATTTGTTACCGCGATATTTCCCACGTGGAATTATTTCATAATGATGATATTGATACGGTTACGAAAATCTTACATGATCGCTTAGTATTAGGCGTTAAAAAAAGACTTGATAGCGATGCCCCTTTAGGATTTTTATTAAGTGGAGGTCTTGATTCCTCATTAATTTGCTCAATTGCTAGTAAATGTCTTGATAAGCCTATTAAAACCTTTGCGGTGGGAATGAATACCGATGCGATTGATTTAAAATATGCCAAGGAGGTAAGCGAATATATTAAAAGCGAGCATACCGAAATAATTATCACCAAGGAGGATGTTTTAGAAGCCATCGATCATTTGATTTATTTATTAGAAACCTATGATATTACGACAATTAGAGCCTCAATTGGTATGTATTTATTATGCAAAGGAATCAAAGAAAAAACAGATATTAGAGTTTTGATGACCGGCGAAATAAGCGATGAAATTTTCGGATATAAATACACCGATTTTGCCCCGAATGCTCTTGAATTTCAACGTGAAGCGGAAAAACGAGTTCATGAGCTATATATGTATGATGTTTTGCGAGCTGACCGTTGTATTTCCTCTTGCTCGATGGAGTCACGTGTGCCCTTTGGTGATTTAGATTTTGTCAGCTATGCGATGAGCATTGACCCGGAAAAGAAAATGAATAAATATCAAAAGGGAAAATATCTGCTTAGATATGCCTTCAAGGAAGGAAATTATCTTCCTGATAGCATTCTTTTCCGCGAAAAGGCAGCTTTCTCCGACGCGGTTGGCCATTCGATGGTTGATTACATAAAGGAATATGCCGAGTCCTATTATTCTGATGAACAATTTGCCTTTTTAAAAGAAAAATATGAAATTAATAAACCATTTACGAAGGAATCTTTGTTCTATCGCGAAATTTTTGAAAAGTATTATCCAAACCGAGCCAAGATGATAAAGGATTTTTGGATGCCAAATCCTAATTGGGAAAACTGTAAGGTTGATGACCCATCTGCTCGTGTTTTAAAGAATTATGGTGATAGCGCCAAATAAAAGAGCCGTTGATTTTTCAACGGCTTTATTCTTGTGGTTTATCACTATCTTTCTTTTTGGTTTCGGTTTTTTTCTTGATTTCTTCAAGCTCGGCTTTATGCTTTTCCTCAAGGAAGAAGAGGATACGTTCGCTGATCATTTTACTAGCATTGGCTTGGACCGCAAGCTTAAGAGCTAGGATTTTTAGTTCGTCATCGTCATCATCATTGAAATTTTTGATTGTTTCGATAACAGTGTTGGTGATAGAATGAATAGCTTCATCCTGAGCATTGCGGAAAATGTCATATAAAAAATAGTTTTCAGCTTCATCGGGACTAATTTTTAAGACCTTGGAAATATCCGCAATCGGAAGAACCTGCTTGAGCGTACAAATCGCAATAATGTAAATTAAATGCATTCGAGAATATTTTTTACTAACCGGATTGGGAATAACATTACCCTTTACATAGTTATTAATCATTGATGAGGTAATAACCTTATCGTTAGTGTATTTGCTTAATGGTCCAAGACATTGCTCCATATAGGTAATTACTTGGTCCATGTATAAATCAAGATCGGGTAAATATTCGATTCTTGGTGTGTTGTATTTTGATAAGTCGTTTAACCATTTATTTAAGTCTTCAAGTGTTTTATTCATAAATATACCTCCGCGTTATGATTATTTTATCATATATTTTCGATTATTACAAGTAATTGTAAAGAAAATGAAGAATTGATTTTAAATCTAGATTAAAAATTTTTTAAAAAAAGATATTTTTATATTTTAAACCTATTGACTTATTTCATAAAATTAATTATAATAGTTTTGAAAACTAGATAAGATAATTTTTTAAAATCGAGGTGCTAGGTATGAAAAATATTTTAAAGGCTAGTGTGTGGGCCGATTCAATCCTAAAGGGTGTTGTTTATGATGAAGAAGAAAAAAGATATCGTATTTCGAAACGAAATGCTATTTTAGAATCAACAATGGATAATGATATTAAGCTTGAAAATAATTGTCGCTTTGGCCTCACAACAACTAAGGCGTGTCGTTTAATTTCCACAAAAATTAATAAAGAAGAAAAGCCAAATATTTGTTTAATTGAATTAGGTGGAAATGATTGTGACTATAAATGGAGTGAGGTAAGTGAAAATCCAAGCGGAAATCATATGCCAAATACTACTATTGAGGAATATAAAAAATCAATTGGTCAAATGGTGGATACATTGCGGGAAAATGATATTAAGCCGGTTATCGTAAGTCTACCTCCAATTGACCCTGAGCGCTTTGTGAATTGGGTCAGTAAAGGATTAAACAAGGACAATATCATGCAATTTTTAGGAAATAAAACGCGAATTTATACGCACCATGAAGCCTATAATCTAGCTTTATTAGAGGTTGCGAAGGAAAAAAATACCGATTTGATTGATGTTAGAAAGAGCTTTTTATTAGACAAAAATTATACACGCTTTCTTTGTTCTGATGGAATTCATTTAAATGATGAGGGGCAGGTCGTAATGAAGAGCTGCTTTGAAAGCTATTTACTTAATTACAAATAATGCCATTTATTATGGCATTTTTTTGTATACTTTGGATGCTTTTTATATTATAATATAAACGAGATTAAAAAAGGAAGTGACATTCATGAGTGAATTATTGCTAGAAGTAAAAAAAATCATTGAGGAAGAAAAGAATCTTGAAATCTTACATGAAAGGCTTATGGATGTCCATCCTTATGATTTTGCCCAAATTTTTGGTGAATTAACAACCCAAGAGCGTCAAGAGATATATGATGTTTTACATCCCGATGAAATCGCGGATATTATCGAATATATTGAGGATAATGACCTCGTTTTATCGATTTTATCCGAAATGCCAAAGCGTGAGGGTGCCGAAATTATTGATGAAATGGAACGTGACGATGCGGCTGATATCCTAAAGGAAGAGGGAGCTTCCAAATATCTTGAGCTTTTAGATAACGAATCGAAGGAAGAATTAGAGTATTTAATTAAGCATGATGATGGTACCGCTGCCTCGATAATGACGACTGATTATGTTGAATTAGCCTTAAATGATGATGTTAAGGATGCAATGCGAAAGCTTTTCGAAAATGCCAGTGAAAAGGAAACGATTGATCCTTTATTTGTGATGGATAATGGCATTTTAGTAGGCATTTTGCCTTTAAAGGAATTAATTATGGCAAGAAGTCCCAAGGCCGTTAGTGAAATTATGGACAAGGATTTTATTTACAGTAATGTTGATGATGATATCATGGAGGCCTCAAAAAAAATTCATAACTATGGTCTTTATGCTCTTCCGATTTTGGAAGATGGACTTATGAAGGGTATCATTACGATGGACGATGCGATTGATACCATTGATGAGGAAGTAACTGAAGACTATGAAAAATTAGCCGGTGTTAGTGATATCGATGAATCCTTGGGCTTTATAAAAAATATTAAAAGCCGTCTTCCTTGGCTTTTGGTGTTGTTGGTGTTGAGCTTTTTGGTTTCCTTTGTTATGAGTGGATTTGATGAAGTGATAAGTCAGGTGACCGTTTTAGTTTTCTTTCAAACCTTGATTTTAGATATGTCTGGTAATTCCGGTACGCAAAGCTTAGCTGTTACTGTAAGAGGAATTAGTAATTATGAATATGAAGAAAAGAAGAGTATTTTTAAAAAAATATTTAAGGAATTTCGAATTGGTCTTTGTAATGGAATTATCATGAGTATTTTGGCTTTTGTTTCGGCTTTTATCTTTCTTTCGATGAGAAATACGCCAAATAGTCTTCAAATTGCCTTTGTGATTGCTATGTCAATGGGCTTTGCTTTGCTGGCATCGGGAATCATTGGCTCAGCTATCCCAATCATCCTGTATAAGCTTCATATTGACCCGGCAGTCGCAAGCGGTCCCTTTATCACAACAATAAGCGATATTATTTCCATCTTGATTTATTTTTCAATTGCTCAGGCTCTTTTATTAGGAGGTGGTCTTGTATGAAGGAAATCATTGATTTAATTAAAAATGAGGAATCATTAGAGACCTTAGCTGAAGCCTTAAAGCATTATCATCCCTTTGATATTGCGAGTTCGTTCGGTGATTTAGAACAAGAGGATCGTGCAAAGCTATATAAAATATTGGATTCGAAGGAATTAGGTGAAATTTTCTCCTATATTGAGGATGCAAGCGAATATTTAGAGGAAATCAGCATTAATCATGCCGCAAGCATTATTACGGAAATGGATAATGATGATGCGGCCGATGTTTTATCTCAAGCTAGTGACGAAATGCGTGAGGAAATTCTTTCGCATCTTGATGATGAACAACGAGCTGATATCATTGATTTAGTCCAATATGAGGATAATCAGGCTGGTTCAATTATGGATAAGACTTTTATTGCTGTTGCGTCCGGAATTACGGTCAATAAAGCGATGAAGCAGGTTATTAAGGAGGCCCCGGAGGTTTCTGATATTGACACCATTTTTGTTACAAAGGATAAAAAATTGCTAGGAGTCATAACTCTTAAGGAGCTAATCATAGCTAAATCACCAACGACAGTTGATGAGATAATGGATGAAAAATTTCATTTTGTTTCACCAGAGGCTGACCTTGAGGACACCTTAAAAATAATTAAGGATTATGATATCTATTCCCTTCCGGTTATCGAAAATGAAGAATTAATCGGTATTATTACGATGGATGATGCCTTGCTTGCGATGGTTGATGAATCAATGGATGACTATGCTAAGTTATCAGGTTTAACGAGTGAGGAATCACCAGATGAATCGGTTTTTCAGTCATTAAAGAAGCGTATTCCTTGGCTAGCAATTTTACTTATTTTAGATTTTTTTGTTTCGATGGTTATTTCAACATTCGAAAATACGATAGCTCAAAAATATGTTTTAGTTTTTTTTCAATCGGTTATTTTAGGATTAGCTGGAAATGCCGGTACTCAGGCTCTTGCGGTTTCAATTCGAAAAATCAGCCAGGGTGAATTAGATTCAAAAGTGAGGGTTGGCAAGCATCTTTTCAATGAATTTAAAACAGGATTATCAATGGGTGTTATTTTAGGTATAATTGCCTTGCTCGCCGTAACCTTGTTCTTGTTTATAAAAAAAGAGCCAGCATATTTTAATGTGGCGATTGTCGTAAGTGTTGCCATTGTTTCCGCAATGAGCCTTTCAAGCCTATTTGGAAGCTTAATACCGCTATTATTTGAAAAACTTCATATCGACCCAGCAGTCGCTAGCGGTCCCTTTATTACGACCATCAATGATATTTTGGCGGTTGTAATCTATTTTGGAATTGCCTCAATAATGATTTTTATGGGCTTCATTTAGTTAATATTAATCAAAAACTGCATATATTATAGAAGGTGGTGGAATTGTGGAGAATAAGCCCCTTCTTTTTATTGAAAGCCCAGTTTTGATAAAGAAGGCTAAAAAAAACATTATTATAAATGGTAAAACTGAATATCAAAATCTATTTAATGATTTAGATCAGCTAAATGAAAAAGGAATCAATACCATTTGTCTAGCTAAGCTAAATGACACTCAAATCGAGGATTTTTATTTAAAACAAACTGATGATTCCATAAAATTAGGTAAGGAAATAATTAAAAAGGAAGATATCAAGGAATTTAATATTATCAAATTTGAAAAAAAATAGGGTGAAAAAATTCACCCTAACACTCGTCGCAGTTTATTGGCTGAAAGCATTGAATAGTACAAACACAATCTAAATCAAGAATGCAAGTTTGGTTAGTGCAGGTCAAGGTTTCAGTTTGAAGAGTGATTAATCGTAGTGTCACAAAGCGATGGTCTCTTAAGCATTCAATACGATAAAATTGGGTACGTTCTGGGCCTAGTCCAACGATGGTTTCTAAAGGCTCACCGTTACATAGATAGAAGGATACGGGGATGGTATTGTTTGCTTGAGTGACTAGACTTGTCTCACAGGTTATGCAAGAGGTTGCATTTGAGACAACAATCTCCTTTTGAATTTTATCAATGTGCTTTACGGTTTCGACAATAAAGTTGCTTGGTTTGTTTTCAGTTTCCATTTTTTCACCTCATTTTTATTGTATGAGATGAATATTTTATTGACTAAACAAAATGTCTATTTTGTTTTCATTTGAATTAAGGAAATATTGTTTGCGGATTCATCAATAATGAATCCATTTTTTTGAAAAAAGAGTAAGGTATCCTTTTTTGTTAATAGTGAAAAGTCATAAACATGTGCATATTTTTCTAAATATTGGAAAATACTATCTATGAGAAAGGAACCAACACCCATTCCTCTGGCTTCTTTAGAAACACCTAAGAAGCTAATTATGCCAATCCCATTTTCAATTTTTACCCTTGATGTGGCGATAATTTTGTCATCCTCATAGATATTAAATAAATAAGAAATTTGATCTAGGTAGTCAAAGATATCATCAATATTTTCGTTCATTTCTGTACAAAAAATTTCATAACGAAGGCTCAAGTTGTCTTCGATTGCTTTACTGTCATTGGCGATTATAAAATCCATTTACATTAACACCTCTTTACTAAAAATATTATAAAATATTTTATTTTAGTTATTGTAATGTAAACGTTTTTTTTATATAATATAATTGAAGATTTTTTTAAGTGAGGTAAAATAATGACAAAAGAACAAATCATTTTATTGACATCAGGAATCGTGCTTTTTGTAATTTTAGTACTTGTCATTATCTTTTTAGTTCGAAGAAAACCAAAAAGAAAAAGGAAAAATAATATTGATCAGGAATTTATCGGTCAAATTGTTGCATTTCTTGGTGGAAAGGAAAATATCGAAAGTATCGATGTTGTGGAAACAAAATTAAAGATAAGTGTTGTTAATTTGAAGCTTTGCCAGCTCGAGGATTTAAAAAATATCACTGAGGGTGGTATCTTTGTGACTGGCAATGTTATTAAAATTTTGTTTAAATATGATTCGAATGAATTAAAAGAAGAGTTAAATCACTATAAAGGAGTGTAGATACTATGGAAAAGAAATATAAAATCACATCAGAAACAGGATTACATGCTCGTCCAGCCACACTTTTAGTTAATACTGCCGTTAAATATAAAAGTGAGCTTATTTTGGAGGCTTCAGGTAAGCAGGTAAATATGAAATCAATCATGGGCGTTATGTCTCTTGGCGTTTACTGTGGGGAAACCGTTGTTGTGTACGCTGATGGACCGGATGCAGAAGAGGCTTTAAATGGTATTTCCACTTTATTTATTGCCCAACAATTAGGTCGTGAATTATAAAAAAGCCAAGAGCGTTGACCCTTGACTACAAATAGTTTTGGCTAATTGACACTAGAATTTATGGATTGTGAAAGCATATTTAGGTATGCTTTTTTTTCATTTTCATTGCTATTTTGCCATAGGATTGACATTAAAACACCAAGACCAGGGAGGGCAACCTCATCTTGTAGAGAGCTCTCAATGCTTTTCCTTATTTCCTGGTCACTTGAGTTCTTAAGATTATTAATAATGTGCTCTTTAATGCTTATATTCATTTATTTCCACCTCGCATTTTTATTATTTCTTCAAAAAATCAATTTATGCGTCAAAAAATTTGTCAAAATAAGAAAATACAAGATTTTTATTTTTTACTTTTGAAATTGTCTTTCTTTTTTTATTAATTAATGATAAACTACAAGTTGTGAAGGGAGCGTTATTTATGAAGAAAATACTCGCATATTTTTTATTTTTAAGCTTAGCTTTAATGTTAGGAGGATGTGACTTGTTTTGGAAAGATGATAACACAACAAATAATGGAAACACAACGGAAAATCAAACAACGAAGCAAGACCAAACAAGCAATACAACAAATAGCACAACCAATAACACCACAACAGAAGATGTAACAACTGATAACACTACAACCGAAGGTGTAACAACCGATAACACTACAACAAATAATACAACAACGGAAGACAAAAGCAATGTTGATGTATTTGGGAATGTTTATTTTGAAGAGGTTGATTCTAATTATCAGGGTGATTATATAACATCAAAGTCGTTATCAATAGATGAGATGAAAAATCAAGTGTTAGAATTATCTTCATTACAAGGTAGTGTTACTAATGGAATTTATAAGGAGAGCTACCAAAAGGGATTATTAAGCCTTTTTAATCTTCAAAATGAAGTATCAATTGCCATTAATATTTCGAAAAGTGAGTTAAAAAAGATCGAGGATGATAATTATATTCAAAACGCTCCGACCAAGGATATCTATCGCATTTGTGATTTAGACATTACATATCTAGATTTAACCTTCCATTTTGAAGAGGTTGGTATTAGAATGAAGGGAAACACCTCGCGTGGTGCCATTTTTGATGGTGATAATATTAATCTTCGTCATTACAAATTGGCTTTTGCCGAAACCTTTGACGGCACTGAATATGGAAGTGAGGCTAAGGTTTGGGAGAGTAAAGACATTCGCAAGGCAAGAAAGAATCGTACCTTCTTTGGTTTAGAAAAGCTCGATATTCGTTATAATAAAAATCAAGAATCGACATATTTGCGCGAATATTACGCTTATGAAATGTACCGTTCCTTTGGCTTACTTGCTCCGCACTCAAATCCAATGCAGGTTACGATGAATGTCGATAATACAAGCTATAGCTGCGGCTTATATTTAGGTCTTGAAACCATTGATAAAGCCTTTTTAGCCAGAAATCTTTTATCAGAATATGCAACAGGTGATTTATATAAATGTGGCTATGGAAGTGGACGTGGAGCTGATTTAAATAGCACTGACGATTATCTATTTGGTGTTGAGGATGCCGCAACGGGTCAATTTTACACCTATGATTTAAAAACGAACAAAAAGACCTCTAATCACAGCACAATTAAGAATTTCATTCAGGCGCTAGGTAGTACATCTGATATTGAAGGCTTTATAAGAGATAATGTGTATAAGGATGAATTCTTTAAATATTTAGCCCTAGGATATTTCTTAGGCGATCCTGATGATTTCCGCGGTAATATGAACAATTATTACATTTATTTTGAACCAACAACCAATAAAATGATTATGATTCCAACTGACCATGATCGTGTCCTTGGTTCGATGGGAGGCTCTAATCCAACTGGTTCAGCTAGTACGCTTGTTAAGCCTTTTGACAAGGTGACAGGCTATTGTGGTGATACTAATCAAAACCTTCTATATAAGACTATTTATGATAATGCTAATGCCTATTGTATTGCGCAATATAAATTAGCCTTAGAAAATGTCGCAAATTCAGAATATATGAAGCTTACTACATATGAAGAATGCTTCAATCTCGTTAAAAAGCATTATGAAGGTATAACCTTTGTATCAAGCAACGTTAGTTCAAAAATGCCAGCCTTATCATTAGAAGAAGATAATGATCCTTCTAATGCCTACAATTTGTCAATAAGCGTTTACTTGGAGAAAAAACTTGAAACCTATAATGGCAATAAAGATGGAACTTCAAGTGAAGAATCTGGTGACATTGTCGTTAAGGATGTATATATCCGTGGAACTATGAATTCTTGGAATATAGATTCAAGCTATAAAATGACATATAATGAGGAAACTAAGAAATATGAATTTACGATTTCCGCTTCAATTGATGCCGAAATTAAGGTTTATGTTGTTGAGAATATTTGGTATGGTTATGAAAGCCTAGGCGCTTCATATGATTTTGTGACTGATGCGGATAATATTAAATTTACAAAAGAAGGAAACTATAAAATCATCTATGATGATGTAACTAAAACGATACTAATTGAAGCTTTATAAAAGAGGCTGTGTTTTATCACAGCCTTTTTTCACACCATTTACACAAATTTTTCCTTTTAAATAATGTTATTATTTGGTACAATAGTTTTGGAGCGTGATAAAAATGGATTTTTTAAAGGAAACTCTTTTAAGAAAAGAGGATTTAATTAACGATACGCAAAAGCTATTAAGAATAAATAGCGTTTATGATGAAAAAACCGTAAGTGATGATGCACCCTTTGGTAAAGGGGTTAAGGAGTCATTAGATTTTATGCTTGATTTAGCTAAAGAAGATGGCTTTGAGACCTTCAATTGTGACAATTATTCTTGTCATATTGAATATGGTGAAGGTGAAGAAATCATCGGTGTTTTATGTCATTTAGATGTTGTTCCGGTCTCGGGAGAATGGATATATCCGCCGTTTTCGGCCACAAGAACCAATGATCGCATCTATGCCCGCGGTGCTATCGATGATAAAGGACCATTAATGGCCTCTTACTATGCTTTAAAGATTTTAAAGGAAAATAATGTTAAGCTAAATCGTCGTGTTCGCTTGATTTTAGGATGTGATGAGGAAACCGGAGTAGCGGGAATTAATCGCTATTTTGCGGCCGCTGAAATGCCAACCTTAGGCTTTTCGCCAGATGCGGATTTTCCGGTTATTCATGGTGAAAAGGGTATGCAAGGCTTTGTATTAAAGGGAAAAACGAAAAAAAGCCCACTTTTATCCTTAAAGGCTGGCGAAAGATTTAATATTGTCCCTGATCTTGCGACAATGACGCTTGATATTGATTTAGAAAAAGAATTTAGGCAATACCTTGATGAGCATTCCTATCAAGGTGATGTTGTCGGCAATTTATACACAATTAAGGGTAAAAGTGCCCATGCTATGCAGCCTCACAAGGGAATAAATGCGGTTACGCTTTTAGTTGATTTTTTGATTAAACACATTGATGATGAATTGGTAAATTATTTGGATAAATATATTACTCATTCTAATTTTGGTGAGAAATATCAAATCAACGATAGTGATGAATTGATGGGTAATTTAACAATGAATCTAGGAATTTGTAATTATGAAAACAACGAATTTTTCTTAGGAATTGATATTCGTTATCCAAACGAAAGAGATGTAGATGTTATTAAGAAAAATGTTTCTGAAAGCTTAGGAAGCTTTGAGGTTCAGTTTAGCCCAACTAATCATGTACATTTCATTGATCCGAATAGTGATTTAGTTAAGACGTTAATGACATCATATCAAAAATATACAAATGATTATGAAAATAAGCCTTTCACAATTGGTGGCGGAACCTATGCTCGTACCTTAAAAAATGGTGTGGCCTTTGGTCCATTGATGGTTGGACGTGAGGATGTCGTTCATCAAAAAAATGAATATATTTTGATTGATGATTTAGTGACATCAACGGCGATTTACTGCGATGCAATTTACCGCTTAGGAGTAAAAAATGAGAATTAGAAATATAAAAAATGCTAAAGAGAAGATTAGCAATAATGAATTAGTTATTTTAAATCCCGAGGATTATAAGGGAAAATGGGCTTCCCTTTTTGGTAATTCTAATCCCATAATGATTGAAATTGGGATGGGGAAGGGATCATTTATTAAGGAAATGGCTTTACGATATCCGGATATCAATTTTATCGGAATTGATCGCTTTGATAGTATTGTCCTTCGCGCCTACGAAAAAATCATGGAGGAGAATATTCCTAATCTTCGTTTGTCGTTATTTGATGCGGAAAAGCTAACGGATGTTTTTGCGGAAGGCGAAATCGAAAGAATTTATTTGAATTTTTCGGATCCGTGGCCGAAAAATGGTCATGCGAAAAGGCGCTTAACTCATGAAAATTTCTTAAAAAGATATGAAATTGTTTGTGGTAAGGAAATTCATTTTAAAACCGATAATATGCATTTGTTTGAATTCTCCTTGGAAAGCATCAATAATTATGGAATGATTCTAAAGAATATCAGTCTTGATTTACATAACAGTGGAATTACAGACAATATTGAAACAGAATATGAACAAAAATTTTCAAAGCTCGGCCCAATATATCGCCTTGAAGCGGCCTTTAGGAGTAAATAATGGAAGTATTAATTGGAAATAAAAAGGACTGTATTGATGAAATTTTAGAGGAGATTGATAATCTATCCTTGCGCGGAAAGCAAACGCTTCTTTTAGATTATGGATTTTATCAGGATATTTTAAAAAAATTAGAAACTGATTTATCAAATATAACAATATTTATGTTAGATGATAAAAGGCTTGATGAGGATTTTGTTTTAAAAAATAAGGTTGGTAAGGTCTTTTATCCTTGTTGTGAAGACTATAAGACCGAATTGCTCTTTCATAAAATTGATTTAGGAATAATTGGAATAGAATTAGATGGGTCAATTGGACATAATCACCCTGGGGCTTCCTTCGATGAAATGTTTAATGATTCTTATTTAGGGATAAAAGGAATAATGAACGCAAAAACCATCCTTTTTTATCTAGAGGGTGAAAAAAACCAGGATTTAGTCAAAAGAATAATTGAGAGTGAAGAAACAATCGATTTTCCAGCCTCGGTTTTGATGAATCATAAGGATATAACCGCTATTATCGATAAAAAAGCATCAATGAAGCTAGATTAAGGAGAGATAAAATGATTATTGCCAAGATTAAAGATATTAGAAGATATCAAATTTGCCCAGAAATGGAAAATATTATTAAATATGTTGAGGGTACAGAATTAGATCGTTTAAGCTATGGAGTTTATGAATTATTTCCAAATGTTGTTTTGTCAGTCGATTCCTATGAAACCCATGAGGAAACGCCATTTGTTGGTCACGAAAAAACCATTTCGATTCATATTATTGTCGATGGTAAAGCTAAATATTCCTATGCTGATTTTAATGATGATTCAATTGCTTTTGTTAAGCAATATGATGAAGAATTAGATGAAGGTACCTATAAGGGCGATGAAAGAGGAAGCTTTATCCTCGATAAAACAATGTTTATGATTGTTTTCCCTGATGATTTAATTAAATATGAACAAAAAATCAAACAGGATAATATAACAAAGGCTGTATTTACAATTGAATTATAAAAATATTGATTAACGAAATATTTTCAGAATATTTCGTTTTTTTTAGGATAATAGCTATAATAACTTAAAATTTCTATTATCTAGAGATAGATTTTTGATTTAAGTATGTACAATTAATTTTCTTTGGTATATAATTTATTTATCTTATGGGACCCTTGAGGCCTAAAAAGAAAGGAAAGAAAAAAATGAATAATAGTTTAAAAATCAAGCGTTTGGTTGGTCTTGCGGCGCTAATTGCCATCGTTGTTGTTTTGCAATTAGTATCGTCTGTTATTAAATTTGGACCATTTTCAATTACGCTATCCTTGATTCCCTTAGTCGTGGGAGCCATTATCTATGGCCCTGTAGGTGGAGGAATTCTCGGAGTTACGATGGGCTTAGTAGTCTTGATTTCCGGAGACGCACAAGCGTTCTTTGTGGTTAATCCCCTCGCAACAGTCTTGCTTGTGTTATTAAAAAGTGGTTTAGCTGGAGTAGGTTCAGGTTTTATTTACTTAGGACTTAAAAAGGTAAACAAGGTTTTAGGAGTAACGGCCGCAGCCATAATGGCGCCAATTATTAATACCGGAATCTTTGCCCTAGGATGTATTGCCTTCTTTATGCCAACATTAAAGGAATGGGCTGGTGGAAGTGATGCGATATCATTCTTGTTCCTTGGGATGATTGGAGTTAATTTCTTAGTTGAGCTAGCTGTTAATACAATTTTATCGCCAGTCATTTATTATATTGTTAATACCGTCGCTACAAATTTCAATATTGGACAGAAAAGAGAAGAAAAATAATGTTAATCTTATTTGACATTGGAAATACGAATATTACTGTTGGTATTGCCGATTTAGAAAGAATAAAAAACGTTTATCGTTTAAAAACACAATTAAATAAAACCGCTGATGAATATTATTTATCATTGCGTCAAATGATTAATTGTACATCGGTTAAGGGAATAATCATCAGTAGTGTTGTCCCGGAGGTAACCGAGGTAATCAAAGAAATCTCCATTCGCTTTTTCAATATTAATCCAATGATTATTGGACAAGGAGTGAAAACAGGTATCCAAATTAAGTGTGATAATCCGAAGGAGGTAGGCTCTGATTTAATTGCGGATTGTGTGGGAGCCTTGGCTACCTATGGTAAGGATGCTTTGATAATTGACTTAGGAACGGCGACAAAATACATCTATTTAGAAAATAATGCCTTCTGTGGTTGTGTTATTGCCCCGGGATTATTTGTAAGCATTAAAGCCTTAGTTGATAATGCGGCTTTATTACCAAAGATTGATTTAAAGGTTCCAAATAAGATTATTGGAACTAATACTATCACTTGTATGCAGTCTGGTGTAACCTATGGCACAATCTTTGCGGTTGATGGCTTTATTAAAAAAATCAAAGAGGAAACCAAAAATCCAAATTTATTAGTTGTCGCTACCGGGGGTCTTGCGAATTTGATAATACCTCATTGTGAGAGTGAGATTATCCTAGATGATAATTTGATTTTAAAAGGATTACTTAATATTTATTTAAAGAATATGGTTAAAAATTAGTCGATTATGGTTAATTTTTAAACCATATTTTTTTTATTATATATCCAATTTTCTTGCTTTAATTAAAAATTGTCTCTTTATGAGAGACATTTTTGTCGAATAATTATTGTATAATTACTTAACGTAATTAGGTGCGAGAGGAAGATTTTAATGAAGAAAAAAATAATTTTTATATGTTTTTTATCAGTTTTTGTTATTGGTGTAACAGCATGTGGTATTTATTTTGGAACTAAACATAGGCATACTCTAGAGCCAATACCAGATATTGAATTTACATGCCTTGAGGATGGCTCTCATGGCGGTACTAGATGTAAAACCTGCGGAGAAATATTAACAAAGCCTGAAATTATTAAAGCACATCATTTAATTATCGACGTTGATAAGGAAGAGCCTCTTTGTGATGTGGCTGGACATGAAAGTGGTAAAAAATGCTCTGTTTGTGGAGAAATAATTAGTGGATTAGAAATTATTGAAGCTCTTGGACATGATTTAGTCCACTATGATGAATTAGCCCCAACCTGCACAGAAGACGGTCATAACGCTTATGATGCTTGTACAAGATGCAGCTACACAACGTATGAAAAAGTAGATATGCTCGGTCACGATTTAGTTCATCATGATGGGCTTGCCCCAACCTGCACAGAAGATGGTCATAACGCTTATGATACTTGCACACGATGTAGCTACACTAGCTTTGAATTATTAGAAAAGCTAGGCCATAACGAAGTTTATACAGAAGAAAATGTTATTCCTGCGACCTGTCTACTTGATGGATCATATGAATATGTTTGTACATGCAAGCGCTGTGAATTGGAATTGTCAAGAGAAACGGTTGCAATTGATAAGTTAGGTCATGATTTACTTCATCATGATTATTTAGATCCTACATGCACCGAAGATGGTCATTATGAGTACGATGAATGCACAAGATGTGATTATACAACAATTGTAAAAATCGATATGCTTGGTCATAATTATGTCGAAGATGTTTGTCTCCAATGTGGAAATATTTATGGCACTAAGGCTTATTTAGAAATGACTGAGGTGTCAGGAAACTATACGATAAATGGATGTCGGGATATGAACGAAATAAGAATCTTTACTATCCCTTCATATGTTGTAGAGATTAATGATTACGGTTTATCTAACTGTATTAATCTTTCCACATTAGTTATTCCTAATACTGTAACGAGAATTGGTGAAGGAGCTTTATCGGGATGTTTTTCTTTAAGTGATATTTCCATTCCTTTTACCGGTGAGAAAAGAATTAGTGTCAATTCATTAAATCAATATCCTTTAGGATATATCTTTGGTGAGACTTCCTATATTAATTCTTTAGCCGTTACTCAAAACTTTTATGATACATCACTAAGTTCATTGAGTTCAGCTGTCTTTTATCTTCCAGCAGATCTTGATTATGTTAGAATAACAGATTGTAGCTATGTTCCAACTGGAGCCTTATGGAATTGTAATATGTTACTATTTGTTGAGATTGGCAATAAAACTCAAACTATTGCGGATAAAGCATTATATGGATGTGGAGGATTAACTAATTTAGTAATCCCATTTGTCGGAAATACAAGAGTAAGTCTAAATAGTGTAAATGTGAATCCACTAGGATATATTTTTGGAACCAAGAGCTATACGGGTGGCGTATCAACAACGCAAAGCTATACCTCAAGTGGAACTACAAATACTAAATCATATTATATTCCTAGCTCATTAGTATATGTTTCAATAACTGATCCTGGAGTAATTCCTTATGGTGCCTTCCAAAACTGTACCTATTTGAAAAATATTGAATTATCTGATAAGACTACAGATATTGGAGGAAGGGCTTTTTACAATTGCTCGGGAATAAATTCAATAGATATCCCAAATAGTGTTCTTTCTATTGGTTCATCTGCGTTTTATAAATGTATAGGCTTTGAGGAGTTAACAATTCCTAGTAGTGTAAAAACTATTGGTAATAGTGCCTTTTCTGGATGTTCAAATCTAACAAGTATCACTTTACCTTTAGTTGGAAATTCAAGTACAGCTGAGAATATATTCACTAATTATTTTGGTGACAGCACTGGAGTTCCTGATAAATTAGAGATGGTTACGATTTTATCTGGTACGACGAGTATATGTGATAATTCATTCAAGAATTGTGCTATGATAAAAAGGATAAAATTGCCAAATACATTGGAGGTAATAGGCTCTAGTGCCTTTTATGGATGTTCATCACTATTTGATATATGTATTCCAAATTCTGTCACAACAATCGGTTCCTCTGCTTTTAGAAAATGTGTTGAAATGACGGATATTTATATTCCTGAGTCAGTTACAAGCATTGGAAAATATTGTTTTGCTGGATGTACCTCAATTGAATCACTTACACTTCCAATAGTTGGCGGAGATGCTAGCATCAATAATCTGTTTATTTATAGTTCATCAGATACTATTCCTACAACCTTGAAAAAGATTGAAATATTATCTGGTTGTACAGAAATAGGAGATAATGCTTTTGAGTCTGTTATTACTCGTTCAGATTTAAGGGTAATTATTCCACAGACAATTTCGATAATTGGTGATTATGCTTTTTCAAAGTGTACAAGCTTAGTATCCTTTGATACACCATTTGATACAGAAGAGATAGGATCCTATGCATTCAATGGCTGTACTAATCTATCGACAATTAATTTTCATGATAATTTATTAACAATAGGTTCTTATGCATTTAAGAATTGTAGTAGTTTATCATCTATTTCTTTAGAAGATAATGTTAATGAGATTGGCTCCAATGCCTTTGTTAATTGTAGTAGCTTGGCTTCAGTTTATTTAAATTATGGCTTAAATCTTATCGGCAGCTATGCCTTCCAAAATTGTACTAAGCTTACTAGCTTGGCTATACCTAGTACTGTCACAAGCATAGATAATTATATTTTAAGCGGCTGTACATCACTTCAAAGCATTGCCCTTCCTTTAGTTGATGTAAATGGGGCTTCAGTATCGAGCTTTTCATATTATTTTGGTTCGGGTATAGATAGCGATGATATGCCATTATTGACCGACATTAATATACTTGATGGAATTACAATAATAAATAGTAAAGCTTTTGGCTATTGGTCAAAAATAGAATATATCACATTACCAAGTACTTTAGAAATTATTGGAACTAGTGCATTTGTTGGTTGCCACGCTTTACAAGAAATTGAGATACCAAATGGCGTAATTAGCATTGAAAGAAGTGCATTCTCAGGTTGTGATAGCTTAAAAACAATTACTATTCCTTCAAGTGTAACAAGCATTGGAGCTATAGTTTTTGATGGGTGTACTTCATTAATTGATGTATATATTCCAACATCTGTAACGAGCATTGGAGTTGGAATTTTTAGAGGATGTACATCTTTACAAAGTTTTACTCTTCCATTTATTGGTGGAGATTTGACTATAGAAGATTTGTTTATATATAGTTACGGTGATTCCGTTCCTACATCAATAAAAAAGATCGAAATCTTATCTAGCTGCACAGAAATTGGTGATAACGCTTTTGAGAGAATTATTAAGCGTTCGGATTTGGAGGTCATTATTCCAGATACAATAACAAGAATTGGTAATTATGCATTCTCAAAATGCACAAGCTTAGATTTTTTTAAGGTGCCAGCGAATGTTAAGGAAATAGGAAATTATGCCTTCAGTGGCTGTACGAGCCTCGAAAGTTTAGATTTAAATGAAGGTTTAACAACAATTGGAAAGTATGCGTTCTATGATTGTAATCTTCTTACAAGCATAAATATTCCTTCTAGTGTCACAAGCATTGGCTCATGCATTCTTGATGGTTGTACATCCCTTGCCAATATTAGGCTTCCATTAGTTAATGCTAGTGGAGAAGCAGTATCAGCATTTTCATATTATTTCAATAGCCAAATTGCATCATTGACTGAAGTATATATTCGTGATGGAATAACTGTAATTAATGACAGCACCTTTAGTGGATGGAAGAATATAAAATATTTGTCTTTACCAAATACTTTAGAATCTATAGGTACAGAGTCCTTTTTCAATTGCAAGGCCTTAACAGAGATTGAAATACCTGATAATGTTACGATGATAGGAGAAAGTGCTTTTTCTGGTTGTTCAAGCTTAGGAAAAATCACCTTATCTTCAAATCTATCATCAATTGGAAAGTCTGCTTTTTACAATTGTAGTGCCTTGACATCAATTACATTACCATCTTCATTAACTACTTTAGGAGAAAAAGCCTTCCAGAATTGCAGCTTGATTAAAACTGTAACTATTCCTAGTCAAGTATTAACTGTCGGCTCATACGCATTTAGTGGCTGCACATCACTTGAAAGTGTGACTATGCTAGAAGGCATCACAACAATTGACTCATATGCATTTAATGGATGTACGGCGCTTAAAACTGTTGATTTTGCTGATACTATAACAAGCATTGGCTCTAATGCCTTTGCGAGCTCTGGAGTTACCTCAATTAATTTACCTAGTGAATTGACATATTTAGGAAGTGATGCCTTTTATAGTTGCAAATCACTTACCTATGTAAGAATGCATAACAAGATTAAAACAATTGGCGCACAAGCCTTTAGAAATTGTAGTAACTTAACAGCATTTTATTACACAGGAACTGTCAATGAATGGAATTTAATTAGTAAAGGATCAAATTGGAAAACTAGTTCAGGTATTACGGAGATTTATTGTAGTGATGATACAATAACCTTATAGTTATAAAGAATATGGTTAAAAATTAGTCGATTATGGTTAATTTTTAAACCATATTTTTTCTTAAAGATAAAAGCGGTACCACATACGAATTCCTTGTTTTAAAAGCTAATTTTGTATAAAATATATATTAGAGAAAAAGAGATACGAGGTGTTTTTTATGTCATGGAAGGATAATTACCAAAAATGGGCTAATTATAGTGATTTAGATTTAGATTTAAAAAAAGAAATGGAATCAATGGATGAATCAAAAAAGGAAGAATGCTTTAGTCATGATTTAGAATTCGGAACTGGTGGAATGCGAGGAATTCTTGGAGCGGGAACTAACCGAATGAATATTTATATGGTTCGTAAGGCTTCACTTGGCTTTGCTCGTTATTTAAATACCAAGGAAGGTGAAAAATCAATTGTCATTGCGCATGATAACCGCTATCAATCAGTTGAATTCGCCAAGGAAACAGCCAAGGTTTTTGCGTCAATGGGATTTAAGGCTTACCTTTATAAGGAAATGCGCCCAACACCAACCCTAAGCTTTGCCGTTCGTTATTTAAAAACAACAGGTGGTGTTATGATTACCGCTAGCCATAATCCAAAGAATTACAATGGATATAAAATTTATGATGCGGATGGTTGTCAATTAATTCCTTATGAGGCTGATCAAGTAATCGCAGAAATCAATAAAATTACTGATTTATTCAGCATTGAAACAAATAAAAATAGTGAGTTAATTACTTATTTAGATAGCGATATCGATGATGCTTATTTAGAAGCCTTAAAAACAATCGTTATTAATAATGATTTAAAGAAGGATTTTAAAGTTGTTTACACACCATTACACGGAACAGGTTCTGTCTTTGCGCCAAAGCTTTTACAATGGGCCGGCTTTGATGCGGTTTTAGTAGATGAGCAAATGGTACCAGACCCAGCCTTTAGCGCAACCAAAAACCCAAACCCTGAGGATGCTCGTGCCTTTGAGCTTGCGATTGAATACGGAAAGAAAAACAACGCAAAATTGCTTCTAGCAACAGATCCTGATGCGGATAGAGTAGCCATTGCCGTTTTACACAATGGTGAATATCAATTATTAACGGGTAATCAAACAGGAGCATTATTAGTTAACTATATTCTTGAACAAAGAAGTAAGCTCGGAACCCTTCCTAAAGAGGGTTGGCTTTTCTCAACAATTGTTTCCTCACCATTAGCTTTAAAAATTGCCGATTCTTATGGATTAAAAACAAAATCGGTTTTAACAGGCTTTAAATTTATCGGTGAACAAGCCAAAATCTTAGAGACAAGCGAAGGAGAATATGTCTTTGGATCTGAGGAATCTTGCGGATATTTGATCAAGGATTTTGTTCGTGACAAGGATTCCTTCCAGGCTTTATTAATGCTTTGTGAAATTTGTGCTTATTATCATGAACAAAACAAAACAATGGTTGATGGCTTAAATGAAATTTATGAAAAATATGGCTTCTATAAGGAAGGCTTAAAGAATATTGTTCTTGAAGGTCTTGAGGGAAGCAAAAAGATCAATGAAATTATGGAATATTTCCGCAATAATGTTGTGGGCTTCAATTTCAGCAATATCGTTGCGAAGGAGGATTATAAATTAAGCCAACGCTCAGTTAATGGCTTGATTAGTGAATTAACTCTTCCGAAATCAAATGTTATTAAATATTTCTTTGAGGATGGATCATGGTTTGTCTTACGTCCAAGCGGAACTGAGCCAAAGCTAAAGGTTTATTACGGTGTTAAGGGTGAAAACCATGAGGATGCGAATAAGAAATTAGAAGAATTATCAAGTGAAGTATTAGCTTTAGTTAATCGAATTTAAGGAAGGCGATTTTCATGGAAAAGGAATTTTATCAAAATAACCGCAAAAATTATTTAAACTGTGTTAATGATGGCTCTTTATCCGTATTTTTCTCGGGAAAGCAAATTACAAAATCAGCTGATCAATGCTATCCCTTTCAGGTTAACAATAATTTCTATTATTTGACTGGTATCAATAAGCCTGAAATGATTTTAGTTCTTGCGAAGGGCGCAAATCAAACGAGAGATTATCTTTTTATCGAAAAGCCAAGCGAATATGCATCCCTTTGGTTTGGCGATAAAATGCTCAAAAGTGAAGCTAGCCAAATTTCAGGTATTGCGGAGACCAATATTTTCTATTTAGAGGATTTTGAATCAACAATTCATCGTCTTCTTCAGGTTAGTAGAGCTTCGGTTTTTGGCTTCATCAATGATATGTATTTTGATTTAGAAAGAGAAGGCTTTGAGGCAATGCCTTCCCTTGGAAATCAATTTGCCAATAAAATTAAGGATAAATATCCGCATATTCGTATCAACAATGCCTACAACATTGTTTGCGTTTTACGTACCTACAAAGCTGACTGCGAGGTTGAGGCTATTTGTGATGCGATTGATATCACGGAAGAAGGAATTAAGGCTTTGATGGTCAATGCGGCTCCAAATATGTATGAAAATGAGCTTGAATCATATTATGATCAAGTTATCAAATATCATGGCTCTCGTGTATCCTTCACAACAATTGCGGCTTCTGGCGTAAATGGTACGGTTCTTCATTACGATGAGAATAATCAAGTGATGAAGGATAACAGTCTTGTTTTATTTGACTTGGGCTGCATTAGTCAATTATATTGTTCGGATATTACAAGAACCTTCCCTGTCAATGGTAAATTTACAGATCGTCAAAAGGAAATATATTCAATTGTCTTAGAATGTAATAAGAAATGTATTGAATGGCTTCGCCCAGGTGTTACCTCCAAGGAATACAATGATTATGCAAGACAAATCTTAATTGATGGCTGTAAAAGAATTGGCTTAATTAAAGAAGACCAAGAGATTAATAAATATTATTATCATTCAATTGGCCATTATCTTGGACTTGATGTTCATGACGTTGGCGAATATGTTACGCCATTTAAGGAAGGTATTGTCATTACCTGCGAGCCTGGTTTATATATCCGTGAGGAAGGCATTGGAATTCGTATTGAGGATGATGTCTTAATCACGAAGGATGGAGCTAAATGCTTAAGCTCAAATATTATCAAGGAAATTGATGATATTGAGGATTTCATGGCTAAATATTCTAAATAAAATATAGAATCGACCTTTTTGGTCGATTTTTTTTAGTAAAATGCAATCATTTCCCTAATATATAAAATGAGGAGATGAAAATAAATGAAAAAATTAGTTATTTTAACTTTAGTTTTACTTGGAATTACGATGATGACGAAATCAACGAAAGCTTATAATTCCGATTATAGTACCTTCCGGGAGATTGTGATTGAGGGTAATCAAAAGCTTTTAGAAAATTGGACAGATAGTGAATATAAAAGCTATCTAGCCCCCACAAACAAAAGAAAAATGTTTGGCTGGAAAATTAATTATGTTTTAAAAAATGCGCAAGCAACCTTTATTTCAGAGGTTTTATATTCCTATTACAATGATGGAACAACCGGTATGGATATCAAATTTACCAGTAATGAAGAAAATTCTTATAAGCGCGTAACGCAGGTGAAGGGAGGCTTATCACTAACAGGAAAGGCGTCAAACAAAAAGCTATCGGGTGGACTTGAGGCTAGTCTTGATACCTCATGTACAGTAACTGATGAATATTCCTCAAAGGACACCTGGGAACAAAAGATTACCGTCGATCCCCAAACGAAGGTTGTTGTCTATATTGATGGAACGGCTAAGGTGACCAATGGGTGTGCGACCAAATATTCAATGTTTTTGAAATGCTTTCAAGGTGCCTTTGAGATTTTTATTATTACATCCCAATATCCAAGGATTGAGAAAACGAGGGTGAGATAATGATAAAAAAATTTATTTATATTTTTTTAATTGGGGTTATTTTGGTGACCCTATCATCAATTGTCTTAAGCTTTACCAAATCGACTAAGGCGAAAAAAACCTTATCCCTAAATACCGTTTATTCTTATGTTTATAACAATGAAACGGATATTATCGAAATACCATATTATCTTGATAGTAGAATTAATAGCTTTAGTGATATTTCGCAAATTGAGGGCGCATATATTACTGATAATAAGCATAATAAATTAGAAATTAAATCATTAGATATTAAAAAAAATAAAGAGCACAGCTATCAAAAAAAGAAATATTATGGCTATATTTTTTTAGGAAGGTTGCCAGATTTAGAAATTACGATGCCGAAGGCTTATTTATTATTACAAGCCGCTGGTGAAGAAATGCAAATAGAAATCGGAAGCTTGATGATAAAAAAATATGAAAATATTGGAAATGAAGATAAATTGGCCATTGATGAGCTTTTTGGGATTATTGATTCCTCTTTAGAAACACCAACAGGGATTGTCATTAGGCTTTATAATAAAACCGATAAGGCCATTAAGGTAAAGCGAATCGAATTAGCCAATGGCGTTTTGGCATCACCAAAGGAGATTAAGGTATTAGATGATACGAAAATTGGTAGTAAGGATGATATATCCAATCTTTTAGGCTATAAATATTCAATATATGGCTCGGTAAGTGAAGAAGAACTTAATTTGATCGTCCCATCATATCAGGATGTAAGGATCCTTTTGCCTCTTAAATATCTAAATAATGCCTATATGTATAAATGTCCTCTTTTCATTTATTTTGATGATGATGTTTTAGTAAATGATGAATTTATGTTTTTTGATAATAATTTTGATTTGAGTCTTTTTCAAAAGGTCGTGATTAATAATGATTGAATTTCATAATGTTACGAAAAATTATCATAAAAGAAACGGTATTTTTAATGTCAGCTTTACAATTAATCGTAACGATTTTGTTATTTTATCGGGAGAAAATGGTAGCGGTAAAACGACAACAATCAAGCTGATATTAAGTTTCTTGCGCCTTAATTCCCATGATGGCGGAAGGATAACTAATGAGTTTAAAAGCATAAGCTATATACCTGAGCGAATTGTTTTGCCTCCCTTCATTAAAGGAAAAGAATTTATTGAAGATTTACTTAAGCTTCAAAAGAATGAAATTGATTATCAAAGCTATTTTGATTATTTAGGTCTAGATTCATCCATAATGATTGGCAGCTATTCGAAGGGGATGCGCCAAAAGCTCGGAATAATTCAGGCTTTAGTCTCAACATCAGAGCTAGTGTTACTTGATGAACCCTTAACAGGCCTAGATGAGGCAACCCAGGGTAAGGTGTTTAATTTATTAAAGGAATTGAAGGGCAAAAAAACAGTTGTTATTTCAACGCATAATTCGTTGTTGTTTGAATCATTATCGAATAAGCATTTGCATTTTGAGGCTGGGCGTTTGGTATAAAAATTTTAAACCCACCGATTTCGAGAGGTTTATAGCAAATATGATATATATATAAAGAATTTCAAAGAGAAAATAGCCTAGGTATTAAATTACTGCTTTATATTAATCATAACATCTACGAATATTCTTGTTTGTGGCTTTGTTGTTTGTGTTTAGACAATTCTACCTTGTAGGAAAAGTGATATAAATGTATATAGTTGATATAACATTGGCAAGGGATATCTTTCGAGTTAAAATTCTCGGTTTATTACAACAAAATTTTATTATACAAGGAAATTAAATGGAGAAAATATATCGTCAGGAATTAGTTATAAAAGGCTCAAATTAATTCAGACACGAAAAACGATATTAACAGAAATGGGGTGTAACATTTTTCCGAACTCTGCTAAAGAAGAGTGTCTCCAAATGTTAGATTTATGAAGCTTGTGTGGATTCATTTTAAATACCAGATAAATATTAAGACATTGGTTTTTCTTGGCTTTTTTGGCCTTTTGTTGGTATTTGATTTACTATATAATGCGGGAATATTTGCAAGTAGAGAAGAAAGAATAATTTATTATAAACAGTATTTTACACAATATCATAATGATAGTAGCTTTAATATTTACATCATTTTATTGATTATGGCGGCATTTTTACCTTATTTAGGCGAAAATAATTATGATCAAATCTATTTATCCTTTTGTAAAAGGTCATATTTTGAATCGACGAGACTTATCGCTAATAGTCTGTTTTTGTTTATGATTTGTTTATTTGTTTTTGCTTTTTATAATTTTATTCCGTCGCTCGTTTTGATTTATTATCACTTTGAAATAAGAATTGTTAGGTTATTTTTGGATTTTTTTCTCCAGTCAGTTTTGGTAATGCTTATCTCATCAATATTGAAAAATGCTTTGAATAACGCTTTTGGGGGAATATTAACCTTTATTTTCTTTTATTTAGAAAAGATTATTTTTGATGATTTTGATAAGGATAAGGTTTCTTTTTTGATTAAAATGTTTTCTTATTTTTGTCCCATAATGATTTATAATGAAGGAAGCTATTTCTTTTTATATTCAGAGATTATGGCTGTTATGTCGATTATAATATACGGATTGATTGATATTTTTATTTATAATAAAAGAAATCTATAATTCCAATTTAATTTTACAATTCAATTGTGAAAAAATTTTTGGGGAAATGAAAAAAAATTGTTGACATAAGCTATGGGTTAGATTATAATATTAGAGGAAACTAAATAAGTGGAAAGAAAAGCATCCCGCTTTCGCCTGATCGATTAATTGGTAGGCAAAATGTCATGGTTAAATTGGATTTGTAGTGGGAGCATTTTGCGTCCCGCTTTTTATTTAGCCTAGGAGGTGTATTGCTATTAAGCAACAAGTTAAAGGTAAAACTAATGATAATGATAATTTAGTTAATGATGGAATTAAGCTTAAGGAAATGCTTGTAATTACCGATGAAGGAGAACAATTAGGAGTATTATCTAAGCAAGATGCGTTGAAGGCAGCGCAGAAGAAGGGACTTGATTTAGTTCTTGTAGCGCCAGATGCTAAGCCAGCTGTCGCCAAATTCATGAATTATTCCAAGTATCGTTTTGATCAACAAAAGCGTCAAAAGGAAATGAAGAAAAATCAAAAGGTTATTCAAGTTAAGGAAATAAGATTAAGTCCAACTATTGAAAAGCATGATTTTGAGACTAAGGTTCGTAACGCTCGTAAATTCCTTGAGGGCGGCGATAAGGTCAAGGTTTCTCTTCGTTTTATCGGTCGTATGATTGTTCATGCCGATGTTGGCGAGAAGGTTGTTCAGGATTTTGCCCAAGCATTAGCTGATGTATCAATTGTTGATAGCAAGATGAAGCTAGAAGGAAAAAGTTTAACACTAATTTTAGCACCAAAAACAGACAAATAAAGAGGAGTTGAAAGAAAATGCCAAAACAAAAAACACACAGTGGTTCTAAAAAACGTTTCAAAGTAACAGGTACAGGAAAGGTTATGCGTTGCCATAACTATACAGGACATTTAAAACGTCACAAAACACAAAAACAAAATCGTCAATTACGTGGAGAAACATTTGTATCTACAAGTGACTTAAGACGTATTAGACAAATGATTTCAAATTTATAATATTTAAGGAGGTTATTACTTATGCCAAGAGTTAAAGGTGGATTCACTACACGTAGAAGACGTAAAGCTATTTTAAAATTAGC
>CAZWLD010000023.1:0-32628 GCA_964634685.1 uncultured Anaeroplasmatales bacterium
ACCTCCACCATTTTTTTATATATACATTTATCTTTGCGGTGGCAAAGATTTTTTTTATAAAAAAAATCCCATATAATATGAGATTTTTGTATACATATTAAATTATCCCTTTAAGCCTCGCGTTTGACGATCCATATCTTCAACGACAATATCATAGATTTCACCTAAAGTACGGCAGTATTTTAACACGTCCCAAGGTTCATTTGTATGATAATGAATTTTGATTAATTCATCGTCTCCTACAGCTAATAAACAGTCACCCTTAAAATTATTTTCAAAATATTCGCGAATAGCATCTTCGTCTAAATTTTCGCCCTCAATTAATAATTGTGTATCATATCTAAATTCGATCATAGATATACCTCCTGTTTGTGTATTTATTTTAGCATAATTATCATTAATTGAAAATATTAAATTTATTATTTTTTAAAGAAATTACCGAATATTTTAATTATCAATCGATTTTCTATTGAAAAGAAATCGTTTTTATTGTATATTTAAGGTAGATTAATTCATTTATTTCATATATAGAGGAGTGTTTAAAATGTCGAAAGAAAAATTACCTATCAATCAAAGAATTGAAGAAGAATTTGGTATTATCGAAGTGTCTAAATCATTAGATGATGAAAAAATATTAGGTGTTATTTCAGAGATTCCAGCAGCTCGTGGGGCAAAGGCTACAGAATATGGTGATGCAAAGGCAACTATTACTGATAAGCGTTTAATTATTGAAGCCCAAGTTTATGAGGAAAAAGGTGAACAAAGAGATATGGGAAGATTTACCTTTTACTATGAAACTTGGCTAGATCGAATTCAGGATGTTAAACTTAAATCTTATGATACAAAGAAAAAGAAAATGTCTATTCCGGCAATTGTTTGTATCATTGCTCTTGCGGCTGTCCTAGTTGTTAGCGGAATTGCAATTGGCGGTGTTGCCGGAATTGCATGTTATGTTTTAGCTGGATTATCATTATTCGGAACAATTCCTTTCTTACCACATAAATACCGTTCTCGTTCTTTCTCTTTGACATTTACAACCTTAGGTGGTAAATTCGTTATTGGTAATACGAAGGATTCCGATTTATTTGTGGCTGTTTCCATTGATTCAGTAGAAAAATTAACCTTGTTAGCTCGAGGTGTTAGAAAAGCTCAAACAGGAGAATAATTATTTTTTGAAATTGGTAGAGGAATTTCCTCTACCTTTTTTGAAAATTCAGTATACATTAATGCAACAATAAAAAAAATGTGGTATACTAGATTATGTAAAGATTTGGCAAAAAAAAGGCATAATTCATTTCATAGAATTAGCCTAAATTACATTATATGGCAGGGGCATCAGGATTCGAACCCGAACCAAAGGTTTTGGAGACCCGCGTGCTACCGTTGACACCATGCCCCTATTTGCTATAAAATTACCTGCATAAATAAGTATATCATAGGATTTTTGTTTGTGCAACAATTATTTTCTAAAAAAGGAGGATATTTTATGGGAATGTCTACGTTATTTAATTTAATAGGATGGGGCCTATTACTACTATGTTTATTATTTGGAGGGCTTATTGGATTAATTAGAGGCTTTAAAAAGTCTTTAGTATATTTAATAAGTGCCGTTATTATGTTTTTAGTTTTTTGGATATTGTCTTATCCAATTGCGAATGCCCTAGTTAATACAAACATTCAAGGTATGGTTTCTGGATATGAATCTTGTAGTACAATTAGGGAACTTATTATTGAAATTCTTAGAGAGAGAGATCCGTCACTAGCCACAAATGATGCCCTTATCGCAACAGGTGTATCAATGGTTGTTATGGTTCTTCGAATTGTGGTTTTAATTATTTTACTAATTGTCGGAAGATTGATTTGGAGTATTATTACTTGGATTTTATGGCTTACTGTATTTCGAGGTAAAAAGGAAGAATATAAAGCTAAACCACGAAAACATCTTTTAGGCGGGGCCGTTGGCCTTGGTCGTGGATTAATCGGCTTTATTATTCTATTTGTTCCAATATCAGGCTTTGTATCAGTTCTTACTAAATCGATTGATTCAGCTGTTCTTTTATCATCTAAAGAAGTAAAAACTGAAACGGTGGCAAATGTTACATTTACCTATGCAAATGTTGAGGTGGATGAAGAAACGGCCCTTTTACTTGAGGTTTCCAAAGGAATAAAGGGTTGCTTTCCAATTCAAGCCGGAGTTGTGATATCTCAACCAATTTCTGATACCTTACTTTCATTTAAATGTGGTAAGGGAAAGAGCAAAGCAAATATTGTTTTCCGTAAAGAGATTATCAATGTACTAGATTTAAGTATTTATGCCTATGATAATTTTAGTGGAGAAGAAATGAATGTTAATGGTGAGGTAATCAATAAGCTCTTTAAATATGTTTCAAAGTCCGATTTATTGTCAGCTGCTATTCCGATGGCTTTGGATGTGGGCTTAAATATGCAGGAGGTCAAGGATTTAATCGGTGAAGCCGGTGTTGATTATTCACTAAATATTGAGGAGTTATATGATGTTGATTGGAAAAAGCAAATCAAAAACATTGGAGTCGTTGCGGGCGATCTTGTTGATTTGTTTGATAGCGTTAATGATAAAATAGAAGAAGCCAAAAATGGAGTGGATTTAGCTGAGGTTGTTTTAAATTCTGATGATAATCTTGTTTCTAAGGCCTTTACTGATTTAAGTAATGTTGATGTATTAATGGATTTAATTCCAATTGGTGTTGATTATGCTTTAAATACTAAGGAAGTAAAAGAATTTGTTCCGGAGGACTTCGCTTTTGATTATGGTGATCAAGCCCCAAGCGCTTGGTGGAAGACGGAAATTGCTAATTTAGGAAACATGGTTAATGGAATAAAAAAATTAGAGATTAATGAAATTCCAACAAAGGATGTTGATGGCAATGAGACGATTGATGTTCCAGCGTTGTTAGGTTTAATTACTAATGATGATGATAAGCTTGATGGCTTTGTATCATCAGTTGTATCATCTCGTTTAGTCACAACGATGTTGCCAATTGGCTTTGATATGGGAATGAATGAATTAGATAAAAATAATTCTGGCGAAAGCTATAAAGAATTGTTTAATTATACGAATATGACAGCCGATGAATGGAAGTCGGATTTTAAGGATTTATTATATATTGCTAATGATTTATATGAGTCAAAGGTTTTAGAATTAGAAAAGGGAATCAAATTTGCGGATTTAAATTATGAATCTCTTAACCGATTAACTACTAAAGCTTTAACCTTAAAGCTAATTGATGGAAATCAAGGGAAGGTGTTTACAAAGCTTGTGGACTTTATCCCAGCTGATTCAATGCCTGTTGATTTGGCTACTTTAGATTTTACTGAGGTTAGTGATTGGTCAGCAGAGGGTAGTGCTTTAATATATACAATCAAGGAAGCGGCACCAATTATCGATTCAATGCAATCAGGTGAGGAATTTACTTTACAAAAATTAGATACTAAGGCTTTAGATGGGGCAATCGATAAAGCGACTGATTCGAAAATTGCTGTTCAATTAATTCCATCAATTATTCAAGGTGTTTTTGATTCGGTTGATGTTGCTGGAAACCTTGGATTAGAGGAACGTTATGTTATTCCTGAAATCACCGATTGGAAAGAGGAAGGAAAGGCTTTAGTTAATGTTGTGGAAGGAATAAAGTATTCTAGTGATTTAGCTTTAGGTGTTATGAAATTAAATCCAGACATCCTACTAGCTTCGAAAATGATCACTGATTTATCAGTATTGACTATATCTAGTTTAAATCAAAGAGAAGGATTAGATATATTAGTTATCCCTTATGATCGAAATGCATCTGAATGGTATGATGTTTATACAAATGATGTTTTAACAACTAAGGGTGAATTACGATTAGCTTTAAATGCTATATCGGTTTTATTAGCTGATGCTAAATCATTTGATGAATTAGAAAATGCTGTTTCAATCAAAACCATTACTGGCTTGAGTGAAGGTGATATTGATACCTTATTGTCATCAGCAATTATATATCAAACATCATCAAAGCTTTTAATTGATCAAACTACAGGTACACTAGTTGTAATTCCTAATGAAGCAAAGGATGGATCATTAATCAAGAAGGAAGAATTGAAAAAGGCCATCGTTGGTGTTAATGAATTAGGTGTTGTTGCCGAGAATGGATCAATTAATGCGAGTGCTAGTGCAATTTCTAATGTTACCGATAAAACCTTAGATTCAATGATTTTACGGGCAACAATTTCGAATGTCATTTATCAAAATAAGACTGAGGATTTAGTCATTCCAAATGATGTTTATGACAATACAATTACCTTTGGTGAAAGTATGGCATTATTAAAAAATGAAATCTTGGCTCTAAAGGAAGGCTTAGTTGGCTTGAATTTAATAGTAAATGATACTATTGATACAGAAAAGCTTAATGCCGGATTAATCAAAACAATTGCCAGTCCAAGCTTCAATTTTGAAGGAGTATTTGGAACAGATTCTGATTTAACAAAGGGCTCTTCAATTATACGTTATTCCGTAACGAAAATGATGAAGGCAAATGTTAGCGAAATTTCTCCTTTTGCCTATATCAATAATGATTCTCGAAGATCAATTAAACCAAGTGAAATTAAAGCTTTATGTAGTGCTTGTGATAAACTTGAGTTGATTAATTCAAGCAATGAATTCGTAACACCAGGTTTAGGAATTGTAAATAAAATTGGAGCTTTAAGTGATGATGAATTTAATGGTTTATTTGATTCGGTTATTCTTCATCAAATCCTTAGTGATGAGATTATTAAAAACACTTCAATAACTATTCCTTTGATTGAGAATGTTGTTTTTGATCGAACAGAAAATTGTTATACTGATAAAGAAGAAGCTATCACCAAGCGCTTTGTTAAAAAGGCTGAACTTCATGAATTGTCTAAAGCCGTTTATGAAAATGGATTAGTTCAAGGTGATGAGCTTGTTGCAAATGACATTACGTTAGTTAATAAACTATATGTTAAGGATGATGATACTAAGATTATCAATGCTTGTAAATCATATATTCTTCGTTACACTATTTCAAAAATGGTTATTGAAGAAAAATACATCTATTGTCCTATTGAAATAATTGGTGTTGATTCAGGTGATGATTTCTCAAGAATTAACATAGATGATGGCACTACATATCGCTTTGTTAGGGTTCAGGAGATTTGTAATTTATTTGATACGGTTATGACTCTTGAATTGATTGGTAAGGATGAAAATGGCTCTTATATTCAATTAGTTGGATTGAATGATTTAATTAATAATAGAATATCTAATGAGACTGCAAATCGTATTACATCCCCTGAGCATGGCTCAATGATTTTCCAAGCAACTATTTCTGATTCATTGTTTAAGCAACCAACATTAAATATTACGGATGATTTGAAGGTTTCAACTACTCGTATTTCAGCTGAACCGGATGCACCTTTACTAATAGCATCAATGGGAGATATTTATGGTATGTTAAATGTTGGATTACAGTTGAAGGAACAAGGATATGATTATAAGAATTTATCATATGATAATTTGATGGCAATCGATAAGAATGCACTTAATGACTTATTATTATCATCACGTATTATGACTGCTTCATTATCAAAGATTATTGATAAGGCTTTAACTGATAGTCAAATTAACGGAGCTCCTTTAGTTAAAGGTTATGGCGAACATTATACACCACAATACACAACATATAATGAATTTGCCGATTATTATGATACAAATCGTGAACTTTATTATTTGTTAAATGTAATTAATGTTTATGGCGATTTTACCTTTACTCCAGGTGAAACTACAGATATTGCTTCTCCTTTAAATGCCCTCAATGCTTCATCGATTTTAAGACCAAGTATGAATGGAATTGTTGTAAAGGTGTTAGATGATACGCTTCGCATGATGGATTTATTAGGTGGAAGTGAAGACGGAATCTATGGTACAGTTACTACTAAAGATGAATGGACTCAAGAGATTATTAAGCTTCAAAATATTGTCGAGTATTCAATCAATATTATGAATGATGAAGGCTTCAAGACTAGTGGATTATCTGGTATTGATTTCGCTGTCGACAAGCAAAGCGATAATTCTGATACGCCATCACAGCTAGGATTGATGCTTGATGAAATGAATAGCTCTACTATATGCAGTAGTGTTCTATCAAAGTGTCTTACTAATTTTAACAGTAAGCTTCCTTCAGGCGTTACTATTACGGCCCCAGTGCCTCCACAAACCTATAGTGATAAGATTGAAGAGATTAGAGCAACCTGCAAGAGTTTAAGAGCAGCTGGATTATATTAATAAAACCGCTAGAAATAGCGGTTTTTACCGTATAGGAGGTTATATTATGGAAATTTATGATTTATTACATGACTTATGTATGATTGAGGCTTTTTCCCACCATGAGGAAAAACGAGCTTTGTTTTGTGTTGATTGGTTTAGGGGAAATGGAATTGATGCTTTTATTGATGGGGTTGGAAATGTAATTGTGCCATATCATATGGAAGACAAGAAAATTCCTGTCTTTATGGCTCATCTAGATACGGTATTTCCTGCAATTAATCAAGAATATATCGATGATGGAGAAAGATTATTCTATCCTGGGGTTGGCGATGATACCGCAAATGTTGTGATACTAATGCTCGTAATTAGAGAGATTTTTAAGAAAAATATTCCCGGAAGCGCGTTGTTTGTTTTAAACGTATGTGAGGAAGGTTTGGGCAATTTAAAGGGCTCAAAAGCCATTTTTGAGAAGTATGAGCATAAAATATCGATGATGGTATCCTTTGATTGCGGACTTGATAGCATAGTTAATGAAGCGGTTGGATCTACTCGCTATCGTTTGACAATAAAAACTGAAGGTGGTCATTCCTATTCAAATTTTGGAAATAAAAATGCCATCAACGAGATGTCCAAGATTATCACCGAAATCTATTCGATAAAGCCAAGCCTAGGAACGACCTATAATGTTGGAGTGATTGAAGGAGGAAATTCTATCAATAGTATTTCCGAAGAATGCTCGATTTTATTTGAAGCTAGAAGTAATAATCAGGCTGAATTAGAGAATATTAATAATATACTCAATTCAATTATTGAAAAATGTCCTTGTGAAAAGAAAATCGAGCTTTTAGGGAAAAGACCAGGAATGGGGAATGTTTCTTTAATGGAATTGAAGGAATTAACAGAAAGAGCAAGAGAATGTATATTTAAGCATACAAAAAAGGAACCAGTAATATGTGCTGGCTCAACGGATTGTAATATTCCTTTAGCCTTAGGAATTCCTGCCGTATGCTTTGGCGGAATTATTGGAGGAATGGAGCATACGAAGGAAGAGTGGATTGACAAAAAATCGATCTTAGTTGGATATGATACGATTTTAGATTTTGTTATTAACGAGATTAATCGTTTCTCATAATTAACCCATAATTGTTGCGTAAAATAAAAAGAGACTAGCAAGCTAATCTCTCTAAATATCTTAAATGGGGCGGCTGACGCGATTCGAACGCGCGAATGTCGGAGCCACAATCCGATGTGTTAGGCCTCTTCACCACAGCCGCCATCTGTCACATCTTTGCGACAATTAAAATTATATCGGAAAAATAATTTTTGTCAATAGATTTTTCATAAAATTTATGTTTTGACTTGTTTTTGAGGGTAATTGTTAGTATTATATTATTGTTGAGGTGAAATATTAATGTTTAAAAAAGTCTTGTATTCTATTTTTGCCGTATTATTAGGAATATTGGTATATATGTTTGCGACTATATCAATTATTAGCGGATATCAAATGGATAAAATTAAGGAAGCCGCAAAGGCTAAGGATGTTGAATTTTTCTTAAAATTAACCGAGTACTATAATCCAAACCCAGTTTATCAATCAGCTGAGGGCGATCCAATGGATGTTCGCATTTATGAAATTTACCAAGATGCGACTGATAATACTGCTAGCGATGCTGGATATTTGTTTTTGATTTTTGATATTGATGAAAGTATAGCAACTAAGGCCAATAAAGAAGATAAATCAAAAATTGTCTTTACAGCTATTGGTGAGGATGTTAGTGCCCAAGAGAAAGAAGCGAATTTTTATCTATCAAGCTATGATTCATATCATACTGTTGTCCCTTTTCCAGCTTTTGGAAAGAGCGAGGGCTTTAATTACTTATTTGGTCAATATGATGATAAAGGTAATTTAGTAAAAAAGGCCAATGTAACCAATGTGACTAAAATTGAGTTTAAGGATGTGGAGGGGGAAACCTTCTATACGATTGAACAGGATTTTGATTTGACAGCTTTAACTAAAGAGAAGGTTTTATCTTACAACTGTTCTGGAATGACAGAAGCAGAATTAAAGAACTTTAATAACCCAAAAAGTGAGGTTTGGAAACAAGCCTTAATTATGGCAATTTATGTTGTAATTGCGGTTGGATTAGGATTTATCTTATTTAAAAAACCAAAGATTAGTCATGCCACTGCATCTGAATTTACTGGTTCAAAGGAAAATCCTTATGACATTTTAACAGAATCAGCTAAAGAAGAAAGAGTGACTCTAACCTCTGATGCGTCAATTGAAGAGAATACTACAGCTGAAGAAACAACCACCCAAGAGAATTCAGATTCTACCGTTAGTGAATCAACAGAAGACGCTTTAGCTAATGATGAGCAAGCCAATTCATCAAATGATGGAGAAAATGATTCTTCAGAAGACAAAAAGGAATAAAATATAGGCGTAACAATTGTTACGCTATTTTTTTATAGTTTTGAAGAGCCTTTTGATATTCTTGAATAAATCGATTTTGCAAAGAAGCAGGGCTTACGATTGTTACATTACTCCCAAATGTAAAGAAGTAGGCTCTTATTTGGTCTTCGGAACAGTAAAAGAAGTAGCTATCATTTTCTTTTTTTATCAATTTTGGACGGTTTGATACAATTTGTTTATACCACTTTTCGCCAAGAGTAGTTAATTTTATTTCAACATTGATTGCGGAGCTGGTGGAAAACTCAGGTCCATTTTCGATTGTGTTGTTGATAGTGCTGTTGATATTATTATCATAGATATAGATATCATTGAGAATAATGACATCCTCAATTAGGCATAGACGGAAGCCTTTTATTGATTTCTCATCATTGATTCCAATTAAATAATTGTGGTTCTCATCAATTGTCTGCGCAAAGCGATAGGGAGAGATGATTTCTTTATTGTCTTGGTATTTGATGAGGATTTTTTGTTTTCTTTCGATGGCTTTGGTAATTTTATCAAAGCTTTTTTTAAAGATAATTGTTTCTCTAATATCCTGGGATAAACGAGCGTATGAATCTAAAAGATTTCGAAAATAGGATGATACAGTGTCGTTGGGTAAAAAGGTATTATAATATATGGTTTCGAATTCCTCTTGGTTAACTTTATTGATTTTAAAGGATATTTCCTTGGTTAGCTCATCTTTATAAATTTCATTAATTTTTTTAATGTATTCGAGATATTTAGCGTTAATGTTTTTCTCAATGGTATTTAGTTCCTTTGTTGAGACCTTATCCTTTATGGTGTTAAGAACGTAATTTGTAATCTTTTTATCAAAGTCAGTCATCATTTGATTGATTTGATTATCATAGGTTTGATGATATGAGGCGAAGAGCTGATTGATGAATCCCCCTTTGTTTATTTTATCACCATTCTTATATTCAAAGACAATCATATCATTAATTAAAGCCTCATAGGTAGATTTGGATAAGAGAACCTTTACTCGGTAATCATTATTGATCATTTTAAACCACTCCTTCAATTTTATTATACCATCAGTAACAAAAAAGTGAACTTTATTTTTTTAGTGTTTTGTTTATTTAAGCCATTTTTTTTAATTTTTAGTGAACTTATAAATTGAGTTTTTGTGTATTTTTTAATTCATTTACATTTTGTATAATTATAAGTGTAAGGAGAGTGATTGAAATGATGCACATCAATATGGAAAAAACTGGAAAAAACATTCAATCAATTATTAAACAAAATAATCATACTGTAAAGGATATTCAAAATTTGTTTAATTTTAATGGTCCTCAAGCTGTATATAAATGGCAACGTGGTGAGTGCCTTCCTGATATTGAAAAATTAATGATTATGGCAAGCTTGTTTAATATTCCGATGGAAAGCTTTATCATAATGGAAGAATAAATTATGCTTTAAAAGAGGTTTGGGAGATTGACATTTATTTATATAGCGATGCTTAATGGGCATTAAGAATCGCAAAAATTCATCATAGCTTCGGTTATGGTGTTTTTTTCTTCACATAATCTTCACGACTTTATTTGAAGAATTTAATATAATAGAGTTGTAAGGAGGAATTGATATATGGAGATTAAAAAGGAATTAATTAACATTATCGTTTTAGGTATTTTAGATAAAAAGGATTATACTTCGACTGATTTATATGATAAAATGCAGGAGATTGTGAATATAAGCGAGGGTTCATTGTTTAAGGTTATTAAATCTTTGGAGGATGTTAACCTTATAAATGGCTATCAGGTAAAGGATGGAGGCCATAATCGCAATATGTATCGTATCACTAGCCTTGGTCGAGTTCGTCTTGAGGATTTTGAGAAAGAATATGATATGGTAATAGAGGTTTACAAATATCTCAAGGAACTTTAAATTTTCCTTACAATTTATTTAGATTTTATGTTAATATATTTGTGGAGGGATGGCTATGGGCTTAAATTCATTCAAACGATATGAAAAGAAGTTTTTAGTTACAAAGGAACAATATGAATCATTAATGCCTGAGCTTTTAAAACATATGCGATATGATCGCTATTGCTTAGATGGAAAAGTATATCATATTCATAATGTTTATTATGATACTGTTGACAATGAGATAATCAGAAATTCCACGAACAAGCCACCCTTTAAGGAAAAGCTCCGTCTTCGAAGCTATTATGAAAATGTATCATCAAATGATTTGGTTTATTTGGAGATTAAGCGTAAATCGATGGGATTAGTGACGAAGAGACGAGTGGAGTTAACCTTAGATGAGGCAGATGCTTTTATTAATGAGGGGATAAGGCCACAAAGAGAGGATTACACCTCTAAACAAATTATTAACGAAATAGGATATTTCTTAAGCCTTTATAAAGCAATTCCGATGGTTTATATTTCTTATGAAAGAATTGCCCTTTTTGGTAAGGATAATCCTGATTTTCGATTGACATTTGATCATCATATTATCACAAGAAGAGAAAATGTATCCTTGAGCTCATGTGTTTATGGTGAAGATATTTTAGGTGAGGATAATTATGTGATGGAAATTAAGATTGAGGGTGCTCTTCCTTTATGGCTAGCTCACCTTTTGTCATTTCATCAAATCTATCCAGTGTCATATTCAAAATATGGAGAAGAATATAAAAGAGAGGTTAAAGCGGTATGATGTTAGATGTTTTTGATTCAGTGTTGAAATCGGGAATTAATATTTCCAATTTTTTGATTATTTTATTTTGTTCTTTAGCGATTGGTATTATCGTTAGCTTGGTTTATTTATTTACTCATCGTAAGGAGGTATATAATTATTCCATGCCAATTACTATTTTGATATTACCAATTTTAGTTTCGATGGTTTTAGCTTTGGTTGGAAGTAATGTCGCTGGAGCTTTTAGCTTAATGGGTGTTTTCTCCCTAATTCGTTTTCGTTCCGAACAAGGAAGCCTCAAGGATATTGCTTATCTCTTTATTGTTGTGGCCTCGGGTCTAGCGATGGGACTTGGATATATTACTTATGGTTTTATCGTATGTGGATTGTTATCATTAGTATTAGTTATTTTATCAATTATGAAATATGGCGAGCCAAAAAAGAATTTAATGCGATTAAAAATTGTGGTTCCAGAGAGCTTAAGCTATGAGGATGCTTTTGATGATATTTTGGATAAATATACAAAAAGCTATCGTTTGGAAAAGGTTCGAACAAGTGATTTTGGAACAATGTTTGAATTGAACTATACGATTCTTGTGAATGATAATTTTAATTCTCATGAGCTAATTGATGAAATTAGATGTCGTAATGGTAATTTAAATGTTACATTAAATATGCGTTATTTATTGCAGGAATAAAATGCTGGCTTCAGCATTTTTTTCTTGCACTTTTTTTCTACATCTTCTTCACATAATCTTCACGACTTTTTTTAGTCTTTTTTGTAAAATATATGTGAAAGGAATGATTGATTGGAGGTTACTGGTTTTAGAAGCAACTAAAGAATAATGATTGTATATTTAGTGCAGTTTATGGGTATTTCACACAGATGATTTTCTTGAGAAAATAGGCAGGAAAGTAATCTAAGAAAATTAAACTATAGAAATTAATGATTTAGTTAAGGAGTTGAAATTATGAACAAAAGAGAGTTTTTAAATGAACTTTCAAGGCAATTAGATGGCTATAATTATAAAAATGATTGCCTTGATTATTTTGATGAAATTATTTCTGATCGTATAAGTCGTGGGAAAAATGAAGAGCAGGTGATTAGTGAGCTTGGAGATATTAGTGTTATTGTGACTAAGGTCTTAGGCGGTAGGCCTGAAAAGAAGTTTTCTTATACGGAAAGAAGTGAAAAATCGCCTAATCAAAGGAAAATATGCGTGTGGAAGGTTGTCCTTGCTGTTCTTTTAGCTCCAACTATCCTCGGGACAGCCTTTGGAATCTTAGCTGGTGTTTTGGGCATTGTTGTTGGTTTGGTTGCCGGGGGTGCTTCCGGAGCTGTTGGCTGTATTGTTGTGGCGATTATGAATATAATTCACTACAGTGGGGCGTTAGCCTTAGCTCAAATTGGTGTTGCGTTAATGGGTATTGGTGTCTGCTCGCTAATGGCATTTGGGGGATTGTGTTTTGGTAAATTTGTCTGCAAGGGTCTAGAGAAGATTTTTGGATCATTTAAAGGAATAGGAGAGTGGTTCTATGAAGAGTAAAACTTTTGTAAAAATATCTGTTTCCTTTATTATAATAGGTTTAATTGTCTTTTTGATTGCTGGCTCAATGGTATCGTTTAATTTTGCTGGCGAGGCTGGTGAGAAGGTAGATATTACTTATGAGGTAACAGATACCATTAGCTTAGATATTAAGGCCGCTAATGTTTCCTTTCAACCTACGGATTCTGATAAAATAACTATTAGCTATTATGACAAGTTTATTGATGTTAAAATGAATGATGGTGTCGTTTCTATTTCTGGTTCATCAATTAAAAATAATTGGTATAATGCTTTTCATTTTATTGGATATATTGCCAATAATGAGGTCGTTGTTTCGATTCCTAATAGTGTTTTGAATGTTTCTATAGATAGTAAGGCTTCCTGTGTTGTAATGAATGATTTTTCATTTAATTCCTTGGATGTCGATTTGAAGGCTTCAGCAATGGAGCTTAAGAGCAGTGTGTTATCATCAATGACAGTTACAAGTGCGGCATCGGCAATTTCAATCAATGCCTCAACAATCGATATTTTGAGTGGTAAAATTGAGGCTAGTGGCATTGATTATCATAATAGTAAGGTTAATGAAAACAATGTTGTGATGGGTTGAGATTCAACTCATCTTTTTCTTTCATTTATTTTTGAAAGCGCTTTTATTTTTGCTTGAATTATGATATTATATTTATGGAGCGAGGTGTAATCGATGCAGGATTTAGCAAGAAGAATTAATAAAGAGCTTGACATAATAAAATTTGATTCATTATTTTCTGGCTTTGAAAGGCCAAGGTTTGCACTATATAATGATGGCTATCTTTATTATCCAGATAAGATTATGCCTTATAAAAAAGAAAAGAATACCTCAATTGTTGGTGAATTAGATTTAGAAGCTCCGCTTGCGATAAATGTATCAATGGTGGTTAAGCAGATGTTTTTAGATTTTTTGTCCTCTAATTATCAAATGCATTTTCCGAATTATCTAAAGCTATTAGATTATCCTTTTAACTATTTAAATATCGATTATATGTGTTACGAGAAAAACCTTTTATTAAAGGGTTTTTTGACGAAAGACTTAAATGAAAAGCTAAATTATTTGCGAATGTTTATGAATGTCAGACATATAAGAAAGGATCTTATTGGTGATTTTATCAAAGAGGAATATAAAAACGAGACCATTAATGGTCTGTGTGAATTTATCTTTTATAAAGTATTAAAGCAACTAAGTCCACGTTTGGCTCATCAATATATTAATGAAGAAATTCATTCGATGAAAATATATTCGCGCGATTTTTTTGATTTGCAGCATCAAAATCATTTTGTTGGATGTATGTTAATGATAATGCTTGAGGATTTACGAATTCGTTTTTCGGCTTTTGATTTGAAAAATCGAACGATTTTTGAAACAATTTTAGGCAAAGTAGAATATATTGAGGAGATGATTTCATATATTCCAACTGAGGGCTTAATTGCGAATATTAAACGATATAATAATGAGATCAAGGAATGCTTTATGGATTTTTTCGCTTATAAAACGAAAAAAACGAGTGGGGATTTTAAAATTGTTGGGTTTGATCCTTTTCGGATGATGAAAAATGATAACCAAATATATCATCAAAATTTTGTCAAGCTTTTAGATAAATATGGTAAAATATATTTTATAAATGGCCCCGTTATCACGCGTGGCAATGATGATGTGGTTACCTGTTATTTTGAAAGGATTGAATAATATGTTTTATGGTACAGCAAAATATACAAAGGAAATGTTAGAGGAATATTTGGCTCTTTTGAAAAAAAACAATATCACAGGAATTGTTTCATTAACGATTTTGTTATTTCTTTCAGTTATTGTTGGTGTATTTATTGATTCTTTAGCATTTTTTATAGCAGCTTTATTTGCCTTTGTCTTATTTTTAATAATCGTCGGTTCTGTCAGTGTTAAGAAGAATCTATATGCTTCCTTTGAAACAATGCATGAACCTGATGTTTTATTCGAATTTGATGATGATCAGATTAATATATCTCTTAAGAGTGAAATTATGGAATCAAAGGTGTCATATAAATATAGTGATTTTGTCAACATCGTTGAGGGAAATACTGCAATGTATTTATTTATCGAGGGCAATCAGTTTTTTATTTTGGATAAGAGGATGATTAGTCGGGATAATTTAGATTGCGTTAGAAATCGAATATATCCGAGCCTAAGGATGTATAATTTTACGAAGATAAATCACAATAAGCCATTATCTCACTACATAGAAAGCAGTAAAAACAGCACAAATAATTTAATTACGGTAGCCTTTTTTATTGTGCCAATCATTGTGTTTTGCTTATTGCTGGCTTCACCAATTGGAAGTAATTTCTTGGTAGTTGGTTTATTTTCGCCAATTGGAATCATTTCGATTGTTGGTTTATCCTATATGTATATTAAGACCAAAGACAAGGTTGATATAATAATGTTAGTTTTTGAAATACTACTTACTTTAGTATGGTTTTTGTTTTTAGTTGCTGGATTGAAATAAGAGGAGAAATCCTCTTTTTTGATTGAAAAGAAATGAATATTTTCACATAAACTTGAAAATTATTACATTTTATTATATTATTAGATTAAGTAAAATAAAAAAAGATGTAAAAAAAAGACCTTCCAACAAGGTCTATGGGTTCGCAAATGCTTATTTGCACTCGTCATGTTACACTCATTTTACAATAGTTTTAGTAATCTGTCAATAGAAAAATGACGATTTAAAATAAATATATATTTAGGAGGATGATTTGAATTATGAAGTATGATGAATTAAGATTAGGACTAGATTTAGGAACTAATAGCGTTGGATGGGCTTTGTTAGATCAGAATAACAAGCTCGTCAAAAAGAATGGCTTTACCTTCTGGGGAGTTCGAATGTTTAAGGAAGCCGAAACAGCTGTATCTAGAAGATCGTATCGTAATAGTAGAAGAGGATATAATCGAAGAAAACAACGTATTATGCTTTTACAAGAATTGTTCAAGAATGAGATTGATAAGGTTGATACTACTTTTTTTCAAAGGCTAGAGGACTCTTTTTATAAGCAAGAGGACAAGCTTAATCAAAACTTTTATAATCTATTTACTGATGGATATACCGATAAGGATTATTTTAGCCAATTTCCGACTATTTACCATTTACGAAAGTATTTGATTGAGAATGAAGAAAAAGTAGATATTAGATTGTTATATTTAGCAATTCATAATATTGTGAAATATCGAGGTAATTTTTTAATTCCAGGTGAAGAATTTAAAGCGTCTGACTATGAATCAATTAAAGAGCATTTTATTGAACTTAATAATATAGTTAGTGAATTAAAAGTTACTTTTGAAGAGGATGAAGCTTTTACTGATGAATACTTTTCTTTGATTGATTGTGAAAAATTTAATAATGAATTTTTTCAATCATTGAAGGAGATTATTGTTTCTAAAATGGGAATTAGAGATAAAAAGCTTGAATTGATGAATTTATTTGCTGTTCCTAATAAATCATTGATTAATGAAGCAATAATTCCTTTTCTTGCAGGATCAGAGAAAATAAATGTTTCCTCTCTTTCTATTATAAAGCATAATAAATATGAAAAATTAGAAATTGAAATTGCAAGCGAAACCTTGCCTTCAAAAATTGAAGAAGGAAAGCAATTAATTTCAGATTTATCTGAGTTGTTAGATTTCTATCTTCCGTTAAAGGAAATCGTTGACTTTTATTATGTTGTAAAACTTTTAGACAAATATAAAAATTATAGCGAGGCTATGGTTGGTATCTATGATGAGCATCAAAAGGATTTACGAAGATTAAAGAGATTTGTTAAAACCTATTGTCCAAAGGAATATAACAATATCTTTAGGAAAGTACCTTCTAGTGATGAAAAGAAAGGATTAAATAATTATCCTAAATACATTGGAATGAATGATTCCAATTCTAAACGTCAAAGATTTGGGCACTGTACAAGAAGCGATTTTTACAAATTTTTAAAGGAAAAATTAGATAAAGTTACAGCTCCTGAAGCACTAGAAGAAAAAGATTATTTCTTGAAAAAAATGGAGAACAATGAATTGTTGTTAAGGCAAAATTCTGATCAAAATGGTTCTTTTCCAATGCAATTACATCTTCAGGAATTGAAGTTAATCTTAAAAAATCAAAGAAAGAATTATCCATTTTTATGTGAAATCCAAGATGGAATAACTGTTAGTGATAAGATTATCTCAATCTTCAAATTTAAATTACCTTACTTTGTTGGCCCAACAAATAAAAAATCACAATATTCTTGGCTTGTAAGAAGCGAAGAAAAGATTTATCCATGGAATTATGAACAAGTCATTAATATGGATGAAACAGCTATTAATTTTATAACAAAAATGCAAAATAAATGTACATACCTAAAAGGAGATAATGATTATTGCTTACCAAAGAAATCAATAATCTTCTCGGAGTATAATTGCTTAAGCTACTTAAATAAGCTTAATGTAAATGGTTCAATTATTTCGAATGAGGTAAAAATGAAGCTTTTTGAAGGTGTATTTTTAACAAAAAAGAAACCGACTAAAAAGGATATCATTGATGTTTTGCATAATGATTTTGGGTTTGATGTAACAACTACAAAGGGTAAAGAAATACCGGATGTCAATTGTGATATGTCATCTTATCTTGACTTTAAAAATATTTTTGGCGATGATTTTGAAAACAATCGCGAAAAAATCGAGAACATCATTCGTGATATCACTATTTTTGAAGATAAATCAATTCTTGAAAGACGTTTATATAATGTGTATGGATTGCCTAAGGATATCGTTAAGCAAATAAAGGGATTAAATTATAAGGAATATTCTCGTCTATGTAAGAATTTATTAGTTGGTCTTCCGGTGACTAATGTAAATACTGGTGAAATTGTCGGTTCTGTATTAGATGTTATGCGTAACACTAATATGAATTTACAAGAGATTATTTTTAATCAAGAATTTAATTTCTATGAGACAATAAACTCCTATAATGAAAAGTATTACAATGGGAAAAAGGATGATATTGAAGAATTTATTGAAGAAAATGTTATGACTTCTCCAACTATAAAAAGATCAATCATTCAATCTGTCAATATTATTAAGGATATTGAAAAAGCACTTGGGCAAAAGATTGATAAATATTATATCGAGGTCACAAGAAGCAACCAACAAGAAAAGAAGCCAACGGATTCAAGGTATAAGGCATTAAAGGAAAAATACAAGAAATGTAAGGAATGGGCTGCAGACTTCAATATCAATTTGAGTAACTTTGAGGGAAAATTGGACAAGGAATATGAAAAGAACAAAAACATATTGATGTCTGATAAGTATTATTTGTATTTTAGCCAATTAGGAAAATGTATGTACACATTGGAAAATATTGATTTTGATGATTTATTATACAATAACAAATATGATATCGATCATATTTATCCACAGGCTTTGATTAAGGATGATTCATTAAGCAATCGTGTGTTGACAAATAAACAAAAGAATGCCAATAAAACTGACAATATGATTAGCGATATCCCTGGTTTTTTACCAAAAGAGGCATATGCATTTTATGAAAAATTGCTTGATGGAAATTTGATTACTAAATCAAAATTCGAAAAATTAACCAAAAAAGAATTCAGCGAGGATGAATTGAATGGCTTTGTTAATCGACAAGTTGTATCAACTAATCAATCAGTAAAAGGCTTAATCGAGGTATTAAAGGGATTTATGGGTGTTAATCCGCAAAATATCATTTATTCTAAAGCTGAAAATGTTTCTGATTTTAGACATAATTTTGAGTTAGTAAAATCAAGATTAGCTAATAATTTCCATCATGCACATGATGCTTATTTAAATGTTATTGTAGGTGGAACTTTGGATTCTTATTATAAATCCAAGAAATATTATTATTTTAAGGATTATCAAAGAATTAAGAATGATGGATATTCATTGAATCCGGAAAAAATCCTAAATAGAAAAAGCATTGTCGTTGATGATAAAGAAATCTGGAATAAGGATCAGATATTAAGTCAAATTAAGTTTGATTTATATAGCAGATATGATGTTCACGAAACAACTAGAACATTCTGCAAAAACGATATGCTCAGCAAGGTTACTATCATTCCTGCTAAAGAGGTTAAGGATAATGTTCCGATGAAAACAAATTCACCTCGAGCTAATATGGAGAAATATGGAGGAGTAACTTCTTATTCATATTCTAAATACATAATCATTAAAAATGTGGATAAAAAAGGAATTGAAAAAACAATGTTAATTCCTATTCCTAGGCCTTATGTTGGATTAGAAAAAGACTATTTAAAAAACAATGGTTTTTCGAATTGTGAGATTTTAGTTAATGAGATTAAGGTTAATACGGTTGTCGAATATGGTAATCTTCGTTATACGATTTCAGGAGTAACTGGTAATCGATTTGTATTGCAAAATGCTCGTGATCGCTATTTTGATTTCAATAGTATTTCAACAATTAAAAAGATTGAGAAATATTATGATAACAAAAAGAAGCAACAATTAATGGATGTTAAAGATGATTATATTATTGTCGCCTTTGCAAAAGATAAAAAATGCAAGGAGATAAGACTAGAAAAAGAAGAAGTGGTAAATCTTTTGTTAAATATCAAAAAGATATACTCTCGTGATATCTATGATTTCTCAATTATTCATAAGGCAGTGGAGAAGATTGATGATAGGATAAATGATTTTGTTATTCTGGATTTAGTTACATTATCATTTGAGTTTTTGAGATTGTTAAAAACGAATGCTCGTGAGGCAGCTAATCTATCGCTAATAGGAGAAAAATCTAATGTTGGAACTATTTATGGCTCTCAAACATTACAAAAAGGAATGCGTTTTATTATTGAATCACCAACGGGTTATTATAAAAAGGTGCTATTTGAGGTTAAGTAATGGCTTTTCGTACAATTGTTGTAAGAGACCAGTGTAAACTAGAATATTCCCTTAATTATCTTGTTTGCAGAAAAGGAAATGAAGAAAAAAGAGTTTTGTTGAGCGAGGTAAAGCTCATAATAATTGATTCCGTTATGGTTTCGATTTCTTCATTTCTTATTTCTGAGATAATCAATAATAAAATCAAAATCATTTTTACAGATGATAAACATAATCCGGTAGGCGAAATAACCCCATATTATAATAATTTCTATTCTTATCGTAAAATCAAAGAACAGATTTCATTTTCTCAGGAAGCAAAAGATTTTTTATGGGGTGAGATAATAAAGGAGAAGATTAATAACCAAGCAAATAACTTGAAACAGGTTGGCAAGGTTCAAGAATATTCTAAGCTATTGGAATATAAGAATGACGTTAAGCCGGGCGATGTTAGTAATCGTGAGGGTCATAGCGCAAAGGTTTATTTTAATGCTTTATTTGGAAATGATTTTAGTCGAGATCAAAACAATGATATTAACAAATATTTGAATTATGGCTATTCGATTTTGATGTCAACTATTAGTCGTGAGATTAGGGCTTATGGTTATTTAACTGAATTAGGTATTCATCATATAGGTGAATCAAATTCTTTTAATCTTTCCTGTGATTTAATTGAACCATTTCGACCTTTGATTGATTCTTATGTAATCCAAAATAAAGTTAATAACGATAATTTTAAAGATGAGTTTATAAAAATACTATCGATAGAAGTCCAATATAATGGAAAAAGTATATTTTTAGATAATGCTATTCATCTGTACGTTGAAGATTTATTATCGTATTTACAAAGCGGAAATTTGGAGAAAATTAGATTTGTAAAGTATGAGCTATAGATATATGCGGACACTGTTATTTTTTGATTTACCTACGCTCACTAGTACAGATCGAAGAAATTATCGAAAGTTTATCAAAAACCTAAAAATAAATGGCTTTATGATGGTTCAAGAATCAGTTTATATGAAAATGTCTATAGATTCCCAAGCAATGGAATCAACGATAAAGAAAATAAAGGAAATTGTTCCACCTAAAGGATTTATTATGGCACTAAATGTTACAGAAAAGCAATTTTCGGCGATGGAAATATTGCTTGGGGATTTTACAACCAATGTTATAAATGATGATGAAAGGGTAGTTATATTGTGAGAAAAATATTTTTGAGACAAAGTAATTATCTAATTGAATTTGGCGATTCAAATATTAAAACGATAAGGTTTAATGATTCAAAGGCATATCGATTATTTAGTTTAAATGTGTTTAACAGTATTATCTTTAGCATTAATAATGAAGAAGTTGACTTAGAAAAATACGGAATGATTATTTTTAATCCTTTTCAATTAGACTTGAATGAAAAGAAATTTCTCAATCTTGTGTTTAAAAAGTTAGAAAAAAATATTCGTGATGAGGAAAGATGTTTTATAGCAGATATTGAAAAAGCATCTTTATCCCTTTTTGAAAAATTGGCGTTATCATCAGATATTCCTATTGATTATAATGATACTTTTGATTTTAATAAGTATTTTTCGGCATTTGATGTAAAAATAATGGAGCCAGAAGATTATTTAGAAAAGATTGTTAGGTATATTAGGTTATCATGTGAAATATTTCATACAAAATTATTTATTTCATTTGGATTATTAGCTTTATTAGATAATGCGGAAATTGATTTGTTGAATAAGGAATTAATCCAATATGACGTTTCGCTGTTAGATGTTTTCTACAATGAAAAAAGTAGTCTTGAAACGTTGTATATAGATACCGATTGGTGTATAATTTAAGTATATTAAACATGGGCTAGCAGGCCGCAAAATTCGGTTTGAGGTTTGCTAGTCATGTTAAATATTGTCCGTAGAGGACAGTCGCCATTTGTGACGGGTGTGCTTGTTTGTTTGCTAGTCATGTTAAATATTGTCCGTAGAGGACTTCATTATCGGTAATAGCATGGAAGTGTAAGTTTGCTAGTCATGTTAAATATTGTCCGTAGAGGACTGCAATTAATCGATTTGTGCCTTTAGGTAGGTTTGCTAGTCATGTTAAATATTGTCCGTAGAGGACACAAAGACCAACCGTCAAATAATTCCTTATGTTTGCTAGTCATGTTAAATATTGTCCGTAGAGGACTGTTTTTAATATCTTTTCTATTTTTCTTTTGTTTGCTAGTCATGTTAAATATTGTCCGTAGAGGACTGCTTTATCATAAGTTCCAACTGCAACTTCGTTTGCTAGTCATGTTAAATATTGTCCGTAGAGGACTACTGTCATTTGTAAAGTGTTGCGCTATGCGTTTGCTAGTCATGTTAAATATTGTCCGTAGAGGACACAACGTACTAAATGAAATATATAATTTATGTTTGCTAGTCATGTTAAATATTGTCCGTAGAGGACGGTTTTGCGGATAACTTCAACTTTTGGGTGGTTTGCTAGTCATGTTAAATATTGTCCGTAGAGGACGACATTTTCGGTATTAATCTATTTGCGGTGTTTGCTAGTCATGTTAAATATTGTCCGTAGAGGACGTTGTTTAGCCTTGAATCATCTTTTTTCATGTTTGCTAGTCATGTTAAATATTGTCCGTAGAGGACTGCATTTATTCCATAGTCTTTGGCTATTCTGTTTGCTAGTCATGTTAAATATTGTCCGTAGAGGACTTAGATTTATGCAAAATTCATCATATAACAGTTTGCTAGTCATGTTAAATATTGTCCGTAGAGGACATAATGCCTTATCTCACGTTCCATCGCTCGGTTTGCTAGTCATGTTAAATATTGTCCGTAGAGGACAGTTCCAGCTTTACTATTAAAGTAATCATCGTTTGCTAGTCATGTTAAATATTGTCCGTAGAGGACAATTTCCGAACTAGGTTTGTCTAAGCCTTGTTTGCTAGTCATGTTAAATATTGTCCGTAGAGGACTTGAATGTTCTAATTTAATTACTATACATTGTTTGCTAGTCATGTTAAATATTGTCCGTAGAGGACCAACATTATGGTGAAATACCTGAAAATGGAGTTTGCTAGTCATGTTAAATATTGTCCGTAGAGGACGTATCGTTGTTGTCCGCTTACCATTTGCCAGTTTGCTAGTCATGTTAAATATTATCCGTAGAGGACTGGCGTCGGTTGTTGGAGTGTTCTGGGGTGGTTTGCTAGTCATGTTAAATATTGTCCGTAGAGGACCCACCGCTTGAGGCTCTTCGCATTGTAGCGTTTGCTAGTCATGTTAAATATTGTCCGTAGAATACTTATTTATCTCCTTCTATTTTAGATTTTAAGTTTGCTAGTCATATTAAATATTGTCCGTAGAGGACTTGCTTTCCGATTTTGTTTAGTAAGCCCGTGTTTGCTAGTCATGTTAAATATTGTCCGTAGAGGACAGTGTTCATTATTTCATCTAGTTTATCAATGTTTGCTAGTCATGTTAAATATTGTCCGTAGAGGACTCAACTGCTTGAGGTTCTTCGCACTCTAGCGTTTGCTAGTCATGTTAAATATTGTCCGTAGAGGACTAAATAAACTGTAGGAACTCCTGATTCAATGTTTGCTAGTCATGTTAAATATTGTCCGTAGAGGACTACATAAATATCGGACACGTATATATGCTCGTTTGCTAGTCATGTTAAATATTGTCCGTAGAGGACTTCACGCCAATGAATATATTTGCCCTTATGTTTGCTAGTTATGCTAAATGTTGATTTTGAAATGACCAATATGAAAGCAAAATGCTAAAGGGTTTTTCGAGTTGTGTTGAATCAAAAAAGAAACTTCATTTTTTGTTTGAAGTTTCTTTTTTAACTTATTTATAAATTTATTCACCTTTTAATTTTAGCTCGCTTTGAGTTCGTTTTTCTTTTCCTAGAAGAGCTTCCACAATTTCAAGGGCAAAATCAATTGTATAATACATTGATTTTCCCGTGATGATGTTTCCATCTCTGACAACACCTAATTCTTGATGGTATTCGCCAGCAATGATTTTTCCATTACATCCAGGGAAACAAGTGTATTTTTTATCCTTTAAAATTCCATATTTTCCAATAATATGTGGGCCTGCACATATACAAGCAATGATCTTCTTTTCGTTGTTGAAATAATTGATTATTTCCTTTAGCTCACTACAATTATCAAGACCTTCAAAAACGCCTCTTGATCCGCCTGGAATGATTAGGCAATCAAATAAAGTAAAATTGATATTTTTTAGAATTTGATCAGTAAATAAAGTAACACCGTGAGAAGTAGTAACTAATGTTTCATCGGTTATTGAGACAGTAGTAACCTGAATGTTGTTTCTGATTAAGACATCACGGGTTGTTAAGGCTTCATGATCCTCAAAGCCATTTGCTAGTAATAATAAACAATGCATTTTTTTCACCTCAAAAATATTATATCACTTTTTTTAATAAGAAGATAATTATTTGGCTTGATGAAAGGTATCATAGAAAATATTTGTAATCTCATCTACCGATTCCTTACAATCATTTTTTACCCAAAAGTAAATTACATTGTAAAGCGATCCAGAATAACTATAAAAAGGATATTTTTTTTATTTGTTCCTCATCAGTTAAATCCGTTCCTGATATTATATAATTATTAATCTCCTCCAAGAATATTTGTCCGAGGTTTGCTTCATAAAGACCTTTTAAATCTTCTTTATAGTCATAAACATATTCAAAGGTTCGACGAATATTTTTGTATCTTGAAATGTGAGTAATATCTGCCTTGTATTTTTCTTTATAATTATTCAAAATGTCTTTTAAGTAAGAATGAAGAACTTCTTCTTTGGAAGTAAAATGGCGATAATAGGTGGCACGAGCGATTCCAGATTTGTTCACCAATTCACTTATTGTAATCTCATGAAATGGCTTCGTTTTTATCAATAATAATAAAGCCTTGGCTAAATAGGAAGTCATTTGTTGCTTGGTCATAGACAATAGCCTCCTTTTTTGTCTCAAAAAATCTTGTTATAATTTACGTGATAGTTATAACACGAAGGAGATATAATAATATGAAAAAAATAAAAAAAGTGGTTGCGATTGTTATAATTGTATTAGTTAGTGTTGCCTCAATTGGAGTAGTAACTGTTTATTCCGTTTGGCATAATGAAATAAGTACCGCTTTTTCCTTTAAAAAACTTAGAAATAGAGATGACTCACATAATGATGGATCATTATATGAAATGACTGTATCTGGAGATTATTATTTTGATGAATTTCTTAAAACTGGCGCTAGTAATGATAAAGAATTAATATCATTTATCACTTCAAAAATCATTAAAGGCTTGATTCCGATGAAAATTTCGGAAAGTGATATTGCATGCTCCGCATTTACAGCAGTTTTAGATAATGGTGATCGCGTTTTTGGAAAAAAAATATGATTTTTCAAAAACTAATACTTGTATTGTGAAAACAAATCCTAAGCATAGATATAAATCAAGACGGAGATAATGTCGTTACGACTGATCAAAAAACGGATAAATTGGATATTACCTCAACAACAATGCTTAGATTAATTTTAGATTATGCCACTAATGACGATGAGGCTGTAGAACTAGTAAATAAATAAGGTTTACACGATTCGGCAAACACAAGCTTCCATTATATGGTTGCGGACGCAAGTAGAAGAAGGGCTATTCTTTAATGGGTTAGTGGAACTAATAATACCGATACGGATGGTTCAAAAAGAGAATTAGTCGTTACATATAATGATAGTGATGTTACTGTTGGTGAAAGAGAAGCGAATGCTTCTTATCAAGGGGTTACCAATTTTATAGTCAATAGTGGTTATTATGAAAACGATGAAGAAAAGCATGGCCTTGATCAATCCAATAACATCTATGACAAGTTATTCCAACAAATGCATTAATAAAGAGGCAGCTATGTCATTTTTACAAGTCGTCGGACAAATGTATTATAAAGAGGGAAATACTGGTTGTACAATTCATAGCATTGTTTAAAATTTCAAATAAAGTAAAAAAAAGCCTTGGCAATTTAACCAAGGCATTATTATTAAAATGGTGCGGGTGACAGGAGTCGAACCTGCACGCCGAAGGCGCTAGATCCTAAGTCTAGTGCGTCTGCCAATTTCGCCACACCCGCATGGACTTGCAATTTCTTAACTGCAAGTCTTATTTTACTATAATCAAATGACCTTGTCAATAACTAGGCTTTCTTTTTCTTAAATTTTTTGTAACAAATGAAAGCTAACGCAATTATAATAATTAGTGAAGAAGCACCGATTCCGATAATCATTTCGGTTTTGATTTGAGCCTGTTCCTTGCTGCCGCGAACAATGATTTTCATTCCCTCAGTGATTATTTTATCTCCGTTGACGTAAAGATATTCAAGGCGATATTCACCTGGAACATTTTCGTTATATTCGTAATCGTTATAGATAACATTTAATTCATTTGGAGTAATGTTTTTTCGTTGAGAAATGATTTCTTTGATTTCCTCAAGAGTTAAGCTATTTCCGTAATCAACATCTAGAATTAAGCTATTGGCAGTGATGACAGGGGCATAATTATCATGAACTCTAACATACATTGTAAATGTGCTCTTGTTTTCAGAACTATCGCTTGCTTCAAATTTAATATAATAGGTTCCAGGTGTTTTATTGTCAAGATTGGATTCTATTACTTTGATTGAAGGATTATCGTCATAGTTATCTCTAACCGTCAATAAATCACGATAATAGCTTTCATCGTTATTTCCAATATTGACAATCAGTGATTCGGGTCCAATTATTTTCGGCGGTGTTAGGTCAATTGCCCGCATAATAACGGTAAAGGTTTCTTTGTTTCCTGCGCTATCCTTGACCGCAAAAACCATTTTGTATTCGCCAATAGGCTCATGAGTTCCATCATATAATGAGCTTTCAAGATAGATTTCATCAGAAATATCACCATCTATATTATCGCTTGCCTGAAGCATTTTCTTGACTTCCTCGGCAGATGGTATTTTATCATAATCAACATAATAGATTCCCTCCTTGATGGCTTGCTCGTAAACTGTGTCCTCTTTGGGTAAGGGGTCTATATAGGAACCAACAAATGTGACGTCCCACATTAATTCTGTTCCTTCGTAAAGGTAAAAGGCATATTCCCATCTTGATGGATCTAGTCTTTGCTCCTCGAGGGCTGGAAATTTGAATTTGATTACATAATCATCATCACTCTTAGTGTAAAATTTTATATAGCTTGTAGAACCACAAGCGTTATATTGCTCATCTTCAAACTGACTAACATCAGACATTGATGCTAATTCAAGCTCAACAGCCGGCATCATATCATAGCCTTCATAAGCCAATTGACTTGACAAGGTATAATCCTCATGAGGCCCAAGATAATAAGCGAAAATATAACAAGAATTTGGCTTCACCCGAAATGGATATTTATTTTCGATATATCTCCCATTTACAACAAAGTTTTCAGGGTTGAAATAGTTATCTCCCTTAGGTAAGAGACAAGAAGATTCCTTGACACCAGCAAAGACATTGCTTGTGAAAAAAAATGATGTTAAGATAATAAGTAGAATAAGTATTTTTTTCATTATTTTTTCCTCCGTTCATTTTATATAATTAAATAAAAAAATCATTTTACTAATTTTTAAAAAAAATATATAATGAAATTGGAGCTGATAAAAATGGAAAAATTAAAAACAAACAAAAAATACCTTATCCTCGGATTGGTTTTACCTTTGATTGGAATTATTTTTTGTAATTTAGTTATGGAAGAGGATAAAAGAAGATCATTTAGAAAAGGCTCAGCTATTTCGACGTTGGTTATCTTCTTTATTGTATCTTGCATCCTAGTATACTTTATAGGAACTTGTTTATAATAAAAAAAGAAAAAATTATAAATTTAGGTATTGCAATATTTTGTGTTTCATAGTACAATAATCAAGGACACAAAAAATAGGGCTATAGCCAAGCGGTTAAGGCATGGGACTTTGACTCCCACACCTCTGGTTCGAATCCAGATAGCCCTGCCATCAAAAAATTATGATGCTTCCAAGCATCTTTTTTTTATCATATGTTCATATAACCTTGTTTTTATTTGATTGTGTGGTAGAATAAAAACAAGGAGTGAGGGCAATGCAAAGGATAATTGAAGGTTACTTTAAGTTTTATTCAATACTAGAAAAAAATAAATTTTTATCGGCAATTAAACGATCCTTTATTATGCTTGTTCCGGTCTTTATGATTGGAGCCTTTGTATTGTTGATTCAATATTTTCCGATTACTCCAATAAGAGAATTTATTGCGACAGCTTTAAATGGTACTATCTTTGATATTCTATCTGGAGTATACTATGCGACCTTTGGCCTTGTCTCAGTATATTTAGTGTTTGCCTTAAGCTTTACCTATTCGAAGGTCTTTTCAAAAAATGAAGTTGTTCGTTTTTTCGCTTGTATCAACTCGCTTATTTGCTATTTTGTGTCGCTAGGACCGGTTGTTTTATCGAGCGGAATAAATGTATTTAAATATACAAATATGTGTAATGTTTTCTCAGCCTTACTGATTTCCTTGCTTTCTGTACATTTGTTTTTCATTTTTTCCGATTTATTTTTAAAGCTATTTGGAAAAAATAGAGCTATGAAAAATGATTTGCAGGTTGGATTATATTCGATTTTTTCCATTGTTATATCGGCATTTATTTTTGCGATTACAACAGTATTGATAAGTCTCGTTCCTAATGTTAATAATTTTAATGATTTGGTTGTTTTAATACTATCAAAGCCATTTGAAAGTCTTGGCGCAACCTTTGGTGGTGGAATTCTCATATTATTTTTCCAATCAATTTTATGGTTGTTTGGTATTCATGGAAGTAATGTCTTTGAAACTATTAATTCGACGATTTTTGCCTATAATGGAAGTAATATTGTATCGAAGAACTTTATTGATTGCTTCGTTTTATTGGGCGGATGCGGCTCATCACTTTGTTTATTAATCGCGATTGCAATATTCTCAAAAAATAAAGATAAGAAAAAAATATCCTATTCGGCCGCTGGACCAATGCTTTTTAATGTCAATGAAATTATGGTTTTTGGATTACCAATTGTCTTGAATCCAATCTACGCCATTCCTTTTATTTTGACCCCAATTATTTGCTTTATGGTTGCGTATTTCTTTGTGGCGATAGGCTTATGTCCGCAGATTATCAATCCGGATGTTCAATGGACAACCCCAATTCTATTGAGCGGTTATCAAGCCACAGGTTCTATTGTTGCTTCATTTATTCAATTGATTAATGTCGCAATTGGGGTATGTATTTATTTTCCTTTTGTCAAGCTTGATGATTATTTTACAAAGAGATATTCGAATATATTGATTAATCAATTAACTGAATATACTAAAAAATGTGAGGATGAGCATAACAAAACTGAAATCCTTTCCCTTGATTCAAGACTTTCGATGATGGGTGAATCCTTGCTTGTTAAATTAGAAAATGACATTTTGAATGATAATGTTGTTTTATATTATCAACCGCAATACAAGGATGGACAGGTTGTTTCCTTGGAGGGATTATTAAGATTTAAATATTTAGATGATAACTATGTCTATCCGCCATTAATTGTCAATTTAGCTTTGGAGAAACAATTATTCGCAAAGCTATCGATGGCAATTGTTAAAAGGGCAATTATCGATACAAAGGAATTCTTGAAAATTAATCCAAGAATTAAGGTTGCGATTAATTTGCGATTAGAATTATTAATAGATTCGCAATTTATGAATTGGTTTTATCAAGAAATGGAAGAGGCTAAGCTTCCGGATTATTGTTTAGGTATCGAATTTACGGAGGATAGCTATTTGCCAAGTAGTGTTGATTTGTCTCCAACATTTAAATTGATTCACGAAAAGAAAATAAATATTTTATTAGATGATTTTAGTATGGGATATACATCAATTGCTTATCTTCAAAAAAATCATTTTGATTACGTGAAATTAGATGGAAGTCTAATTAATAATATTCAAAATGAACGTTCAAGAAATATTATTTCCTCAATCATTGGATTGGGTATGGATTTAGGGTTTGAGGTGATTGCGGAATATGTTGAGACGGAAGAACAAAAAGAGCTTTTAACCGAAATGGGTTGTAAGATTATCCAAGGATATCTCTATTCAAAAGCAATACCATCTTTAGATGTTTGTTCAAAGCTTGTTTCGAAAAAAGAGTAGAGCTGTTGGCCATTTTTGCCAGCAGTTTTTTTATTTTGATGTATTTCTTTACATATAAAAATATGCTATAATTTTTATATAGAATACGAGGTGATCGATATGTTTTTAGAAATCAATAGGAATATCGATCCAATTGTTAAGCTATGTGGAGATTGGCTTAGTGAAATCAACGTTTTTTCAATTATTATTCGCCTTTTATTTGCGATATTATTTGCTGGAATAATTGGAGTTGAGCGAGCAACCAAAAACCATGCGGCTGGCTTCAGAACATATATTTTGGTTTGCCTAGGGGCTACGATTGCGATGATGACCAACCAATTTATGATGGAGTATTTTGAATCAGGAGATTCTGCTCGTTTAGGAGCCCAAGTTATTAGTGGTATTGGTTTTCTTGGAGCGGGAACGATTATTGTTACCTCAAGAAGTCAAATCAAGGGTTTAACTACTGCGGCCGGTCTTTGGGCCTGTGCCTGTGTTGGCTTAGCTATTGGAATTGGTTTTTACACACTTGCACTGATTTCATCAATATTTATTTTATTGGCTTTAACTATTTTTACGAATCTTGAGGAGTATTTTAGGAGAAAATCACGGATTTTTGAAATTCATTTAGAACTCGATTCGAGAATCCATTTAAAGGATTTTACCGCTTATGTTCGCGAGAATCAGCTCAAGGTTAATTCGCTTGAGCATAATCCGGCCTATTCATCTTCAGGACTTAGTGTTTACACGATTTCTTTGGAATGTTTGGATAAAAAGGTCCCTTTTTCACATCCAGATTTTATTGAAGAAATAAAGAAACTAGAATATGTTAATTACGCCGAAGAAATATTCTAAAACAAAGGGATGCCGTTTGGTGTCTCTTTTTGTTAGCTTCTATGCTATTAATTATATTTCAATTTTTCTTTATCTTGTGGTATAATGAAGCAAGGAGATGATAATTGTGAAACCAATGTTTTGTCATAATTACAATTTAAGTGAAGAAGAAAATAATAAAAATCTTGAGGCTTTTAAAATAAAAGAAGTATCTAAGGAATTGATTACCGAGCTTGAGGAATTAGAAAAAAAGGCGGGGGCAATTAATAAGAAAAACCGCGGATTTGGTGGTGTATTCTACTTTCTTTTCTTTATGGGATTGCTTTTTGTGATTAGTATTTTATCGAAATTACCAGAAAATCCCAAGATTATTGTGGAGAGTCTTAGTGTCTTTATTCTCGGCATCTTGGCGATAGTTGCTTCAATAGCTTATTTTATTTATGATGTTAAACGAATTAAAAAGTTTCAAAAATCGGAAGAGGTTACAAATTTAGAAGCAGGCTATAATGAATATTTTGAAAAAAGAAATAAAGAATTAGGTGTCAAAGAGGAAGCTTATGACATTGATGTTTTATTTGACTTTATCAAGAAAAATAAAACTGAAGCTTATAAAGGGATGGTCGCAAATATTTTTGTGTCTGCTTATGTATCTGATGGTTATTTTTGTATGGTTGATACCCAATCAGTGTACGGCTTTCCGGTAGAGAGCTTTAAAGAAATTGTTGAGGTCCCAGAAAAGGTGACTTTTGTTAATTGGAATAAAAAGGCTCCTTTTAATAGTGAGGAATATAAAAGCTATAAAATAAAGCATACTAATTTAGGCTTTATTTCGCCTAATAAATATCGAGTAATTTTTACTAAGGATGATGAAGATTATTATTTTGATGTTTTGCCGTTTGATTATGAAAATGTTAAGAAATTATTAGGGGATGGTAGAAGTGAATAAAGCGGATGTATTAACAAGAATAAGGGCTCTTGAAATTCAGGATTTTTGTTTTTCCAAAAATGTTAATAAATGGGATAAGAAATATGTATTGATAAAGGAATATGGCAACTATAGTGTTTTTTATTATCATGAATACAAGGATAAAGAAAGAAGCTTTACTAGTGAGGATGAAGCTTATGATTATTTATATAAGCTTTATGGTGGTGATGAGAAATATTTAAAATCGCATTCAAGAGAAGAAATATTTACAGATTATTATCCGAGTAATTTCTCTATTTTGAAAGTTGTTATTTATGTCATTTTAGCTTTTTTGTTTGTCTTTTCCTTTTCTTATTATAAGAAGACTAATAATCTTGTTCTTCCAATTGTGGCTTTATCAGTGTTTGTAATATTTGCGATTATTGATACAGTTTTTGAAAAAAAGAAAAAGAAATATCACGAAAAAGCCCATGAATTAATGATTCATCTACGGGAAGAATATATAAAGATGAATCCGGAATCAATAACTGATTATTTGTTAATAGATTTAGTAAATAATGATTTCAATGAAAAAATAATGGAGAATATCGACAAATATCATCTTGAGGATGTTGATTACGATATTATTGATAATGGCTACGAGATATATATGGAATTGATTAATGACGAAAACGAGCTTTATATTGTCATAACTGATTCTATGATTTATATTAATGATCACGATTTTTCTATTTCGGAATATGATATAAAGAATACCGATGATTTCTATAGGACATTTGGTCAAATAGTTAATTCATATCAA
>CAZWLD010000024.1:0-32484 GCA_964634685.1 uncultured Anaeroplasmatales bacterium
CCTTTATATCTTATAGGATTGCTTGAGAATATATTTTGCCCAACTAGATTTCCCCCAAGGGTCATAGAAATAAGCCTTATAGTCTACTTACTACATCATTCTTAAGATAAAAATACTTTAACGCATTGCCATTCTCATCAACATGGGTTTTTAGTAAACCATTTGAATGATAGCTATATAGTTCTCTTCGGCCCTTATAATCAACCGAACAAATATAGTAATCTCTATACTCAAATGTCATCTTATCACAAAGCTTATTATTTTGTTAATTGTCAAACAAATTTAGTTTTAAGCCAATAAACGATATTTTTATATAAATAAGTAAAGTTAAAACAATCTACAATGGCAATTCAAAATTGATCAGCAACTAGTCGATTCAATATTATTATTGCTAATCACTTCCTATTTTTTATAAAGAAAGATTTATATCTTTTTTCATCAATGTATGACTTAGTTCTTAAAATGGAATGATAACTCCTATTTGATATAGATGACAAATAAAATGGAGAAAAGGTTATTTTCCTTGCTACAAATCCATATCTAGATATACCATTTTTTACGATCATTTTTTCAACCTTTTTCCGTTGTATTATTTCAATTTTAACATTAAAACCATCTTTAATAAAACAGTTATTTAAAAATAAATATTTAAATGGTAAATTATTACTAATTATTGGGTACCTCAAATTTCTAATCACAAAAGATATTAAATATGATTTTTGAAATAAATATCCCTTTAAATCAAGTTTTAATAAAAATGAATTATTTTTACAATACCAAACGCCATCTTTTTTTATAAACCGAATCAGATAATAATTATCACTTTTAATTAATAATTTTTTGAAGTCTTTAAAATAATATTCAGATAAATCATTCAATGGATATTTGTTTGTTATTTTGTAAAACATAATAGAACCAATCAAAAATGTCAACATTGAAGAGAACATTGAAATAATGAAGCCCGCATCATATCTACTCAAAATCAGCATAATGATAAAAACAACTAAAGAGAAAAAACTGATAAAAAACATACTTATTGAAATAATCATTTATTGTTACTCCTAACTAAAATATTATCCCTGTTGCAAAATCAAATAACCCAGAGATTGCGTCTTCCATTGTAGTGAATCCATATGCTTTATACATTTTTTCATACACACCATTTAATCCTTGTTGGCCTATTTTCAAATGTCCAAAGCCAGCATTTGCTAATCTTTAATTAACCTTTGTATTGTCAGTTAAATTTCCTAAAACGCCATAGATTTTCTTGTCAGCAAATATACTCGTAATTCCTTTGCTTACTCCATACCCCACTCCGCCAAGAGTTGAACCTAAAGTAAATTGAACCATTATGTCTACAAATGATGAAATATCTCCAGCAAATAGGGCTTCTACTACATTACCTATACCGCTCGCTAAAACTGTTGTTCCTAATTTAGTTCCAACCCCACCTATAGTCCCTCCAAGAGCTGAGCCAAAATATTCCCATCCAGAAATATCACCATTAAATATTTTTCTATCATTGACGTAATCTTTTATTCCAGTTGTAACAATACCAATAACTGCACCAATGATAATTGCACTAATTGCCAAATGTCCTGAAGGGTCACAAAGGTTCACTGGATCACTACCACAGTAAGCATATAAATTCAATCCATTTATGCTTTCAGGGTCTAAATAATCAACTGAATCAGGTGAAATAAATCTACCAATACTAGAATCATAATACCTAGATTTTAAATAATAAATCCCTGTCTCCTCATCATAATAATAACCTTTATATCTTATAGGATTGTTTGAGAATATATTTTGCCCAACTAGATTTCCCCAAGGGTCATGGATATAATTACCATAATCATAACCATATTTATCGACAATATCTCCTTCAACTAAATAAAATCCTATCAATATTTTATTCTCATCATAGATGTATGATATCGTAAATGATTCTCTTTCTTCATCCATTAATAAACCATCACAATAATGATAATTGATTGTTTTTAAAACATAGCCATCATTTCTCTTCTTTATCTTTTGACATCGATTTCCCAAGGCAACAAATTCATAAGTTTTTGTAACTCCATTATATTGATATTATGTTAACCTGCCTAAGCCATCATAGCCATAGCTTCCAAAAAGGCTATGATATTTGAGTCTTCCATCAATATCAAAGAGAAAAGGAATCCTTTCCTATTGTATTAATAAGAGGAATATTAATAAAAAATTCATTAGATTTTAGGTTAAATAAGCCGTTTCCAATATTTCCTAATGGTATCTCTTGATAATGATAATATTTACTTAATCCATGCATATAAGTATCTCCTCTTACTAAAAAATACCACATTTTGACAATTTTTACAAGAGAAGATAGATAGCATCTTTAAATATTTAAAAAAAGCGTTGAATAATCAACGCTCAAGTTGAATAATCAACGCTCCAATATTATAGATATTTCTTTAAATCATCAACCTTATCAAGCTTTTCCCAAGATAAGTCTAAATCATTACGCCCAAAATGACCATATGCGGCTGTTTGACGATAAATAGGTCGCTTCAAATCTAGCATCTTAATGATTCCATGAGGTGTTAAATCAAAGTTCTCACGAATAGCCTTAGCGATAACATCTTTACTAACCTTTTCCGTTCCAAAGGTTTCAACTAAAATACTAGTTGGCTCACTAATTCCAATCGCATAGCTCAATTGAATTTCACATTTATCCGCTAATCCTGCCGCAACAATATTCTTTGCGACATATCTTGCCGCATAAGCAGCACTACGGTCAACCTTCGATGGATCCTTTCCGGAGAAAGCTCCACCACCATGGCGAGCGTATCCACCATAGGTATCAACGATAATCTTACGACCAGTTAATCCTGAATCTCCTTGTGGCCCTCCAACAACAAAACGGCCAGTTGGATTAACTAAATATTTAGTATTTTCGTTAACGAGATTTTTTGGTAAAACCTCATCAAAAACATATTTTTTGATATCCGCACGAATTTGCTCGAGCGTTACCGAAGGAGAATGCTGAGTGGAAATCAAAGCCGTATCAACGCATAAAGGATTTCCAAATTCATCATATTGAATTGTAACCTGACTTTTTCCATCCGGACGAAGATAAGGAAGAATTCCTTCCTTTCGAACAAAAGACAAGCGGCGGGCGAGCTTATGAGCTAACATAATTGGCAATGGCATATATTCTTCGGTTTCTCGACAGGCATAGCCAAACATAATTCCTTGATCTCCAGCTCCTTGCGCATGATCAGTCGTTTCATCAACACCCATCGCAATGTCTGGTGATTGAGGGTCAATAGCACATAAAACAGCTAGGTTATCCGCATCAAATCCATATTTTCCACGATCATAACCAATTTCCTTAACGGTTTTACGAACAATACTTTGAATATCAACGTAGGTCTTTGTTGTGATTTCACCACAAACTAAAACAAGTCCGGTTGTACATGTTGTTTCACAGGCAACACGGGCATCCTTGTCTCTCGACAAAATTTCATCTAAAATCGCATCACTAATTTGATCACAAATTTTATCAGGGTGACCTTCCGTAACTGATTCAGATGTAAAATAAATCTTTTCCATTAAAAAACGCTCCTTTTTTATTTAGTTCCTTTAAGAGCTTTACATAATTGGTCAGCACAGCTAGTTTGTCTCATACCACATTTGTTTCCCTCAAGCTTAGCAATAACATAATCAATTTCTTGTCCCTCAAGAAGCTTTGAAATTGCTTGAAGGTTACCAGAGCAGCCACCTAAAAATTTAATATTGTAAACACGATTGTCTTCAACATCAAATGAAATTTCTCTTGAGCAAACTCCTTGTGTTTTATAAGTATAGCTTTCCATAAATAATCCATCCTTTCAAAAAAAAGACTTTTCAATCAGAAAAGTCCATTATTTTTTTCCTTTTCTCATTGGTAGGATCAATTCCCCTCACTATGAGCACCTAATTTAATAGGTTGCTGCCGCTTCCTTGGTTAGTTTTCCTCCACGGCTCTTAATAAGAACTATTTATTTGTACACGATTATGATACACTATTATATTATTTCTGTCAATTATGAAATTATAAATTTGTCATTTCATAGTACATAACTTCGAATTCTTTTTCATATCGAAGAAACCTGTCATAAATTTTATAATCGACATATTCCTTAAAATCACTATCTAGGACCTTCATTGTTGCCTGATGTGAGTAAGGCTTTTTATAGTATTTGTCCTTTCTTAAGGCTACATACAAGTCACACAACAAAATAATCTGTCCCTCATAATTATTTTGAATTTGTTTAATATGCTCCTTGAAGCTATTATCCGCAATTCCATCCATATGCGCCTTGATGATATCCTCACCCTTTTGGTAAAGCTGTAATCTTTTGACCAAGGCTGCTCCGGCTTTTGATTTTTTTCGAAGCTCTAAAAAATCATACTCGCTTTCATGTGCTCTTTTAACATTCTCGCTTATTGATAAATTTTTAATATCTAAAAGCATAATTGAATAATTATATATTTCCTCACATTTATCGGGACGCATTCCTAATAATCCGGCTAAGTGCTCGGCTAATTTAGCTTCAATTTTTATTTGCGTTTTATCGATATTCGTTGCATTTGATTCTAATAAGCAATCAAACAATTCCGAAACAACCTCTGTGAATCCCCCTTCAACATCCTGACGCTTCATTAATTCGGCTTTTCGTTGCTTTAATAAATATTCACTAAAGCCCACACCGATATATATAACAACCATCATTAAAATTAAAATGAAGGTCCGCAAGGCAATATCCCTAAATTCATGGGATGTAAAAAACTTCTGAAAGAACAAAACCTTATCCGTTGCATAATCAGTTTTATATATTTCATATGTCAATGTAAAATGAATAATTGTCACAATAACAAGCATCCACGGATAAATTAAGCGCATTAATTTTTTATCCTGATATAAAGCTGTGACCATCAATGAATAATAAATAAGCATATATCCGGCTTCGTTTAAAAATTCAACATTAACACCGCTTTTTAATTTAAAATACACCAAGATTGCGGATAGAAACATATAAAAGCTAATCATATACATCGCAATTTGTTGCTTCAGATAATTACCAGGTTCACTATTAATTATTGTTTTTAAGGTTTTATTAAGTAAAAAGTTAAAGGGAATAAAGCAAATCGTCAAAACCCAGTTTGAGGTATTTGATTCTCCTAAACAAATTAAAAACAAGATAATTGTATAGGCCCAGTTCGAAAGGAAAATAATATTTTTTATTACTTTGTTTTTTCGATACAAAACATCAGTATCATTGGTGATATCAACGCCTTTTTCAAAGCTAAATAATTCGCTGATGTTTTCTTTCATTTTATTTTTCCAATTCTTCAGTTTTAAAAAGGCCAAGCTATCACCTCCTAAATCTCATCAAACAAGGAAATAGAATGAACACGAGGATCCTCATTCGCAAGCTCTTCATTCATCACTTGCGCAACCCGAGTTGAGGCCGCTGCCGCAATCGCTCCAACTATATCATCCATAAAGGTAAAGCAACGACCATTTTTTCCCTGTTCATTTAAATCATGAACAATTCCTGGCTTATTGACATCAATATCACCAAAATTAGTCTGACCAATTACGCCATAAAGGCCAGCGATATCCAAGCCAACTAATTCATCGATGCCAAATAATCCTAAATCCGAACTCAAAATATCTTGGATTGGTCCTTGAAACATCCCAAGATTAGCCAAGCGATCAATTTCTGAGCCTAATTGAACATGATGAAAAACATCACGAAGGGATAATATTTTTAAAACACTTTCCTCGCAAACACTCATCGGAATATCCTTAATATATTTTGATTGCTGGTTATAGGCAATAAGGGCAATATCATGGACACTAATGCCATTTTCCTTTAAGGTTTTGATGTTAATTTCTAGCATCTCTTCACGTGAATATAAATTTTTCAAAAAAACACCTTCTTCTATCAATTATAGCATAATAATATGCATTTATCTATTAAAAAAATCTTGTCTTAAAAATTAAAACAAGATTTTTATTCAAAATAGCCCATTAATCGAAAAAAGTACCTATTGAATAATATCACCAATATGGAAAAGCTTTTGCCCATTTAAAAAATCCCGAGCGGCTATTCTTTTCTTTCCTTCAACCTGAAGAGATAAAACCTCAAGCTCTCCATCGACGAAACCAATCACTAAATGCTTATTACAATCCACAACCTCGCCCGGAGTATGCGGATTAGATGAAATAATTTTACTTTCAAAAAATTTAACCTTCACACCGTTGATAATTCCATAAGCTCCAGGAACTGGCGATAATCCTCTAATCAAATTGAAGACCTGACGGGCTGTTTTTTCAAACTTAATATGCTCCATTTCTTTACTAACATTGCTGGCATAGGTTGCCTCACTCTCATTTTGCTTAATTGGCGTAATCAATCCCGCCGCAAGATTAGGCAACGTTTCAATTAACAAATCTCTTCCTAACAACGATAATCGACAACGCAAGGTTTCTTGATTATCGGAATCAAGAATTTCAGTTTTTCTAACTGCTAGAATATCACCAGCATCCATTTTTTCGACCATATACATAATCGTAACTCCCGTTTCCTTATAACCGCGAGTAATTGCTTTATGAATAGGGGCTCCGCCTCTTAGCTTTGGAAGAACCGAAGCATGAACATTAATGGATTTAAGATGTGGATATTCTAAAACACAATTTGGTATCATTTGACCATAGGCGGCCGTAATAATGATATCCGGATTACAATCTAAAATCGGCTGATAATCGGTTTTAATATCGATTGGCTGAAAACAAGGAATGCCTAAAGCTAGGGCCTTTTCCTTAACCGGAGTCATTTTGATTTCATTTTTTCTTCCTTGAACCTTATCAGGCTGACTAACGACTAAGCAAACATCATAATTGGCGCTTAATGCCTCAAGAATTGGAACACTAAATTCAGGAGTTCCCATAAACACTATTCTCATTCTATCACCTCAAAAATTTCATCAAAAATTGAATATAAATAGGCTCTTATTGGTTTATCAGTAATTGTTTTAAGATAATCACAATAAATTTTTAACTGATGTTGATATCCTTCCTTACTAATATCCTTAAGCTTATAATCAATAATAATCATCTCATCATTTGTTTCTAAAATCAAGTCAATAACACCATTTTGATTATTATAGCTAAAATTAAATTCCTTATAAACATTAATTATCGATAGGCTTTTTATAAAATCACTTTCCAAAAAGGCCTTTATCTTTCCTCTGATTTTATAATCAACCTCCATATAATTTGGATTATTAAAATCGATAGCTTCAAAAATACTATGGACATAGGTACCAAAATCCAAAGCCTTTCGCTCCTCAATGCTCATAACATGAAGGACATCAATTGAAGCCTTTTTTTCTTCTCTTTGGATTCCGTGTAAAGGATGAAATAAAGTTTCATATTCTTTATTTATAACCTTTAGTCTTTGACTATTTTTTTGACCTAAGGATTCCATATCCTCCAAAAAGGAATCTAAATTTTGACTTTTGATGATACCTTTATTGCTAATATTATTGTAACCATCATCAATCGCGTTATTTTGGTTGATTGTGCTTATTAGCATATCATAAAGGGACATAAATTTAATTCTTCTTGGCATTGAAACATGTAAAACCATGTCCTTTAATTCACCTTCGATTTTCGGACCAACAAAAATTATTTTTTCCTTGGCTCGGGTTAAGGCGACATAAAACAAGCGAATCTTTTCCCCAATTTCATCAAAGAGGTAATTATGCTTTAACAAATCCTTGTAGAAGGTTTGGCCAAGTCCATCATGGTCATAAGGCATAATTAAACCCAAATTGGCGTCAAACGTTATTTTATCCTTCATTTCCTCTTTATTAAAGGAGGTTGTTAAATCCGAAAAATAGCAGACTGGGAATTCTAATCCCTTCGATTTGTGGATGGTCATTATATTAACCGCATCGACATTAGAGCGAGGTGTTTGAAATTCAATATCTGTTCCTTCATTAATAATGATATCAAAATAGCCAACTAAATCCTTAATGTCATAACCCATTTTTCCAAGCTCCGTTACCTTCAAGACCAGATAATTAAGCTTATTTTCAATTTCGCTTATTTTGCCGATAAGAATTGATTTTTTATAAACATCAAATTCTTGATAAATGGCTAATAAAAGCTTATCTAAGGATTTCGTCAAGGCAATTTCCTTTAATTTGACAATTTTATCAAAAACAGATGGAAAGGCATGCGGCAAATCATCAATTCCTTCTTTGATATCATCATCCTTCGCCGCAACTAAAAAGGAACGTAATAAGGATACCATACAAGGCTTAAAATAACCTTTATAATATTCCTCATCAATGAGACAATAGATGAGCTTGATGATATTGCTCAAGGCGTAGATTTCATCACTATTAAAAAAGGCTTCATCCTTATGGACAACCAAAGGAATTCCAAAAAATTCAAAAACATTGGCATATATTTGATAATTAGATTTTGAGGCGGTAAGAATCGTAAAATCGCGATATGAAGCCGGATAAAGCTCTTTTTTACTCTTATCAAAGCATTGATATCCATTATCTAATTTTTCTTTAATATCCCGGGCAATTATATAAGCCTCCACATATGGCTTTTGATAATCCATATCATAAGTATAGAACTCCATATTATAATCATTAGGACAGTCCTTAAGATAGCTTTTATTACCAAAGATAAGACGATGACCATTATTATAATCTGCTCCTCCTAAATCCTTATCCATAAGCTTTTCAAAAATCCAATTGATATTTTGAAGAGGCTCTTGGCGAGAGCGGAAGTTTTTGGCCAAATCAATGCGAATACCTAAAGCATTTTTGACATCAACGTCCTCTTTATATGGTAAATAGCTATCATATTTATCCTTGAAAATTTTCGGATTGGCATTGCGGAAGCGATAAATTGATTGCTTGATATCCCCAACCATATAGGTATTATTATTGGCGATTAAAGAAATTAGCTCCTCCTGAATATCCGATGTATCCTGATATTCATCAATCAAAATCTCATCATAATTATTTTTAAATTCCAAGCGAAGCTTTTCATTATCCTTAAAAAGCTTAATCGCAAGCTTAGCTATATCCATAAAATCATACATATTGTTGGCTTTTTTGAATTCCATAAAGCGATCATTATATTTTTCTAAAAGATCAACAAGCAATAGGCAATTGTTTTTCGTCGATTCAATTTGATAAATTAATTCACTTTCGCCTTTTTCAAATAAACCTTCAATTTGTTTGACCAGATTTCTAATTTTATCCTTATCCTTTTTTAATTCGTTCTTCGTTTCTTCATCCTGAATTAAACCCTTGGGAACACTTGGAGCCTTAAAAGATAAATTATCTTTTACCTCAGAAACACTTTGGCTTTTGACTAATTTACTAAAGCTATCTGTATAATCTTGGATATGCTCATACAAAAATGTTCCATCATATTTATCTAATAAATCGCTTAAATATTCTTGCAAAAGACTACAATAAACTAAGGATATTTTTTGGTATTCGGCAATATTCTTCTTAATCGAATCTAAAGAATAATAATTAACAAAATTCTTAATTGTCTCTTTTCGATTTTGCAAAAGATTCAATTTATCATTAACCTTAAGCAAAACATTTTTTAAGTTTTCATCATCCTTGGTCGTTAATAAATCAAGAATCGCCAAAAAGTCTTTATCATTGGCATCATATAATTCTTGAAATAGCTCGTTCAAAATTCGCTTCTTGTTATAGGTTAAAATAACCTTATCGCCAATTTTAATATTTTTACTGACATTAAGCAAATAATGATATTTTTTAACAATCGACAAGGAGAAGGCATCAAAGGTTTCGATATGTGCGCCCTCGAGTAGCTCTAATTCAATCGGATCAATCGAGGCTTTATTTTTAATTAAGCATTTACGAATTCGATCCTTCATTTCGGCAGCGCTAGCGTTAGTGAAGGTTAAAATGATTAAGCGGCTAACCGAATTCCCTTGTAAAACATATTGCAAAACGCGTTCCGAAAGGACAGCGGTTTTTCCTGAGCCGGCCCCGGCGCTTATTAAAATATTATTTCCTCTTAAAAAGATGGCATTCCATTGCTCATCACTCCACATCGCATCACTAGGCTTCTTTGGAATCATCACTATCACCTAACCAATCTATCTTTTCTAATTTTACAACATCAAATTTCTTATAGAAGCATACATCCTTAAAATCACAAAAGCTACAAGGGGTTTTCTTATCATATTCCTTCGGGCTAATGGAAAATAAACCAGCTTTGATATTTTTAATAGATTCCTTAATTTTTTCATCCATTTTATCCATAAGTAAGACCATCTTTTTATCATCAAGAGAATTTTTAGAGGAATTACTATCAAAATTACCATCTTTTTTTATTTTAATCCCTTTGATATGCGATAATCCATGATCAAGATTACAAACAACATCTAAATTAGAGAAGCCTTGCCAGCGCATAAATTGATTCATACTTACCTCTTCGTCCTTCGAATCATCAAAAGGATTTTTTGGTAAAACTCTTTGATAATAAATTCCACCAAATTTATATTCATCATGAAGGAAATACATATACATTGGTAATTGCATTTTTAAACCATAATAAACCGGCTTTAAATCAGGCGCTACAGTTCCGGTTTTATAATCAAGAACACAAGCATAATCCTTGGATGTTAGAAGCTTATCGATTTTACCTACGAGAAGGGAATCATCAACCGTTCGGCTAACCTTAACCTCCTTGCCAAATAAATCAAAATCCGATTCAAAGTTGTTAAATTCGCGAATTGCAAGAATATATTTCTTCATACGATTGATGTAATAAAGCATCTTAGAATCAAGATTGATATCTTTAAAAAATTCATTAGTTAAACAATCAATATCTTCATCTTTTTCAAGACAATAATGAAAATAATTTCCAATGATTAAATTCAATTCATCACTTGGCTTTTCAAGCTTTAGGATATCCTCTAAATAATATTTAAAAGGGCAGCTATTATATTTATCTAATGACGTATAGGAAACAACAATTCCCTTATCCTGATGAAAGCTTCCATTATAATGATAATCATAGCTTTGATAATCACCTTTATCTAAAAATTCATTTTCACTATAGCCTAAATAGGAAGCTAGACCTAGCATTTCATCATTAATCGTACCGTAGTTATAATAATCATCCATCAAATCTGCTAAATGATATTTTAATCGATCCTTATTTAAGCTTAAAGATGATTCCTCCAAAATAGGAAGGGAAAGCTCATTGATGAATGGTGATGGCATCAGACTACCATTTAAACACAACAATGAGAATGATACATAATAAGCGTCGTTTAAAATATGCATTAAATTCTTCTTTTCTGCTTTATTTAAATCTAAGGTTGAAGGAAGGCCTAAGATATTCATAAGTCGATTATCAATTAACCCATTATCCTTATGGTTTTTCGGTAAAACATCTTGATTGAAGCCTAAAACAAAAAGATAATCACCATCATTAATGACTAAATCAGCTAAATCATAAAATTTTATAACATTATCATAATTGTCACTGATTGTCTTTTGACAAAGAATTTCATAAATGAAGGGTTTCAATTCTTTAATCGAATAATTCAATCCGACAAATTGATTTAAAACATTTAAAAACAATTTTGCCTCAAAAGAATTTTCATTTTCCATTACCATCGTAAAGCCCTGATATGCATCCATATCTAAAAACAAATCAAGCTTATTATACAATCGTTTAATTTCTCTTAAGGCAATAAGAGAGGTGCTGTTTTCCATAATGTCAATTTGATAAAAGGAAAAAACATCCTTTAAAACGGGATAATAATAATCATTCAAGGCATTAATTTTTATATTATTAGGCGAAACCCCTTTATCTAAAAGCCTTACAATTTCATTAGCAACCGCAACGACCTCACTAACCGTACTATCAAATTGATGAACGGTAATGCCTGGTTTTCGCTCATCTTTTTTGATTTCAAAATGACAATTCTTCAAAGCCTTAGCGACATAAGGATTATCGATTTCATGGTGTAATAAAACATTACGATAAAGATTTTTCTTAAATATATCCTTGTGATAATAGCTCTTATATTCATCTCTTAATAAATAAAGCTCATGTAATAAGGAATCGCTATTATCCTCATCTACTAATAATGAATTGTTTAAATATATTTTGGCAATTTCATAGCTTGTCCCTCTTTTGATGGCAAAATCAATATAGGCCATAAAATCATAAGATCCAAGCATATCATTAATCAAATCCTGATTACTTTTAAAAACAAAATTATGAAGACCACTAATCTTTTTTTGGTAATTTTTAAGGTATTCAGTTGTTCCTATTAATGTAGTTTTTTTGTCCAAAATTCATCACCTCTTTTTTTTAAACGCTTTCAAAATAATGTAATCATTTTCATAGTAGTTTTGTATAGACTACTACAAAAAAGTGTGGTATTATCTAATTGTCCAGTAAGGAAATAGATTTTTAGCCCTCTCTGTTTTCTATATTTTCTTATTGTTTATATAGATGAAGCAAATTGCTTTTTTTTTATATTGATATATAAAAGCTCGAAACTACTTTCGAGCTTTATTTTCATCAATAGCCATTTGAAAAACATCTTCTAATTGCCTTACGCAATTATCAATAGCATAGCGCTTTGCATATTCAATATATGCCAATGAATCAGCCTTTTTGACTTCCTCATGTTCAATATAGTAATCAATCTTCTTGGCTAAATCTAAATAATTGTCGCATTCAAATAAATTACGATCTGATAAAGCAAATTGATTGGTTGCGCTTATCTTACTATCCGAAATAATTGGCACTAAACCGCAGGTAAAGGCCTCCATACAAGAAATAGCCTCAATTTCGGCATCACTCGCATGAACATATAAATCACAATAATTAATTGTGTCAATAAGCTCATCCTTGGGACAAAACTTCATAATCGGTTTATTTGTAAGCTGATTACCTAACTTCTCTAATGCTTTTCGCCAAGGACCCTTTCCACATAAAATCAACTGAATGTTCTTTTCATATTGGGAACTTTTAATTGCATTAATAAGTAAATCCTGACGCTTTTCCCGTGAATAACGACCGACCATTAAAATGCAATATTTTCCTTCTAGCTCTTTAGGCTTTGGAACATCCTTATGAACAAAGTCTGGTAAAACACCATTGGAAATAACATGTAAATTTCCTTTATAGCCATGTTCAATTAATTGATTTTTTATCATTTCACTTGGACAATGAATATGGTTGAATTTATGAAAGAAGGTATCTCTAAACAAGCGATAAATAAAACGATTAACCCACTTAACCTTTCCAAGATGAATGGTATAGGTTATATTTTCTGGTTGAACGTGGAAAGCCGCTGTCGAAGGAACACCGAGCTTATCGCATATTTTCTTTCCTTTTTTTTGAATTTTAAATGGCATTAAAAAATGAACAACATCTGAGCCTTGAATGGCTTCAGTTAAAATCTTTTTATCTGGCTTGGCAAAAATCATTCCCTGCGAATGACCAACCTGCTTTAAAATCGGCACATTTCGTTCCTTTGTAACATAAACATTAGGATCATTAATCTTGGATGCAGTAACAACTCGCACTGTATGACCATGTTCAATTAAAATATCCGCAAATCTTTTAGCAGTCATAGTTGTTCCGTTACTTTCATCCCCAAATTGATCCATTACCATTGTAATAATCACACATTTCACCTCTAATTGATTATACCATATTTTTAATAGTAATTCAAATCCTCAGGCCTGTTTTAATAATTCAAGCATCTCTTCCTTCGTTAAATCTGGTCGAACTCGGCTCTTTAGTCCAACCTCCGCTAGGATTATATCAGAACCCTTTTCTTTGATTTCATCATAATAAGCAGTAAGCTTTTTTCCTTTTCCTTTACGTAAAAAGCTATTAATTTCATTTACTGATTCTGTTAAGGTATTTGTCTTAAAAACTATCAAGCCAAGATAAGGAGTTGGATCAATATCAGGTAATATTTCAGCATGATATTTTAAATAGAATTTTGAGCAATTTAAATTATTTCTTTCACAGATATTGTAAATATCTAAAGCTGTAAAAGCTTTTGATTTCATCAACCATTCAAGATATTTTGTATTATCAAACACGGCTTTGATAATATCCTCTTTAGCGTTCGTTGATGCAATTTCAAAAATATTAATTTTTTGACGATAGGCCTCATCAAAAATCTCAATAATTTCAAAATCCTTTAACACATTATCTAAAACCTCATAGCTATCATTATCCTTCAAATCACCAACAAATAAATCAAGGTTACGATTGATGGCTCTCACGATTTGATCGTGCTGCATAATGTTTATTAAGCCAAATTTATAAACATCAAGACTATTCCAAACATGTAATCGAACGCCAGCCTCAACCGAGCTAAAATCATTGCAGACTTCATCAAAAAGAATATCCCGGTCCTCTTTTATCATATTTGTAAAGAAATAACCGACATTACAATTTCCGGCATAAACTAAAACCCTTTTGTGGTCAAATTCACTAAAAAGCTTTAGGAATAATTCTTCATCCTTTATTCGATTAATATCTTGGATTAGTAATAATAAGTCCTTGCTTAAAAGGTTTTTAACATAAGTAAGAGTCTTATCCTCTAAATACCAATTAAAAAGCTCATTTAGCTTCCAGGTATTAGCATTATAATATCTTTCTAATCGTTTTTCATCATGACATACTGATTCAAAAAGCTCTTTTCGTTTTGCTAAATCAAAATACATCAAAATAAAAATTCCTTTTTCATCAATGACCTCAAAAGGGAAATCCTTGACAATTTCTTCAGCCATTGACACATTTTTATGATTATAAACCTTTTGGGCAAAACGCTCAAAATTAGCCTCTAAAAAAGGAATAACTGATGGCTTCGTTTCCTCATGCTTTAAGGCAAAGGCATAAGCCCCCTCATAATTCCATAAGCCTAAGAGATATCCATCCTCAAGGGAATCAAGGGAATCGTAAACCTTAAGATAAACACTTTCCTTTATATGCTCAGGAAGACTACGATAATTATTGGAATGAGCTTGGACGGCTAAATCTAACACGCGCTTATTATCAAAATCATTAAGCATACTAATAATCGAATTTTGATCACAGCTATATTCGATTTCCTTTGCTAAGGAATCTAAATCGAGAATATTAGGATCAACGAGCTTATATTGATAAATTGATAAATAGGTCCAAAGGCCAAGCTTAATTCCTTTTTTTATCGTTTCAATGCGACGATCAGAGACAATGAATAAACGATATTTTAAATCACTCGATAATTGATCAAAGACTTGAATTTCATTATCTAGTAAGAAATTTAAAATCATTTCCTTGTTATAATCAAAAAAGACCGACTCAACTAAACTAAATTTTTGCGTTTTAATAATCTCTTGAAAGAAGCGTAATAAATTAATGCCAATATACTTTAAGATTTCATCACGACACGAATCAAAGCGTCCATTCTCATACAAGCGTGTAAAGCTAAAATTATTATTTGATGATATCATTCCCATAAAGGCCATATCTTGATAATATTTAGGCGCCGAAAAAAGCATACCCAATTGACGTTCATCATTAGCTAAAAGCTTTGATGTAAAATCATTTGTATATTTATACATGCCTTTTTTATATAAAAGATATGATGTCTCAATTGACTGCGGTAATTTATATTCATCGACAATAACATCGATTTCCTTATCCGTAATGATAAATTTTTGAATATTTGCCCAATCTAGATATTTATTGGCATCCTCTACCATATAAAATAAGATTGAGTCAAATGAACATTTTTCATCGATAATTCCTAAATAAACATTTCCTTTTTTGGATTGTTCATAGTCATAAACAAGGGGAATACCAAAATTTATTAAGATCAGCTTTAACAATTCAATGTCATTTTGATTTGAACATAAAACCCCTATTTGTTCATATGGATAGCGAGAATTAATAAAATTAATAATATCCTTATCCGGATTAAAATCCTCATTTTTAATTCCTAATAAAACTAAAGGATTACTATTATAAACATCTTTTGCAAAATAAGCATCCATTTTTAATCACCACTCTTTACTATATATTATAATATATTTATCCAAAGAGTGCAAAAAAATAAGAAAGCATCTTGTGTAAATGCTTTCTTATTTAATAAATCCATTATAAATCTTACGTCCACGCTTTAAGCTATCCTCTTGATTACCAAAATTAATTGGTCGTTCCCATCCGCATTGCTCATCTAATGGGAAATTTGAAACAAGCATAATATCGTTGCTTTTGCAATTTTTTAATAAGGCATAAAGGGTTTTCGGGTCATATTCTAAAATTTGATATGTGATGTCACGATATTTAAAATAGCTTCCTAATAAAATATCAACACTTGAGTTACCGGAATGAATTGCCCTTAAAGCCACTAAAATCATTTTAGCTGATTTGACTTCAATTTCCTGAACAACTGGGGCCGGCTCCTCAATCACCACGCGCTTCGGCTCATATTTGGGTTCCTCTGGCTGATATTTCGGTTCCGCAGGCTCATATCTAAATTCTTCAACCTTTACCTCAGGAATTGGCTCTTCCTTTTTCGATTCATTAACAATCTGCCTTAGGGTTTGCATTTCTTCCTCTAGGCTAAAAGCCTTTTCCTCAGTGTGATGATATACTTCTTGTTTTGGAATTTTATCAAGCATCACAAATCCCATATCATCATCAACCTTTGGTGGCCCCTCATAAACAATTTCTTCCTTCTGCTCATAGCCATAATTTTGATTTAAAGCTGGAGCATATTCTTGACTCATTTCATTGATAAACTTAAAATCTAAGGTTTTTTGTAAATAGACAGGAATATCATTATTACCGAAAAGGAAATAATCATCCTGATGAAGCTTTTGTTTGATTAAAACAGAAGCATTTTTACGAATCCGATCTTGCTTGGATTTAATGATATGGTATTCCTTTGTGACAAGCTCACGGTATCTGATATCCCGTTCTTTACTAATGTCAAAATAATTCATAGAATTACGGGGAACAATAATCATATGACTTAAGCGTAATGTTGCGAGTAAATCGGTGTTTTTATCTACTAAGCGAATAATCGGCAAGGAATCCTTCTTGGCGCCTCCTCGATAATAATCACTTTCCTTAGGCGAACACAAAGGAATTGAATAAAGAACATCACCAATATTTAGGCAAACATAAAGACGGCGATGACGACTCTTCTCTTTGCGATTTGGCAAAATATCAATTTGATATTGTTTTAAGAATTCGATATATGAATCTTCAACAGTAACTAGTTTTAAATCAAAGTCCATAATTTACACCTTCTTAGAAAAAAGTGATGTTTTATAACATCTCTTGGATGTACATAAACACCACTTGCGACTATAATCTCCCACTTAATGGTGGGGAAACACCTGATACTAATATTATACAAAATATATCGCTTTTTGTCAAATAAAATTATTTTTTATAAAACCGCTTTATTAAGCCTTTTTTCAAAAATATTATTGAAAAAAACTAAAAAAAATGATAAGATACTAAAGAGGTGATTTTCTTGGAAATTGTAGAACGTTTCTTAAACTATGTTAAAATTGATACGCAATCCGATCCGAATTCTAATACCTATCCTTCAACCTTAAAGCAACTTAATCTTGCGAATTTATTAGTTAGTGAATTAAAGGAATTAGGATTAGCAAATGCTTCTGTTGATAAATATGGCTATGTGACCGCTCTTCTTGAGGGTGATAAAGCAAGACATTCGGTTGCCTTTTTAGCCCATATGGATACATCCTTCGATATGAGTGGAAAAAATGTTAAACCGCAAATAATCGAAAACTATGATGGCGAGGATGTCAAGCTAAACGAAAATCTAACGATGTATATTAAAGACTTCCCTCATCTTTCCGAATATCGTGGCCATGATATGATTTTTACCGATGGAACGACACTTCTTGGAGCGGATGATAAGGCTGGTATTGCCATCATCATGGATGCCATTAGTAAATTAATAAACGATAAAAATCATGGTGATATTTATATTGCCTTTACTCCTGATGAAGAGGTTGGAGAGGGCGTTACTTATTTTAATCTTGAAAACTTTAAAGCGGATTTTGCTTATACTCTTGATGGCGATAAGGCCGGTGGTATCGAATATGAAAACTTCAATGCCGCAAGCTGTATTATTAATGTCACTGGCAAAAGCATTCACCCAGGCTCCGCAAAGGGAAAAATGGTCAATGCATTAAAAGAACTCTTCCGCTTTGATCAAATGCTTCCATTACATATGGTGCCAGAGGCTACTGAGGGCTATGAGGGCTTCAATCACTTAACTGATTTATCAGGGTCAGTTGAAAAAGCAACAGCTCATTACATCATTAGAAATCATGATATTGAATTATTTAATAAACAAAAGGAGGATTTTCAAAGGATTGCTCAGTATCTAAATGCCGAATTAGGCTATGAGGCTTTCCAAGTCGAAATCAAGGATAGCTATTATAATATGGCTTCAATTATCAATGAAAATTATGAAATAATTGAAATCGCTCAAGAGGCCACAAAATTAGCTGGCTTAACTCCCTTTTCCAAGCCAATTCGTGGAGGAACCGATGGTGCTCGATTAACCTTTATGGGTCTTCCCACTCCTAATTTAGGTACTGGTGGCGGAAATTTCCACGGAAAATACGAATATCTATCCATTAATGAAATGAAAAAAGCGAGCGAAATTGTTGTTAATATCGCTCACCTTGTTAAATAAAGCCTCCCAAAGGGAGACTTTTTTATTGTTTATCGATGATAATACTAATATCTCCTTGATATATTTCATTCAAGGATTGTAAGAAATCATCAATATTTTGATTGTATTTTAAGGTGATTTGAATCCGGTATCGATTATTAATTCGGGAAATCATACAATCAGATGGACCTAAGACATCAATACTTTGATCTAAGCCCATAATGATTTTTTTAGCTTCTTTATATAAATCAGCTCTTGATGGTCCTGTTAATATTAAAGAACACATTTCACAAAAAGGCTTATATCGTAAAAGTTTTCTTATTTCCATTTCTGAATTATAGAAGCCTAAATAATTATTTGTTGTCGCGGATTGGATGCTATAGTGATCACTATCATAGGCTTGAATAACAACGTGCCCTTCCTTTTCATGGCGACCTGCCCGTCCTGAAACCTGACTAATTAAATCAAAGGTTTTTTCGCTTGAACGATAGTCAGGCATTTTTAATATCAAATCGGCCATTAAGATTCCAACAACCGTGACATTAGGAAAATCAAGTCCCTTCGCAATCATTTGAGTTCCAACCAAAATATCCGCTTCGTGATTACCGAACGACTGTAAAATGGCTTCATGACTACCTTTTTTTGTTGTTGTGTCTTGGTCCATTCGTAACACTCGAGCCGAAGGAAAAGCTTTATTTATTTCTTCAACGATTTTTTCCGTTCCAACGCCAACATACTTAATAAACTTCGAATTGCAGGAAGGACATAAAGATACATTAGGTCGTTGATAACCACAGTAATGGCACTTTAAATAATCATGATCTAAATGATAGGTCAAGGTAACATCACAATTAGGGCATTTGATGGTATCGCCGCAGCTTCGGCACATTACAAATGAAGAATGCCCTCTCCTATTTAATAATAAAATTATTTGTTCATTCTTTGCTAAAGCCTCATCAATTAAATCGTGCAAGGATTGCGAAAAAATGCTTTTATTTCCATTTTTTAATTCTTCTCGCATATTGACTAAAATGGCTTGAGGCAAAGGCTTATTATTAGCTCTTTTCTTCATTTCTAGCAATTGAAGCTTTTCTCCTAAAGCATCATAATAATCACATACATTTGGCGTTGCGCTTCCTAAAACGAGGGGCGCATGATGATAATTTGATCGAAATTTGGCAATATCCTTAGCATCGTAGCGCGGAGAATCTTCTTGCTTATAGCTTGCCTCATGGGCTTCATCAATGATTATTACCCCAATATTCGTAAATGGGGCAAAAATGGCGCTTCGTGCCCCTACGACAATTTTAACCTCGTGACGCATAATTTTTCGCCATTCATCATAGCGTTCACCATCCGACAAGGCGCTGTGTAATACGGCCACCCGGTCACCGAATCTTCCTTTAAATCTTGAAACCATTTGGGGCGTTAGACTAATCTCAGGGACTAGCATAATTGCCTCCTTACCATTATTAACAACATCTTCAATGATATTTAAATAGACCTCTGTTTTCCCTGAGCCAGTCACTCCATGAAGCAAGAAAGATTTGGAGGTATTCAAGGCCGATTTAATTTCCTCGTAACATTTTTCTTGTTCAGGATTTAAATCCACTCTTTTATTTAGATAAGGCATTTGGGATTTAATTTCACGATAAGTTTCTTGATTATATTCTAGAACAATATCCTTTTCAATTAACTTCGAAATAACACCAGAAGTAACTCCTAAATCATCCATCACCTGTTTTTTGGAAGCCTCACCCTTTAATAAATAATCCACAACATCCATTTGTCTTTTCGTTAAGCCCTCAAAGCACATTGCCTTTAGCTTTAGCATTTTAACCTCAATGATGGAGGCTTTTTCCTTTAAATCATATAAAATTTCCATTTTCCCTTGATTAATCTCTTCCTTAATCAAGCTCATATATGGATATAAATTCTCATTTAATTCAATGATCTCTTTTTTAAAAAAAGGCTTTAGGATATCATTGATATCAGCATTCAAAAGCCTAAGCTTTTTTTGATAATTAACGCGCATCGCATTCGGAAGAACAGTAAAAAAGGTACTAATCAAAAAGCTATTTGTTCTTTTAGCCATATCTTGGCATATTTCCATCAATTCTGGATTTATAGCCGGAACAACATCTAAAACACGAATAATACTTTTTAAATTAGGAAATTCACTTTTCTCCTTGATTTTCACAACAAATCCAAGGAGCTTTCTTGGACCAAAGGGAACAAAAACCCTTGAGCCAACCTCGACAAAGGACAAATTATCAGGTATTAAATAATCAAAAGGACGATTGACCTGATGATTCATCACATCAACAATTACCTCACAAACCATGAATAATCACCTCAAAAATTTCGTAATCCCTTCGGATAATAATTTTTTAAAACACCACTCTTGGCCTTAAAGCCTCCTAAAGGAGCATTTTCAACCATAATAACCCCAAAGCCATCGGCGCATGGATAATCTATCTCCTCACCGCGAAGATATTTGGTTAATCTTTCATCATCAATTGATAAATTAACTTGATTTTTGAAATATCTTCCAAAAGCCGTAAAAAGATTATGATGCGGAACAAAGCGATCCTTAATAACTTCTCCTAAGCATACGCCATAGGAGACAACATCAATACCTTCTAAATTGATATCACACGGAACGTGATAATAATGATTATTATACAATCTAATATTCATTTTCGGATTATCTAAATATTTATCAAAAAAATCTAAAACAATTTTATTGATATTAGATTTTGGCTTATTTATGCGATAATCAGCATCTTCAGAGGAGAGCTTTTTTAAGACACATAAAAACTGACCCTCACCATTATAAAGATGGGGATATGATCTTCTTCCATATTCTAAGGTATAAGACTTTGTTAGCTTCAAAACCTCATCATTGGGCTTTAATATTTCAAAGGAATATTTATCCGTAATATATTTGATAATGTCTTCATTCTCTAATGGAGAAAAGGTACAGGTTGAATAAATTAATAATCCATCCTGCTTGAGCATTGAAACGGCATCATCAATTATTTCCTTTTGGCGTTTACTATTTAAATTAACTAATTCTTCGCTCCATTCCTCGACTGCGCCCTCATCCTTACGAAACATTCCTTCGCCCGAGCAAGGGGCATCAATCAAAATCAAATCAAAGAATCCGGTTAGCTTCTTCTTTAAATCACAAGGAGAAGCCGATGTTATAATGACATTTTTATATCCTAAGCGCTCGATATTACTAAATAAAACCTTACTGCGAGCTTTGTTTATTTCATTGGCAATAACAATACCTTCATTATTTAGACTTGCTAGTTGTCCGGTTTTTCCTCCTGGAGCGGCACATAAATCAAGGATCCTAATGCCATTATCAAAATCAACGGCATAGGCAGGAAGCATCGCACTAGGGTCTTGAAGATAAACCATTCCCGAATGATGAATGGGATGACGTCCGATTTTTTCGTCCGTTTTTAAGTAGAAACAATCATCACGGAGGTTAATTTTTTCAACCTTAAAGGGATTGATTTTTAAAAAATCCGAAACACTAATTTTTTCTTTATTTATTCTGATTGCCCGCATTGAAGGATCATCATAGCTTTTCAAAAAGGCTTCATATTCATCATTTAGAATATCCTTCATTCGCTTTAAAAATGCTTCTTTCAACATAAAACCACCTGCATTAATTGTACCATGGAATGGAAAAAAAGTGTATTATAAATACCAGAAGCTTAGTAAAATATGTAGAAAAAATATAAAATTGCTTAAGGGAATACCATTTTTTTGTAAGATAATTGATTGAAGATAAGTCAATATTTTTTTTGTTATTTTATAAACGTTAATATTTTACCTATCATTTTCACTTTCATATTACTTTTCCTCCATTATCGATATACAACCACCGGGGTTATATAATCAATAATATTACCATTGCTATCACTTACAATTGCACTACAACATTCTATATTAAAGGTCATTTTACTAACTACAGCACCATCTGTTGAGAATTTAAATGTAATCACCCTAGAACAATAATCAAATTGCTTTCCATTAGCATCCGACCAAGCAAATGTAAATATGTGTTCGTTATTGTTTATAACATATTGATTATCGTTATTTGCATTGCTATCTTCTACCCAAAATGGACTTGCAGAATTAATAATGGCAGAATTGATAAAAATATTTCCAACATCTGTATTATAGTTAATTTTAAATTCAATAGCATTGATATACATTGATTTGTGATTATAGATATATAGATTAGCATCACCAGTAGGTTCCTGACTATATTCGATAATTATTACAGGCTTTGTGTAATCTGATTCGTAAACGGCTTCAACAACTAGATTTTCTTTAACGTGGTCAAATGATTTATTCCATCGTGTGAAACCGAAGACTTTTGTGTAATCACCAGTACCTTCTAGGTAAAATTCAGGATATTCTGGAGGAATCGCAAAAAATCCATGTTCAACAGTTTGTACCTCTCCAATTGTTATACCATCTGGCATTACAAATTCCACAGTATAGGTTTTAAGCCTATAAGAAGCTGTAATTTCTAGATTAGAGGAAACATTTGTAAAGACTTTATCCCAACCAATAAAGATAAATCCTTCTAGTTCAGATCCTACAAAAGCATTTCTTTCTTCTGTTGTAGCGAACGGAGCTATAGCACTTGCAAACTCATCCACAAATTGTTCTTTCAACACAGTTCCATTATAGTCAAGGAAAACCACCTTATACTGTTCTACATATTCAGCTATTATCGTTAAATCACTTACAACATTAGTAAAACCAGTGTTCCATCCTATAAATCTATAACTGTATCTTGTGGGATTTTCGGGAGCAGTTGCATTTCCATTGTAATCAACAAGTTGACAGTCAATTATCGAATGATCGTAGTCCAGGAATTCTACAAAAAATTGTTGAACATATGTTGCTTTAACAATAAGATCTTCAGTAATGTTAGAAAAATCTTTATCCCATCCATCAAATCTATGTCCTTGTCTCTCAGGATTGCCCGGTGCTGTGGCAGGAGTACCATATGCCACATCGAGTTGTGATAAAACTATTCCATCCCAATTGCAAAAGATTACGGTATAAGTTCTGACTATTTCAGTGTATTTTGCATAAAAGGATTGGTCTTCCATAATACTTGTAAGGTTTGCTTCAGTTATTCCATTTTTTTCTGTTACCCACTTTTCAAAGCAGTAAGAAAATTCTGTTGTCGATTCTTTAGTTGGTAAAGCATTAGGATAGATTACATTTTCCCCGTGTTCAACAATAAATCTTCCTAGTTCCGTCATACCATCATCATCGAAGAAAATAACGATGTGTTTATTAACAGTAGTGGTAAACTGTGCTATATAGGTAACGTCACCTGTAACGTTTGAAATAGCAGGGGACCATCCGCAAAATGTGTAGATATTTTCGTCATCAAATTCTTTGATAGGGGTCTCACCATTATACACAGGAGTTGTACCGTATGCAACATTTTGGTCTATTTCGAGTATTTTATCTCCGCTCTTCCATGTTACTGTATAAGAATTTACCGAGCGTGAGAAGTTTGCCGTAATAGTGGTATCATTCCCAACATATGTATCGACATCCCAGTTTGTGAATGTGTACGTATATTGAGCTGTTGCATCATTTGCAATTGCGGTAACGCTTTGTCCATTAACAAAAACGGTATTTCCGTTAACAGTAATTGCTGCTCCATATGGAACATTGTCCATCATAGGCACAGACACAGAACCATATTCTGTGATGTTTGGCACAAAATAAACTGTCACTGTGCGAACAAATTCAATAAAGTGTGCGTATACCTCTCGGTTACCTGTTATGTTGGTAAGGTCATCTGATTCGCTTCCACCAGGAGCGGTCACCCACTTTTCAAACACATAGGTGTTGCCTTCGGTAGGATTCTTAACAGGGGTAGATCTTGAATATACTGCGTATGATCCATACTCAACACTCACAGTATCTAAGACAGTTAACCCATCCTCTGAGTAAAATGTAACCGTGTATGATCTAAGAATTTCAGCAAATTGCGCCTGATATGTAACAGATTTTGTTACCGAACTGACTTGAGGTGTCCAACCACAAAATGTATAGATGTACTGCACTGTCGCATCTTTAGTTGGAGTAGCCCCATCATAAGATGGAGTAGAACCATATGGCACATTATCATCCGTTTCTAATACGGTATCACCGTTTTTCCAAACAATTGTGTAGTTATTAGGAACGGTGGTAAATTGTGCTTCATATGTTATATTACCAGTGACTTCCCTCACTTCAGGCGACCAACCGCTAAATACATAAACATATTCCGCATCAGCCGCCTTTTGAGGCTCTAATCCGTTATACACAGGCGTTGTTCCATATTCAACATTATCATCTATTTCCAATATACTATTACCATTTTTCCAAATGATTGTATATGTAAGAGTAGTTTTCACATAAGTAACAGAATTACTCCAAACACTATTCGAATAATTTTTTCCATCACCAATTGCTCTAATCTTAAATGTCTGACCTTCAGTAAGTTTTTTACTCGTTACAGTATTTTCAATATATGAAAGATTACCGTCCACGCTGATTTCAAATTTATCAGCTAATATTTCAGCATCCCATGTAGCAGTATCATCGATTAATACAACCGTGGGAGCAGTTAACTTTGTAGGCGTGGTTTTTTGAGTATTACCATCTCCAACGCCGCATGATGCAAGAATAATGGTGCTGCATAGCAATGTCACCACTAACAAAAGAAAAATAGATAGTCTTGTTTTTTTCATAAAAACCTCCTAAAAAAATCATATACTTCAGTATATTTTTTCCAAATATAAAAGAGAGGCTAGTCGAAGCTAGCACCTAATAAACTTATACATTCATATTTAAATGAAATCTGCATTATTAGCAAATTCAAACAAATAATAACATAAAAAAATCAGTACCCCTTTGAAAAAAGAGGCAACAATCTATACATTGTAATATTTATTAATCTCTTTTTACATTTTATAACAAAATTTGGATAATTTCAAGGAGTTTTATATGATAAATATGATAAACAAGCGAAAAACAAAAGGTTATAGACAAGATGGGGAGTAAACCCGTCTAATTATATGGTATAATATATTACATACGTGTATTATGCAGGGGTTTTTTTTGCTAATTATCTAGATTGGACTACAAAAAACCGCATATATATGATAATAAATCTTCCTATAAAGAAAGACTATCTAAGTGCCATTTCGAACATAGTAATGGTAAACTTTTCTAGCTTATAGAAGACCTAGTTTCACTAAATGAATAAACACATCCCAATCTCAATAATATTGTGCATTTATTCGACCAGCGACTTAATATTACTTTGCGTAAAAAAGGGAGCTTTATTCGAAGCTCCCATTACTTATGTAAAACAATTTAAATAACTTTAACACTTATTCCTAATACACCATATTTTTTAATATCTTCTTTTTTATAATACATTAGCATATCATTAGGATCAGCCACATCATCTTCTTTATAGCCGATAGATATTTTATCATGATGCCTATATAATTGCTCAAAATCATCATATTTATATATATTATCCACTTTGACATTCATTGTTTCTAAAGTTGTGGTGTTAGTAAATTCAATAATATCTCCTATTTTTATCTTTGATCGTTTTTCATCATTCAAGCGCATTTCTATGGTCTTAGTTTTATTTTTTATGGAAATAAAAGAATCATTCCATAAATTCATTTTATGAACACTGATATTTTTCCTCATTCTTCTTAAAATTTGAAGCCCAGCCTCAGTATAATCTTTATCTAAAACAATATTTTTTGATTCTAAAATCCTTTCAATAGCCTGTTTTGTATCAAACGTATGATAAGCTAAAAACATATTTCTTAATTCTTTCGGCTTTATTAACTTATATGCCTGTCTGGATGTTATTTCATATGTATAGCAAAAATATCGATAAAAATGACCAATCCAATATAATTCATTTTTTGAAAATTTTTCACTACCATAAGAGGTTTCTCCATATTCGCTATTTAATTCATCAAAAATATCGCTTATTGTCAAAGTATCATCTAATATTTGCGTCGAATCAAATCGCTTGACGATTTTTGAATTCATAAATCGGCGTATAAAAATCAAAGAACTACAATCCAATGTTAATGAATGCTCAAATAACTCAGATTGCAAATCACATAATATTAATCCATCATTATCTATTGTTCTCATAATAATTCGTCTATGTATAATCCCTTTCCTCGATATTGTATTCTTGCAAGCTTTACTTTATCCTCACTAATCCGATTATCTTCTATTTTCATTTTTCGATAATGATTTCTCTCTTCATTAGATAGATAACAGCATTCTAACAATTTTAAATTAGAAATTGCCTTTTCACTCAATAAAACATATTGATATCCAAGGTTTGTGGCGGCGAGGCAATGCTTGCATTGTTCATCCGTAATTTCACCATTAATAAATGAATCGATAATTCGAAACATTCTATTATCGGCAATAGGAGCAATTACATAATCTACATTCTCCATTTTTGAAATAAGATTTTTAATTAAAGGATGATTTTGGTATTTAGTTAATGTTCCCCTAAAATAGGCAATGGTTAACATCCATTCACGGTTAACATCATATTTCACATAGCTTAAATTCGAAATGTCAAATGAAAAATAATATATTGATGAATTCTCAAAATTTTCAACAAAAGAAGCTGATTGTTCATAGGATTCACCACAATAAAAGCCTTGACCAAAGTCGTTATTTTTTCGACCTTTTTTTACGTCAATATTGCCAATAATAGTCGATTTAGAACCGTGGAATAATAATTTTTCCTCTGCCAATTCTTCTTTATAAAACATTTCCTTAATCTTATTTAAATAGATTTTCTTTTTATAAATGTAATCATAAAATAAATCAAGGATGCGTCTAGAAGTATTAGATATTCCGTTTTCTATTCTTGTAATAGTCAACGGTTCTACATCAAGTTCAATAGCTAACTCTTCTTGCGTTAAATTTAATAATTCTCGAACCATTTTCATATCTTCACCTATGTTAAAATCCATTCTAGCACCTTCTTCAACTATATAATATCATATGATAGATACAAGTTCAAGAATTGAATAAATCTTTTAATGCCTATAATTAAAAAAGATAATTATATAAAAAAAGCAACCCTAAGGCTGCCTTTATTTATTGATTTCATTTAATACTTGCTCAATACGATTTCCATATTCTAATGCTTCATCAAATTTAAAGATAAAGTCCGGAACCTTGCGCATTTTAACACGTTTAGCAATTTCACTTCGCAAATAGCCCTTTGCCCGTTGAAATGCCTCAGCGACATGAGCCTTTCGCTTATCTTGTCCTAAAACTGTATAATAAATTGTGGCAAAGGACAAATCATTAGTTACTCTTACCTCAGTAATCGTAACTAAACGCAAGTCATCCTCTTTTACCTCAAGGGCAAGAATTTTTGATAATTCCTTTTGAATTTGTGAAGCAATACGATCAATTGTTACACTCATTTACGTTCAACTTCCTTCATAATAGAACCTTCAATAATATCTCCAACCTTAATATCATTAAAGTTTTCAATCGTAATACCACATTCATAACCTTGCTTAACTTCTTTAACATCATCCTTGAAACGCTTTAAGGAAGCCATTTTACCTTCATAAACAACAACACCATTACGAAGAACACGAACCAAGCAATTTCTTTCAATATAGCCATCGGTAACAAATGAACCCGCAACCATTCCAACCTTGGAAATTTTAAAGGTATCACGAACCTCAGCTTGACCAGTTACAATTTCCTCATATACTGGATCGAGCATACCCTTCATTGCGGCTTCAATTTCCTCAATAACCTTATAGATAATGTTATACAAGCGAATTTCAACACCCTTTTGATTAGCTGTTTCTCTAACAGCTGCCGTCGGACGAACATTAAATCCGATAATTATCGCCTTTGAAGCATTTGCTAAAGAGACATCAGTATCCGAAATGGCCCCAACACTGCTAGCGATGACATTAACCGAAATATCTTCAACATTAATTTTTTCTAATGATCCCTTCAAAGCCTCAATTGAGCCTTGAGTATCTCCTTTAATGATTAGATTTAATTCTCTTGCGCCATCCTTAATATTACTAAATAAATCATCTAAAGATGTAGCCTTCGCAAGATTACTTTCGTCACGCTTCATTGATTGACGCTTTTCGGCAATGACTCTGACTGTATGCTCATCATTCATCGCCATAAAACGATCTCCAGCCGCTGGTACCGAAGCTAATCCATCAATCTCAACAGCCATCGAAGGAGTAGCTAATTGATGGCGACGTCCACCATCATCAAGCATTGTACGAACACGGCCATAGGTGTCACCAATAACAATGGAATCGCCGACCTTTAGAGTACCGTTTTGCACAATGATCGTCGCAATAGGTCCTCTTCCTTTATCTAGGCGAGCTTCAATAACACTACCGATAGCTAAACGATTAGGATTTGCGCGATAATTTTCCATTTCCGCAGTTAATTGGATCATATCTAATAATTCATCAACACCTGTACCCTTCAAAGCGGAAATTTGAACATAAATGGTACTTCCACCCCACGCTTCAGGTAATAAATCAAAGTTTGATAATTCCTGCATGACATGATCAGGATTTGCGGTTGGCTTATCACATTTGTTGATAGCAACAATAATTGGGCATCCAGCCGCCTTGGCATGGGCGATAGCTTCCTCGGTTTGCGGCATAACACCATCATCAGCTGCAACAACTAAAACCGTAATATCTGTGACCTTAGCTCCACGAGCTCGCATTTCGGTGAAGGCAGCATGGCCTGGTGTATCGATAAAGGTGATTGGCTCACCATTTCTTTCAATCTGATAGGCACCGATGTGTTGAGTAATTCCTCCGGCTTCACCTGAGGCAACTCGAGTATGTCTAATCGTGTCTAAAAGGGTTGTCTTTCCATGGTCAACATGCCCCATGATTGTTACAACGGGAGGACGCTTAACTAAATCCTCTTCCTTATCCTTAATTTCGAATTCGTCAAATCTTGTAAGGTCAGTTACAACTTCATCCTCCACGGTAAATCCCATATCCATTGCAACTAATTCAACAGTGTCACGATCTATTCTTTGATTAACTGATGACATTATACCTAATGCCATAAGCTTTTTCATAATAGCACCGTTACTTATTCCTAAAGCCTCTGCAACTTCAGAAATAATCATTCCTTCTTTAAAAACAAGAACCGTATTCTTTTTTTCATTTCCTTTTCTTGGGACATTAGAGACACGATTTTCTTTTTTATTGTTTTTATATGCCATAATAATTCACATCCTTTTCTTTTGACTCGGACTGCCTTAATAAGGCTTCAGGCAACAAGTCGTGGACTTATCGCATATAGGGTGGTCCCCACCCAATAACGCTAGATATTTTTTAAAATTGATTCCGCAAAGCCTTTATCGATAACGCCAATTACCTTTCGTCCAGGCTTCCCTAAAATATATTCAAAATCATCACTGTTTAGGCTTGTAATGAGCGGAATTTCATAAAATGATGATTTATCCGTAATTCTCTTTGTTGTATTAGGCCCGGCATCATTAGCCAAAATAACAACCTTAATTGATTTATTGCGAATACCCTTTAAAACTAGCTCTTCACCGATAACAATAGCCTTAGCTTTGACGGCTATCTTCAACAAATTAGCAATCTTATTCATGTAATAACCCTAATAATTGTTGATAAATTTCTTCGGGCACCGAAACCTCAAGCTTTTTATCAAGAGCTTGCGTTTTTTGAGCCTTCAAAATTACTTCCTTATTCAAAGTAAGATAGGCACCTCTTCCGGGAGCCTTTCCATTTAAATCAACGGAAACAACACCATCTTTATCTCTTACAACGCGAACAAGCTCTTTTTTAGGGCGCTGCTCATGCGTTACAACACATGTGCGTAAAGGGATTTTTTTTACCTTCATAGCTTCCCTCCTAATAAGAAATATTTTCCTTGTCAGCTTCTGATTGTGATTTAATATCGATTTTATAACCGCAAGATTGAACAGCTAAACGAACATTTTGTCCAGCCTTACCGATAGCTAAGGATAATTGATTGTCAGGAACAATCGCAAGGGAAGTTTTATTCTTTGGATCAATATCAATTACGGAAATTACCTTTGCTGGTTGAAGGGAATTGGCAATTAATACTGCTGGATCTTCACTATAAAGGTAAAGGTCAATTTTTTCATTATTTAAAGCCTCAACGATTTTCTTAATACGAGAACCCTTTTCACCAACACAGGATCCAATGGCATCAACATTAGCATTTTGCGAATAAACCGCAACCTTGGTACGATCGCCTGGATCACGAGCGATACCCTTGATTTCGATAACGCCTGATGCAATTTCAGGAATATTATTTTCCATCAAACGAGTAACTAGATTTTTATCGGAACGAGAAACATAAATTTTAGGTCCTTTATTTCCAACCTCAACTGATACTAAATAAACATTAATACGATCGCCCTTCTCAAATTTATCATTTGGTAATGTTTCCTTCTTAGGAAGAAGGGTTGTCGTGTTATAACCAATATTTAAGGTTATATAGTCATCAGAAATCTCAACGACATCAGCCGTAAGCATTTCATTTTCTTTGTCCTTGAAGTAACGATAAGTTTTGTCCTTTTCAAAGCCACGAACAGTTTGATTAAATACTTGTTTGCCTGTTGAAGCCGCAATACGACCAAATTTTTTCGGGTCAACTGCAACCTCAAAGGTATCGCCAACCTTAACATTTGATTTAAGCTTTTTGGCATCAGCAAGTGTTACCTGGCAAGGCTCACCATCAACGATATCCTTAACCTCTTCAACAACCATATATTGAGCATAGATTTGGATTTCATGCTTTTCTGGCTTTAATTCAATTCGAATTGGAACATTGGAATTTAAGCCCTCAGATTTTTTATAAGCGTTAGCTAAGCTTTTTTTTGTTGCCTCTAAAATCTCTTCATAGCTCATTTCCTTTTCCTTTGCCATTAATTCTAATTGTTCAAAAAATGTTTTACTAATCATAATAATCACCTAAAACTTAACTGCTAAACGAATTTTTTTAATTAATGCTCGTTCAACAATTACTTCTTTAATCCTTCCTTTAACATTTACTTTTAATTTGATTTCTTCATCAGAAACTTCTAATAAATAACCCTCATATTCTGCTTCCTTGGTCTTAACATGAATATATTCACCAATAGCATTTACTAATTCCTCGTTATTTCGTAAAGCTTTTTCAGCTCCTGGGGAACAAACCTCAAGCATATATTCACCGTCACAAACATCAACGCTATCAAGCTTTTCACTTAAATATTCATTGACTAAGGCTAGCTCTTGGACCTGAATTCCTCCTTTTTTATCAACTAAAACGCGAAGAATTTTATATCCGTATTGCTTTCCCCATTCAACGTCATAAAGATAAAAGCCGTTTTCTTCTAAATAATTGCCAAGCATTTTTAAAATTGTTTCTTTAATATTTTCCATAGCAACTCCTTTATTAATTAAAATGAGTGAGACGAAATCTCACTCACAATAAATATATTGTTACCTATATTATATCAAATATTTATTTTAATACAAGTGTTTTTAAATATGAATTTTTTTTA
>CAZWLD010000025.1:0-31340 GCA_964634685.1 uncultured Anaeroplasmatales bacterium
TAATTATAAGATTTCATAGAGGTATTATTCAATGCGTTTTATTTTAAACGCTTACCTAATGGCAAGGAGGTTATAAAGGGAAATGAAAGAAAGTGAAAGGGAACAAATTGCATTGTTTAGGTATAATGTAATTTCTACTTTGATCAATGATGATATTTCAACCAGCAAAAACCAATTGTATCACGAATTAAGTGAACGAAAATTCAAATATATTGATGGCAATATGGTTAAAGTATCACCTGCATCTATAGAAAGATGGTATTATACGTACACAAAAAAGGGGTTTGACGCACTAAAACCAATGAATAGAAATGATATAGGGAAAGCGAGAAAATTAGATGAAGACACAATGATGGCTATAGTGCATTACATTACTGAGCATCCTCGTATTCCGGCAACTGCTATATATGAAGCCTTAATATCAAATGGATACATAGCAAATAAAGATGTAAGTCTCTCTACTGTTTCGCGCTTCGTTTCAGCTTACAAGAAAAATAAGGACATTTCAGTAGTAAAGGAAATGCGAAGATATGAAGTTGAACACATAAATGATATATGGTGTTGCGATACAACTTATTCTTTTAAACTTGATGTAGGCGGAAAAAAACAAAGGACATACATAATCGCAATACTTGACGATGCCTCAAGAGCAATTGTCGGATGTGATGTATTTTTTCAAGATAATTTCGTAAATTTCTTGAGTGTATTAAAAGGAGCAGTAACCAAGTTTGGTAAACCTAAAAAACTTAACCTAGACAATGGAGCTCCATACAAGAATAATCAAATTGAATTATTAGGCGCAAGATTAGGCATAATAATGCATCATAATCCAGCCTATTCACCAACAGGAAAAGCGAAAATAGAGCGGTTTTTTTGTACATTAAAGGATCATTTTATGGCAACATACCACCTAGATAACCATTTATCAATAGAGAAATTTCGTAATGATTTATTAGAGTATATAAACTCTTATAATAACAAGATTCATTCATCATTAAATGGTAGGACTCCATATGAAAGATTTTTTGATGGCAAAGATGAAGTTAAATATTTAACACAAGAACTTATTGACAAATCATTTCTTCTAGAGATAGATAGAACAGTATCCGCAGACAATGTAATTTTAATAGATCAGCATGAATACGAAGTTCCTTATAAATACGCTAAGAAGCGTATTAAATTACGCTATTCAGCTGATTTAAAGGATGTATATGTGATTGAAGATGACAAATACATTAAAATCAATCTTCTAGATAAAGTAGCTAACTCTATGAGAAAAAGAGAAAAACCCAAACTAACTAATACGGAGGAATAATAAATGAATTATTTATGTAAATTTGGAATGGAATTTAATCCATTCATAAAAAACAGTAAGGAAATAAAGGTTGAATTTACTCAATCTAAAGAATTATTATTTAGATTAAGATATTTGGAAACAATTAAGGGTATTGGAATATTAACCGGGGAACCAGGTGTGGGTAAAACCACATGCGTTAGGCATTGGACAAATACACTTAATCCAAGCTTATATAAGGTTGTATATATCAAACAAGCTACTCTAACAGTAAATGAGTTCTACAAGGCTTTATCTGATGAATTAGGGCTAGATACACAGTTTTCTAAGAGAAAAAACTTTAAGAATATCCAACAAGAAATCAATAGGCTTCAGATAGAAAAGAAAATAACTCCTGTGATAATACTAGATGAGGCCAATTATCTTCCTTATAGTGTTTTGAATGATTTAAAGCTTTTACTAAATTTTGAAATGGATTCAAGGGACAGGTTTATATTACTATTGATTGGTCAAAACATTCTCAGGAATACATTAAGTCTAAAATGTCACGAAGCTTTAAGGCAGCGTATAGTGATAAACTATGAATTGACGCCATTATCACCGGAAGATTCTAGAATATATATCGATACCAAATTAAAAGAGGCTGGTCTAGCGGTAAGTTTATTAACCGATGAGGCATATAACCAAATAATCAATTATTCAAATGGGACAATAAGGGTTATTAACCAAATAATGGACAAGGCTCTATTAATCCTTTCTGCCAAAAAAGCTGATATAATTGATCAAGATATTATGCTTTCTGCCATCGATGAATTCTCAATTTAATAGCTTCAAATAAAACACCAAATCATCGCAAATAATTTGATTTGGTATTTTTTATAGAATATTTATAGGCTCAAATAAAGTGAATAATCTTTCCTCAAATAATTTGACGTTCGACACTTAGATTTATTAATTGCTTAATATTGATATTAATCATTTTAAATAATAATACATAATTTCAGAAATATTCTACTGTATTCCTCATTACAAAAATTAAATATAGCCATAAAAGATAACTAAGCCAATTTAAATTTACCGTCCCGTTTAGCCTCATTAGTTACACATAAAAATGAATTAATAATCATTAAATAATTGACCAAATATACTTATCAACCCAATGAATTTTTAAATCTAAAGTATTTTTCAGTTCTTAAATATATTTAGTTTAATCTAAATACAGCGTCCTACCATACGGTAAGTTATCATAAGCTCTACAAACCTCAACACAAGCCTCTAATTTTGCTAAAAATCTTTGATCAATATCATAATATATACTGCCATTATGTGCAACGTCATTCCTAATATGTCTTACCTTATTTAAAAATCTTGCAAAGTGCAAAAATCTTTCATCATGATATTCTCCCAAATAATAGAAAAAGTCTACTCCTCCTAAATATCCTAAACTCTTTGCATAGCGATTAACCCTATCATAATCAGCTAGTAACGTTCTATGATTATTAATTGTAACTCTTAAATAATTATTTTCTTGCCTTAATTTATAATTTTCATATTCAAGCTCATTACATCTTGATTTATATGATGAATCACTACTATTTACTCTACTACAAATACATCCCACAGCAATAGCACCTAATATCCAACCTAACATATTTCTCAACCTCTTCCCTAATTGATTTTCATAAATTTGAATTCCATTTTACTAATATAATCCATCTTATGGACACGAGACAACTCATTACTTATTTGATTCAATTTAATTAACCTCTTCTTTGTTTTATTGTCTTAAAGGATAAAGTAATCCTTTTCGATATACACTAGTTATGTAGATTATGAAACGAATACAAATAATTTTAGTAGACACAAATCTAATCTTTATCAAATACCCTTATCTTCTCCCTTCAAATATAAATTTTGCATTTCAGTAGTAATCTTCATCACTTGATTAACTAACCACTGTGGCTCAAGAACTTTACAAAAGGAGCCCAATCCCATCACAAAATTAATAATATTAAATCTATATTGCATAGTTGCTTTAAAAATTGCAGTGTTACTATCTATCATTTCAATACTTTGATTTTTACCTACATTTCTCTCTTTTAGCTTTAATAAATAATAACCAGATACTTCTAATTTTATATCATACCATTCATTATTTTTTTTGAAGCCTCTTTCGTCAACGTAATCACTTCGTTTAAAATATGAATCTCTACAAAAATGTTTATTAATAACGATTAATTTTTTGATTCGTAGAAGCTTATATTGTAGAAAGCCTTCCATACCCTCACATTCAGCAACAACAAACCAATCATCATTATAAACATATAATTCATATGGTTTAATTATTTTAGTTTGAATTTTATTATTATTAGATAAATATTCAATTTTACAACAATAGCACTCTTTAATAGCTGCTTGAAGTGAATTATAAGTATTTTCTATTAGCTTGTCCTCGTAAATAGATGGTTCTTTTTCAACTAACAAAAGATTCCCTAATTCACTAAGTGAAACATCCGTACTAGATGTGATTTTTGCCATCGCATGTTCATAGCTATGCTTGTTCATAAATGAACTTTTAGCGATTAAAAATCTATAAGCTTCCATCAGCGCCTCTTTTTCAGATTCATCTAAATGAATAGTTGGAATGGTCTGTCTCTTATCTATTTTATATCCACCATATCTACCAGGTATGGTATCAATAAAATAACCACACTCTTCCAATTCCTTTTTATATTCAACAATATTTCTTGGATTTGTTTCTAATAAACTAGCAAGCTCAGAAACCTTAAAAATTCTACCTGTATTTAATATTTGTAATAGTTTAATACACATAGCGGCCTTGCCCATTTCATCACCTCAACACTTCATTCAAGTAATTAATAATTCCTTATTAAATAACGCTCTCAATCAAATAGGAAAATCATAATAATTTTGTTTAATTATGCCAAAATATGTCTATTTTTAGTATAACACAAAACTAATAAAAATTCAATCCTTTGACAAAATAACCATTAAAAATGCTCAAATATCTTAGACTATTTGCATTATGTCATTAAAAATTATCAAGATTTAATTTTATTAATTCATCAACTTCAGCTTTTGAAACGACACTAAATCTTTCATCAGCTGTATTACATAAAACAAAAGGATAATCAACTTATCTTAGCATACCTATTTTTATGCGCCTTTCTACACTCAATTGATGAATTGCATTCTCTTCTTATGTATGTTTAATCCTTAGAAATGACCTTTGAATTTCTTACTAAATGTACATCATTCCTTTTTACCCCTGAAATTATCAAGTAAGTTCATACAAAAAAAGATAATAATAATTCTAGTAGACAAAAAATCATCCAACCTATAAAACGTTCTCATCTTCAAACACTAAATTCAAAATTCTGAAATAATTTGATTTTGAATTTTTAATAAGATATATATACTTGAGAGAATTAATTTTTCATTTCTTAAATATAATTTAAGTTTAATCTAAAGACAGTGTTATACCCTCAGGTAGGTTATCATAAGCTCTGCAGACCTCCACACAAGCCTCTAATTTTGATAAAAATTTTTGATCAATATCGTATTTAAAATTAGCCTTAAATACAATATCATGTCTAATATATCTTACCTTATATAGAAAATTTTCCAAGTGTAAAAATCTCACATCATGATATTCAGTTAAATAATGGAAGAAGTCTACTACTCCTGAATATCCAAAACTCTTTGCATAACGATTAATCTTATGATAATCTTCTAAAAACCTCTGATAATTAATTAAACATAAACCTTCTAAACGATTATTTTTTTGCCTTTTTTGATATTTAATATCATTACATCTTGATTTATATGATGTAGCACTACTTTTTACTCTACCACAATCGCATTCCTCATCAAAAATACCCAATATCCAACCTAACATATTTCTCAACCTCTTTCTTAATTGATTTTCATAAATTTGAATTCTATTTTACTAACATAATCCATCTTATGGACATGAGACAACTCATTTATTATTTGATTCAATTCAATTAACCTCTTCTTTGTTTTACTATTTTAATAGATAAAGTAATCCCTTTCGATATATCTTAATTATGTAGCTTATGAAAGCAATACAAATAATTTTAGCAGACATGAATTTATTCTTTATCAAATATCCTTATCTTCTCCCTTCAAATATAAATTTTGCATTTCAGTAGTAATCTTCATCACTTGATTAACTAACCACTGTGGCTCAAGACCTTTACAAACGGGTCCCAACCCCATCACAAAATTAATAAAATTCAATCATTTGAGGAGGTAAGAATAATGAATAATCATATCAATGTTTTATTAATTCATCCACTTCAGCTTTTGAAATAACACTAAAGCTTTCATCAGCTGTATTACATAAAACAAAAGGATAATCTACAAATTTATTAAATGTCGCAGCTGCCTTTATGGCTTTTACAATCCTCAATTCAGGATTTAAATCATCCTGCGTCGATAGTAGACTACCATATGCAAAATCCTCACCCGAGCCAACCGCAATAAAATCATCTACTTCAAAAACAGAATAGTCAGCGACAATAGAAAACAATCTATCCTTGTAGGCAAAAAGGAATACCGAATCCATCAACTCAATAGTATCATTTTCTGAAAGATATCGATTTTGGATTAATATATTTTGAATCCTTGGAACAATCCTAGTCACAACGAATTCAAAATTAATATCTTCATTAGTCTCAATTTCCTTAACTAAATCCTCCATCACCCTTACTACACAACCATTTCTTAAATAGCCAGCCTGTCCCACCAAGCAATTACTTACACCTTTAGCCTTCCAAATCTTAAAATTATTAGAATTTGTTAAAATCTCTTTTTTATTCCTATTAGTAGTTTGAGAATCCGCACCCAAATAAACGGCTCCATTATGCTTTATTCCGACAATTACACTCATTTAGCTTCTCCTTTATATTTGTATACAATAACAATATACCTTCAAATACAACATTATTTATGTATAAATAAAAAATATAATAACCTATTAATTAACAATCTTAAAATTTTTTAATCTTTCTAACTCTTTCCTCACAACAGTTGAGGAAACAATAGATTTTGCTTTAATTAAATCTTCTTGACCAATTGGCGATATTTGATTTAATTCAATACTTCTCTTAATCGCAATATCCTTCGTTTGATTGCATAGTTCAACAATATCCGCACTACTATAGCAATCAGTTTGTAAAGCCATATCCTCATAGTCTATATCCGAAATCGGAACTTCACTTAACTCATGCATTAATAATTTATATCTTGATACCTTATCTGGCAACCCAACATAAATCTTCTTGTTAAATCTTCCAGATTGAAGGAGCGCCGAATCAATATTCCAAGGCTTATTCGTCGACGCAATCAAAAGAATTGTGTTTTCAATAGACTCAAAGCCATCGATTTGCGATAGAAATTCCGATACCATCATATTAACCGAATGTGAATTGTTATTGTTGCGATTTGTTCCTAAGGCATCAAACTCATCAAAGAAAATGATCGAACGCTCATTCTTTCGGGCATTTTCAAAGAGCTCTCTTATTCTACGCTCTGACTCTCCAAACCATTTTGAAGTAATATCAGAACATTTAATTGAATAAAACTTGGCATCTATTTCATTCGCAATCGCCTTAGCAATCATTGTCTTTCCTGTTCCTGGGGCACCATACAATAAAATGCCCCCACCAGAATTACGTTTGAATGCCTTATATATGTCCTGATACTTAAAGGGATAAACTACCATTTGAAAAATCAACTCTTTAACATTATCTAAGCCAATAACATCATCAAAGGTTATTTTGTTACAAGAGGCATTTTTACTATCATCCTCTGACTTTGATAATTGAGAGTAATTTGCCATCTCATATTTACATTTTAGTGTTCTATACTTATTTATTGTAGCTTCCGAAACAGGCTCATGAAATAAAAAGAACCTTTCCGAGGACATTTGTTTATTAACATCAAATCGATCATACTTAACAACACACTTTTCTCCATCAACATTAATAATAGTTCCAACTCCATAATTAATATGGTTAACCCTTTCACCAATCATTGATTGCAAAAGATTATGTAATGTTTGTTGGTATTCTAATTTAGTCACTTACGATTCCCCCTTTAAAATAGCTCCGTAACCATTATTCAACATTTAAGGCCTTCTTGATATCCTCTCTACTGTATTCCTTAACCTCACAGGTATTTGTATCAGTAATTAAGATTGGACGAACCTCTGAACTAGAAGCCGCATATAAAGCCCTCATTAAACGATAATTAACTGGTTGTCCTATAGTTTGGGCTAATATTTCCATTGCCTTATCACTATTAAAGCCAATAGCCATATAATCATTAATCTCGTTAACAAATTTAGTTCCAAGAATATCAAAAATCTTATCCTTATATACAAACAAAAACTCATTATTCATAAATGAATCCGGATTAGTTAAATCAGCTCCGAAAAATCCATCTAACGCCTTAACTATGTTTTCTAACATTTCCTTCTTTATAAAATCAACATCAATATTTCCACTAGCTGCGCGACTTTCAGGAATAAGGCTTCTAATCATCATAACCGTTAATTCCCACATTAATACATTTCCTTGACAGACGATAAAGGAATTTTCCAAGCCCTTAGTTTTCCACATCCTACAATTAGTTCCCCAAAGACGATATTCATCAATAACTATTGGTGAATGAGATTTATTCTCTTTACATTCTAAATCTACCGCAAGATATACGCAATCATTTTCTTTAATCGCAATCATTAAGCTCATAAAGTCTTCTCCCTTCGTTTATTCATTGATAATTTCATATTCGCAAGCTTCTGTGTCTATTAACAATAACGGATAAGCTGTATTAGCATTTTTAGCTAGTGCTGCCCTTAAACTCATTAATAGTCTCTTTTTAGGATCATCAATATGTGCTGTCGTCAATAAGCTACCAAGAGCCTCCTCAACACCATCACCAATCGCAAGGTAATCATCTGATTCAATTACCGCTCCATTCTGAAATATCGAAAATAGCTTATCCTTATAGGCCACAATCATTTCTGAATTACAACTATAATCATCATTGCCTTTTTTAATTAGATGCCTATTCTCAAATAAATCAAAAAGCCTTGGCACAAAATCATTGACCATAAATTCAAAATCAACCTTGCCCTCTTGCGCTACCGATTCAGGCACAAGCCTTGAGCAGCGAGCCACATTGTGTTCGACAAAGCTTCCTGTTAACGACATTAGCATATTACTACATTCCTTTACCTTGAATATGCGATAGCAATTGAAATTTGTAAGATAAAAATTTACGCCCCCTTTATGCGCAAGTGAATCCGAGCCCATATAAACGACTCCGTTATGCTTTAATGCAATTGTTAAACTCATTAATTAAACTCCTCCTATTTTCAAAATTAATTAATAAAACAACGCTTCTCGCTTCTTCATCACCCTTTCTTTTCCATGAATACATAAATATATTACATACTAATGTAACATCATTTCTGTTATAAATAATAATTACTAATATCGATTGATAAAAAATTTTCTTTATAGTTTTTAAATGAGAAATCATTACAAAAATTACTAAAAAAAACACCCCTTATACAAAGTATAAGGGATAATATAAAAATCATCGATATTTATGTAATTTTATCATTTTTTTGTATATTTTAATCCATATAAATCATATTCGCCATCAGCCATTGGAATAACCCTAAGCATTTTTTCTTTACTCTCATTAAGGATTTTTTTAAACAAATCACATTCTAACAAAGGGGCATATATTTGCCAATTATCAGAATTTTTCTTTTCATAATGCTTCAACGCTAAAAACAATACATATTCATCATCTAAAATCGAAGCGATTTCCCTCTTCCGCTCCTCCTTGACCTCTCTTATTCTTTCATAGAGAAGATCTCTTTCATCCTCATCAGATTTCCGTAAATTCTTATATAAAAGATTTATTATATTTGCGTATTTTTCGCATATTCTAATAACCCTGTCCCTTTGTCCATAAGCGGTAGAGCTACACCTTTCGCAAACCTTTAGCATATCAAAAATATAGCTATATTCCTTTTTCTTTTCCTTTCCCTTACGATAATCAATTTCATTAGCTGATTTAAACATAAATTCCATTGGCGCCTTATAGAAGGAATATTCTCTGCCTTTAATGTCTAAATTATTTTGCTCAGCATAAATCGAATCAATTTCCTTAAAAAATAGCGGTTTATCTACCCAATATTTATTTTCAATAGACTTTATCTCCTTTGATACATTTATACTATCATAGCTCCGTTTAGCCTTATCGATTTCAATACCCGAAAGCACAGCTAATTTACAAACATCCTCATAAATATTCTTGATTTCTTTATAATCTATACCTTCATTCAATTTATCCCAAATAATACTATTGAGCTTTTGTGATAAATTAACAATTTCACCAATTCTATTTTCACTTGTATTATGATCTAATTCCCAAAGCTCTTGTTCTTTATTACCTTTAGCTTCAATATTACAAACAGGAACCTTAAAGATATCCTTTTGCCAAAAGGCTTTTTCCACAATTAATCTCTCATTTGTAATAAGCATTGTATCGGAATCATAATCACAGCCATTTAATCGCTGTTGGATATTCTCACCAAGCGCATTTACGCAAACAATATTCTCACCCAAATCAAAATAATCCCAAATATCATTTGCTATATTATTTAAAGCACAATATAAATTACCCATCGTAATATGCGGAGAGCGAGCACAAACCATCTTCTCGCCATTTGAAAACTTCCAACAAGCAATTTCTCCAAAATTTAAAACGCTTGAGACATTTTTTCGATTATTTAAATCAAATTCACCAGCTAAAGCCATAAGCATTTCTGGTCCATTTCCAAATAAAGTCGCGTTTGTCCCTGAAAGTAAAATATGCCCGAGCCTTAGCTTTTTCTTTTGAGCCTCAATTACATCATTCCGAAAATTGATATAGAGCTTTGTATTCTTAAAGCCATAATTGATTTTCATCAAATCAAAAATAATGTTGCTTCTTTCCCCAAGCCCAATGGAGATATCAAGAGCTTCATCATCAGCTTCTCTTTTAAAAGCATCAGAAAAATGATAACGCATAAAATCATAATCATTTCTTAGCAATGACAAGTAATCCTTGCTTGGCTTTAATAAATCGTTCGCATCATCTTCGTTAAAATTCAAGGAATTAATAAATTGATAGCTTGCTTGAACCATCCTTCCATCAAAAAATTTGGTTCTTTTATCATATTTCACAACACCAAAGGTACTATCAATTCGATCCATCCATTTGCGAATATTACTTAAAGTCAATCCACCCTTCATAAATTTCAAAAACTTCAAGCTATTTGGAGTTGTGACCATAACAATTTGCTTAATATCCGTAGCTAAGGTGATAAAGCCTCTTCCCTTTAAATCATCTAGAGAAATATTTTTATCAAAAAACCATTTTTGAAGCCTTGTCCTAAATCCACACGACTTAAAAAATTTATTGCGAAGAAGAAGCATATGCCTATCACTATAATTTTGAAATAGGCTTTCATCAAGTAAGCTTTCTCCATCCCAAATATCATTTACAATCACCTTTTCCTTGGTGCTTGCTACTAAAGCTCCATCCTGTTCCTCGACACTGATAACCTCTTCAATAAATTCACTTTTACAATCATTAATAAATAAAATACCATCAAGAGGAATATCAATTGTTCCCTTAATAGAGCTCAATGATAATGACTTGTAGGCTTCAAAGGAGGCAAGATCCTTATTATGAAAATCTAAGCCACATTCTCCCCATTTTGCCATATGCTTATATAGCTTTTCATTTATGAATAAGCATTTTCCTTGGCGAGAGCTACCACTGCTTCTTTTATATCTAACATAATGAACTCCATCAAGATTAAAGCCATTTTCGTAAAAATGCTTTCTCAATCCCTTAAGATTAACATCACCACAAGAAGACTTATAGGTGTAGGTAAATTTTAGGTTGATAACCGCAAGAATATATTTATTTTCAAAATCATCCTGAAAATAAAATTTATTTCGACATAGCGAGGAATAGCATTTTTCAAGCTCAACTATATCAAGCGAATAATCCAACACATTTTTAAACAAATTAAAATAAGCATGATCTTTTTTTGAAGGCAAAATAAATCCCTTATCAACACCATTTTCAATTTCCTGCTTGTATATTTCATTAGCCTCCAGTGAAATAATTCGGTAGCCTTTATTAATCATTTATTTTACCTCCTTTTATCTAATTATTTTTTATTAAATTCCATTTTAAAATTAACATATTCACCAGTATCATCTAAATAAACATCGCAATCATATTTCTTTCCAGTTTTGGAAATCATATTGACACAATGCAAACGAGCTCCTGGCGTCAAAAGCTTTTTTACGGCAGCTCTAGTCAATGGACCCTTTCCTTTATCAGTAAAAAACTTGTTTTCCTTCCAAATCGAAAACTTACAGCCGTTTTTATAACCCGTGCAATAGAAGGATTTTTCGCCTTCCATAACATCACATCCGCAGCGAGGACACTTTCCTAAGGATAAGGTATTATTTTTATCAATGATTTCATAAAGCTCTGCCTTTGTTATGTTTATCCCATCATCAAGCGTTTTTTCACCTTTTTGGATGGCTTTTAAAATCATCGAAAACTGAACTGTTTTTTCTTTATACAAATTGATTTTTAAATTATCTAAGGAATTTATTAAAGTAACACCATTAGGCTCAATCGAATAAGTTTGTTTCTTTTGTGAAATATAGCCATATCTTTTGGCATTTTCAATAATCCCTGTTCTGGTGGCCTCGGTTCCAATCTCAACACCCAAAAACATCGCTTTGTATTCATCATCCTCGGTATCTGTTTCCTTACGGAAAGGATTCTTTAAATAATTAGCTAAATCACTTTCGGATATTTTTTTAGGAGGCTGCGTTTCTTTTTCAATAAGCTCATATTTAGCTTGAATGATTTCATCTTTCTCTAAATTAGGCAATTGATTTTTAAAATCCTTAGGCTCATATTGATAAAAGCCCATAGATATTATTTCCGTTCCTTTTAATTCAAAGGTTTTATCTAAACAACCAATTTTGATAACCGTCTCAGAAACCTTTGTTTCTTCATCTAAGAAATTAGCCACAAAACGGAATAAAACCGCATTATAAACAATCTGTTCCTTCGGATTTAAATTTTTAGGAATTTCAACCGTAGGCGTAATTGCACTATGGCTTTCAACCTTACTATTATCGAAAATGCGCTTTGAAAACTTAAAGGAAACATTATAATTAGGCTTTAAGACATTAATGACATCCTTTACTCGATCCTGTTCCTCAACCGCTAAATATTCACTATTAGTTCGAGGATAGGTAATGTATTTTCTTTCATATAATGATTGAATAATTTGCATTGAATCATTGAAATTCATACCGTGATTTGCCGACAAAAAGGATTGAAGCTTCGACAATGAAAAGAGCTTTTGCGGCGTTTTGATAATTTCCTTTTTGGTAATATCTAAAACCTTCGTAATTGCATTATTCATCTCATTTAGTAAAGGAAGTCCTTCCTCTTTTGTTTTAAAACGAGGATTTTTCAAAATCAAAGGAATTTCAATATCATCCTTTTTGGTATGACTCTCAATTTGAAAATATTTTTCCTTCACAAAGCTTTTGATTTCCATATCCCGATCATAAATAAATTTTACAATTGGAATTAATACTCTTCCACAAGGATATTTATAGCGAAGCTGAATCGATAAATATCTTGTCAAATTGATTCCTAAAAGCCAGTCCATATATGCTCTCGTCTTACCAGCATAATAAAGATTTTTGTATTCACTATTATTTTTCATTTCTTTGATTTGCTTACGAATTGTCTTGGCGGTTTGTTCGGGAAGCCAGAGTCTTTTGACTGGCTTTGTAACATGAGCCCCCATTAAGATCAAATCAATGATAACCTCTCCCTCTTGATCGGCATCACCACAATTGACAATTTCAGAAATTCGATCTTGATGACAAAGATTATTGATAATATCAAATTGTTCTTGTATTCCCTCATCATCTCGCAATTTATATAAAAATTTTTCCGGAATAAAAGGAAGAGGAACATCTTGCCAGGGTTTTTTTTCACCAATATAATCTTCGACATCATTCAAAACAAAAAGATGACCATAAGCCCATGTGACAACATATTCTTCATTTTCATAATATCCACTTGAATTATTTTTTCCTTTAACTCTTTTTTTTACATTAAGAGCGTCACAAATATTTTTCGCAAGAGAAGGCTTTTCACAAATAATAAGCTTCATAAAAATATCCTTTCTAGAAAAAACAACCTATCCAAGATAATATACATAGGTTGTTTCTCCATCGTTATATTTATAAAACGAAATATAAGTATTTTTAGAGGTAATTAAATCATTAACTGAGGTATAAAACCAGTCATTAATTTTGAAACCAGCTTCCCTATAGCATTTTGACATCAAATCCGTACAATAATGGCTTTTTTTCGTGTTAAAGATAAACGAATAATTGTAAGGATCACCCATCTTAGCAAGAATGTTGTTTGTAAAATTATCTGTATCCTCTTTGGTGACTCCTTTTACTCTTATTCCGATTGTTTCCTCTCTTCGGTCCGATAAAAACCAATTATTTTTAATTTCGCGAACATAATTCGAATCCTCAGTATTTCCAGCTACCTCTAAAACATTAACCCCTAAATCATCAAAGCTATCCCCATTTTCTAATCCCTTGGCTGCGACCGCATGTCCACCAAAGAAAAAGGAAATAAATTCATAAATAACTGGTAGATTATCAAAAGGTGATTTCTTATTTAAAAGAATATCGCCATTACTTCCAATGACATGTTCCTTTATTGTTGGACGCTCGTAAGCTTCCCATCCTTTTTCTACATATGTTTCACGTGAAACTTTATAATATATAACCTTCGTATTACCAATCATTTCTTCACTTTCATAAACACCCGCTTTTTTGAAGTCGTTGATTTCCTGTTGGATATATATATTCTCATAAATTCCATTTGAAACAAAAAACACAAGAAAGGCCAAAAGGCCATATAATAATATTTTCTTTACTATTTTCATACATCAATTATAGCACAAAATAGAAGAAAATGTAACTAATCTAATTTTTGGATTTGTAAAATGACATTAGCTAAAAATCCGCTTTTGATTTCGGATTTTAGTAAATCCTTTAAATATCTGTCTTCAATAATTAAACTTGAAATGATCGCGATTAAATCAATTTCTTCCATTTCATCAAGACATTCCCGACATCCAGAAACATTAAACCAGCCTTCCTCGTCATAACAAAAATCACCAATTATTTCATCATATTTTTCAATTAAATATTCATTAGAAAACATCAAAACAAATTGATTAATTTTTTCCTCTAATTCTTCATCAATCCTTTTAACATTTTGAAAATAAGGAAGATAAGCATACAATTTTTCGTACTTCATTTTATATTACCTCTTAAATATCATATTTTGCAAGGATTTCACTTGGCGTTTTACGCATTAATAAAATAGCTGGCAATAATCCAAAAAGAATATTAACTAAATAAATAAAAGCAACCCCAACAATCGCATAAAAGAAATTAATTGAAATGGTGATCATTACACTCTTCATAATGTTATTAAAAATCATCGCCAAGATATAAACAGTACTGTATCCAAGAATAGATGTGAAGGTCGTCACAATCAAAATTTCAAAAATGAACATCCCATAAATATTCAATCTACTAGCGCCAATTGATCTTTTAACACCAATCGTATAAATTTGATGAATCATTTTACTTCGATTAATAAAGAAAGTAAAGACACAAATGATAAATGCAAGAATAATCATTGAATAAAGCTTACTATTACGCTCAATTTGATTATACGATAAATAGTCCTCTAGATAAATTTCATTTAAATTATAGTAATTATAACCACTTAATTTATCTAAAGAAGCTTCATCTATCGATACATAGACACCCTTTTTAGTTTCATTATTAATAGTAGTATTATATCTTTGATGATACAGTTCATTATACACCTCATCATTGATGATAATATTGTCGTGATAATCAGGATTATAAAATAAATCCTTAACAATGAATGTCTTATCATCAATTTTAATTTCATCACCGATTGTATATTTACTACAAATAGAAACTAGTGCTTCATCCTTCTCAAGATTCTCATTCACAGCTCTTGCCTTTACACATCCTAAGGAAGAATCAAATAAATTTTCCTTCTCTTCAATAATGACATCGACATCTCCTTTAAAGAAGCCACCAAATTCATAAGTTTTATCACCTATAGTAAAATATTCATCATAAATATAATCCATATACTTGATATTTAATAAAAAGGTATTTTCATTTAAATCAACTTCATTAACAACGTCATATTGTTCTCTATTTGAAAAGCCAACACTATACTTAAAATCATAAAAGCTAATCATAAAGAAGTCACTGCTAGTCAACAAAATGGTATCAATGACATCTGAATCAATGATTCCAGAAATTGAATAATAATAATTAGCGCAAAGCTTAAATTTCATTACATCCTCATAGCCTTTTATTCCTATATCTGAATAATTTTTAATTATTTGGTCCGCACAAGCCCTGGAAATTAAAATCTCACCCTTTTTATTTTCTCTTCCATAAATAACCTTATGAATAACCTCATCACTTAGATAAAAGTTAAAATTTCGATCAAAAGAAATATCTGAGGATGGAATTTCTAATAAAGCGGCACTTTTTCGTTGGATATTAGAAATCATATTGACATCCTCAATATATTCAGCCTCAACAAAATAAATCGATTCGTCGATAGACGTATAAAGATTTGCATCAATCGTTGAATAATCAGAATAAGATATCATCAAGCCCGCAATAATCATTCCTAACATAAAGAAACAAAAATATAAAAGTTTTTTTCTTTTTGTGACGTTAAAGAATCCGAAAAATGCCTCTTTAAAACCACTAAACAGTCTTCGCTTACCCTTTTTATCATCAAAATCACTTGTATCAAAAGAGAAATCATCAATATCATCAAGCTTGATATCTCGATAATGATCATCAATGATTTTGGCATCACAATTTTGATTAATTACCTTGATATTGGCATCATATGAATTGATATAAATATTTCCATCCTTTAATATAATATCAAGCTTGACCTTATTTTCCTTATCAAAATAAATATTGATATCATTGTATCCCTCTTTATTTAAATCTTTCAAATAAATATTTTGATGATCAGAGACATCTAAGCCTTCATCATTATGGTTTTCCTCATCATCACATATTTTTCCGTCGGAAATCGAAATAATTCGATCCGCATAAAATTTTGCAATTTTTTCTTCATGCGTAACTAATAAAACTAAGCGTGTTTTACTAATTTTCTTGATAATATTCATTATTTCAACTGTATTCTTACTATCAAGATTTCCCGTTGGCTCATCCGCAATAATAATATCCGGATTTTTAATCAAGGCTCGGGCAATCGCAATTCTTTGTTGCTGGCCGCCGGATAAGGCCTGAGCCTTTCGTTTCTTAAACTTATACATATTAACGGCAGTAAGACAATAACGAATTCTTTTATCAATTTCCTCTTTATCATAAATACCGCATAAATTTAAAGCAATTTCTAAATTCTCATAGACTGTATTTTCTAATAAAAGATTATAATTTTGAAAAATATAACCAATATGCTTACTTCTAAACGCATCCATTTTGCTCATTTTATATTTTTCAATAAAAACATCATCATATTGGATTGAGCCTTTGGCTTTATCTAATCCTCCAATGACATTCAATAATGTGGTTTTACCACTACCTGAATGACCTAATAAAACAACCAATCCAGAATCATTAAAATCTAAGGATGTATTATCAATGACATGGATTTCATTGCTTTTATTTTTATTAAAATACTTATCAATATTCGTAATCCTAAGCATCTTATAAATCCTCCTTTTTTAATGTTTGATTAATGGAATTTTTAAATAGTCGTTTATTAAAGCCTCGAGCTAATAAAAGACCTAGAATAATCATTATTCCTAATGAACCTAACATTCCTAAAAGCTTTCCATCAGTAATTATTTCAAAGCCTGTTAGCTTATGAAATACATTAATCGTTCCAATCAAAACAACAAAGAGAATATATGAAATAACAGCGTGGAAGAGCATTTCAAAACTCACAATATTCTTCATATTCGGTTTTAAAATACCAAGTGAACGCATAATTGTATAATCCTTTTTCCTTGAGCCTTGAACAAAGAATAATACAACATAAGATATAAAATATATAATCAAAAACATAAAACAAAAACCAATTACCGACATAACAAAGGATAAAAAATTTACAAAATAATCTAAGGATATATCCTTATGACCAGAATAATCATAGGCAAAATAACCCATATTATTTATACTTTGAATATTGTTTTTTAAATTTCCATTCACAAAAAGCATTATTTTATCACTACCATTATTTAAATAAAATTCACTAAGAAAATCAGATGGTACCGAAATCATCTTTTCATGATCTTTTGATTCTAAAATAACCTCATAATTAAAAAAATCTAATTTAATATTTTCAATGTAAAAATTAATATCTTCGATATTTTCAAATCCATAAATATAAATACTTTCTTCATCACCAGTCACAAGCTTTATAACCTCATTATCAGTAAAGCAATTAATACTTTTATAATAATATCTATTAAATATAACCTTATATTGACTTTGCTTTAAAAGAATATTATCTTCATTAATAATTCCAGAAATTGTATAATCATATCCATTAATATTAATCTTTTCCCCAATTACATTTTTATTATTTGAAGAAACACAAACCTCATTATCATTACTAGGAAAGGCCCCAGCAATAAGATTATAATTATATCTTTCCGTAAAATCTAACCAACCTGAAAAATAATATTTATCATTTTGGGCATATTGATATAAATCATAAACAGAAAAATAATCGGAAAATGGCATAGCAAAAGCAAAATCATCTAACTCCTTTAGCTTATTTACATCCACAAAATTACCATCATTGCTTACCATAATACAGTCATTTAAATTATGACGATTGTCAGTATAACCACCATCAACATTTGATGATAATATTCCTTGCACACCATTTGTAATAATCAATGATAATGTTAAAAACACAAATAAAATGAAAATCGATTTTTTGGGAGTTGAAATAATATTTTTCCAAGCATAATAAATTAAATCCTTGAATTTTAATTTATATTCTTCCTTTTCAATAATATTTTCCTTATATTCATTTTGAACTAAAACCTTATCTTCAACAAGCTCACCATCATAGAAACGAAGCTTTCTAGTGGCAATATCCTTAACTTCATCATAATTATGCGTAACAATTAAAACCAATTTATCTTTTGATACTTCTTTAATTAAAGAAATGATTTCTTTACCGGTTTTACTATCAAGATTTCCGGTTGGCTCATCACAGGCCAAAATCAAAGAATCTGAAGCTAAGGCTCTCGCAATAACACATCTTTGCTTTTCGCCACCGGATAATTTAATTGATCGATTGCGCATTCTTTTTTCTAAGCCCACGCGTTTGATAATTTCAATTGCTTTCCTTTTAGCTTCCTTTTTATTAACTCCCTTTAATATTAAAGGCATCATAACATTTTCTAAAACAGTATAGGAATCAACTAAATTATAGTTTTGATAAATGAAACCAACATTATCCTTTCGAAATTTTTCATAATCCTCATTCGAAAAATAGGAAGTTTCTTCGCCATTAAAATAGATTTCCCCTTCTTCGTAGGTATCAACACCACTAATAACATTTAAAAATGTTGTTTTACCACTTCCTGATTCACCAACGATTGCGACAATTTCATTTTGATATAGTTCGACATTCACTTTTTTTAAACCAAGAGCAACATTACCATCAGTATTATAATATTTACTGACATTAACTAATTTAAGCATACTTTTCCTCCTTTATAATACTATATATATCATACCATATTTGCTATAAAAAAAATAACCAAAATATTGGCTATTTTTTGACAGGTTTTATTACTAAACGACGATTTTCGCCTTCCCCGATTGATTCAGTATAAACATCGCGCCAATCCGCAAGCTTTGTATGAATAATTCTTCTTTCAAAGGCTGATAAGCGTCCAAGCTTAACCTCTCTCTTCGTTTTCGAAACCTCTTTTGCAAGCTTAGTTGCCATAATTTCTAATTGACGCTTACGATTTTCTTTATATCCACCACAATCAACAGAAACCAAAACATTTTCGTCACTTGCATAATGACTAATTAAATTTTTTAATAAAATTTGTAAAGCCTCAAGGGTACGTCCATTATGTCCAATTAACAATGGATTTTCATTAGAATTTATCGAATAATAAATTTCATTTCCATCATTAAGAGTTCTAACCTCAAGGGTATAGGTAATATTTAAAGCATTTAAAATATCCTCTAAATATTTTTTTCCTTCTTGGGCTAAATTAATATAGGCTACTGCTTCATAAACACTTTTGGAACCATCATTATTTTCTTCTAAATAATTGATTTTAATTTTATCAAGAGGAGCCTTTAATAATTTTTGGGCTACACTTAAAGCTTCCTTTTCATTTAAAGCCTCAAATTCAATTCTCTTTAACATACTAACCTCCGATAATTCCTTGGTTCTTCATTTTCTCATATTTACGATTTGATAATTCACGACTAATTAGCTGTTGGCCTAAAGAATAGAGGTTACCGACTACCCAATAGAAGGCTAAAGCTCCACTTGAAATAGACATTACAACCATCATTCCGACCATAACATAGTTCATGATTTTCATTGTTCTTTGCATTTGTTCAGCTTGCTCGGAGGCCTGAGGTGTCGGTACATTCTTTGCATATTTTGGCTTCTTTGAGCCGAAATATTGTAAAAGAAGCATCGTCGCACCTACCAAAATTGGTAATATCCAGCCTTGCCAGCCAGCCTTTTGTGAACTAACACTCAAATCAATAAATCCAAAGAGCTTGTGGTCAATTTCCACACCCTTAAAGAATAAGCTTTCGTATAAAAGTTCTTCACTTTCATTGTAGACATTACCAACCGTAATACGAACTACACATTGATACATTGCCATAAAGACTGGCATTTGAAGGAATGTAACCATACATCCTAGTGGATTAATTTCATACTTTTTATATAGCTTCATCATTTCCATTTGCATTTGTTGCTGGGCTTCTGGATCTTTTCTCAAAGCATATTTTTGCTGAAGTCTTTGAAGCTCTGGATTTAATAATTGCATTTTAAGCATATAATCATTAGATTTTGCATAGATAGGCCAACAAATTGTACGAACAATAATTGTTGCAAATAAAACACCCATTGCAAAGTTATTATTAAATGCTTTGGCGAAAAATTCAAGGATATATCCGATTGGAATAACCATAACCTGTTCAAACCAACCCTCATTGGCTGTGATTGGCTTATCAGTCGCAGTTGATCCACATCCTGTTAAGAGAAGAAGTAAGCAAAAAGAAGCAATTAACAATACTGTTCTTTTTTTCATTGATACACCTTCCTTAATAAATTAATTAGATTGGCTTCAATTTCTTGAAATGACAATTGTGAGCTTTCTTTTTTTATTACAATTACAAAATCTTTGTTAATAAATAATTCTTTATTATTTCGAATAATCTCACGAATTCTTCTTTTCATTAAATTTCTTGAAACCGCATTTCCATATTTTCGTCCAATCGACATTGCAAAGCGAAAGCTTCTGGTCTCGTTATATTTTTTTGTATAAATAACAAAATACTTGTTACCTATCGATTTCCTTTCACGAATTATTGCGTCGATTTCTTGATTTTTTTTTATTACATAGGTTTTATCCATAATAAAAAAAATGACCACTTAATAAATAATTTTTTTCAAGTGGTCCAAGTAATTTATACAGTTAATTGCTTTCTACCTTTTTGACGACGACGTGCAAGTACGTTACGTCCTCCTGGAGTAGCCATTCTAGCTCTGAATCCATGAGTAGTTTGTCTTTTACGTTTATTAGGTTGATAAGTTCTCTTCATTGCCATTGATAAATACCGCCTTTCTTACGAAACCATGCTCTAACATTATATAATTAATATCAAGAGTTGTCAATATGCGAATTTTTAAAAAATTGAAATTGAAACGGTTTTTACGTCATTTTTTAAGAATAGATTAATCACATTTTATTATCCACATAAAAATGATGAAAAAATATTTTTAAAAATGTGGAAAACTTTTAACTTATCCACAGTGGAAAGATAAATGTGGAAAAGTTAAAAAAATCTTTTAGTTATCAGTTTTTTTTAATGTTGATTACTTGTTGATAAGAAAATAATATCTAATTTTGTCAAAAGTTATCCACATTTTTGGTGGAAAACTTTATTATTGATTTTGTTTATTTTTATGTTATTATAAAAAGGCGTTATGTAGATGAGGAGAATGTTTATGCAACGATACTACGATTTATGGGCTGAAACCCTAAAGGAATTAGAGCGAGAGGTTAATGAAGATACTTTTTCTGAATTATTTCAATCACTAACCGAAATCTATAAATTTGATAAAGGAATTTTATATGTAATATGTCCTTATGCTTTTAATAAGCAAAGAATTGAAAAATATTTTAAAGGAACAATAGATTCGATTTTATCAAAGCTTGCCCAAGAACCAATTCACTTAAAATTATATACTAAAGAAGATATCGATAATGAAATCAAACAAATTGAAGAAAACAATAAGGTTGGAATTAAACCAGGTGAATTAAATGCCACCTATACCTTCAAAAACTTTGTTGTCGGTGATTCAAATCGATTTGCCTTCCGAACAGCTCTAAAGGTTGCCTGTCAGCCTGGTATGGTCGCCAATCCTCTCTACATTTTTGGTGGAGTAGGCTTAGGTAAAACTCATCTTATGCAGGCTATTGGAAATGAAATTATCGACAATAATATTAATACTAAAGTATTATATATTAAAGCTGACACCTTTATGGAGGATTATCGAAAAGCCTCTTTAAAGGAAAGAAGAAACGAAAATTCCAATGTTGATCCTTTTGAAGAATTTAATAACAAGTATCGAAATCTTGATTGCTTGTTAATTGATGACATTCAAATTTTATCAGGAGCTCAAAAGTCACAAACCGAATTCTTTAAGCTTTTTGATATTTTATCCCAAGCAAATAAACAAATTGTTATCACTAGTGATTGTCCGGCCAAGGAATTAAACATTATGGATCGTTTAACATCAAGATTTGAAAGTGGACTTACAATTGATATTAAAGTGCCTGATTTAAATCATCGTATTGAAATTCTTCGCCAAAAATTAATTTCTGAAACATCTGATGTTGATTCGGTTCCAGATGAGGTTTTATCTTTTATTGCTTCTTCTTTTGTTTCAAATATAAGGGAGCTAGAAGGTGCTTTAAAACGCGTTATGTTCTATTGTGTTATTAATGATATTGATATCACTGTTGATACTGCTAAAGAGGCTTTAGAAGCTCTCTTAGAAAAAAATAAAAAAACCGATTCAATGAATGAAAATAATTATGACCGTGTTTTAAGTATTGTCAGTGACTATTATAAAATTACTGTCAATGATTTAATTGGCAAAAAGCGATTAAATAAATTTACAACTCCTCGTCATATTGCCATGTATTTAATCAAAAAATTGTATAATGTTCCTTACAAGCAAATTGGATCAATCTTTTGTGATCGTGATCATTCCACTGTTTTATCAGCTTGTGAAAAAATTGAAAACGAAATTAACAACAAGGAAGATTTAAGAATTGCTGTGGAAAACCTTCAAAAAAAAGTGGAAAAAAAAGCCTAATTCTCTTTTAATATATATTTAATTATGATATAATATATATAGATGGAGTTTTCCACATTTCAACATTGCTTAAAAAAAATAAAAATAAAATTTTAAATAAAGGAGAATATAAAATGCTATTTTCAATCGACCGTGAAGTTCTACTTGAAAATCTAAATATTATAGCTAAAGGTATTCCTAGTAAAACTCCCTTAAATTCTTTAAAGGGAATCAAAATAAATGTTTTGGAAAATCAAATTGTTATGACTTCAAGTAATACTAATATTTCTATACAAGCAACTATTAATGATAAAAGCCTTAATGTAAAATCAACAGGAAATGTTGTTGTTCCTGGTTTGTTTTTAATCGATATCGTTCGTAAAGTAAATTCACCAAAAATTGAAATGGCTCTACTTGAGGATCGTGTATTTATCATTAAAGCTAATCGTTCAGAATTCAAGTTAAACATTTTTGATTATGAGGATTATCCAGAAATTAAATTTATTGATGATGAAAATCCTCTTAAAATCGATTCTAAAGCTCTAAAGAATCTTATTAAGGAAACAATTTTTACTTGTTCTACAAGTGAAAAAAGACCTATTTTAACTGGTCTTAATTTAAAATTAGATGATGGTAAATTAACATGTACCGCAACTGATTCCTTCCGATTAAGTCAAAAGGTATTGTATTTACAATATAACGAAAATAAAGATGTTGTTATTCCATCTTCAAGCTTAGATGATTTAGTTAAAATAATTGAAAATATCAATGGTGAAATAAATATTACTATTAAGGATAAAAATGTTTTATTCAAATTTAATAACATTCTCTTCCAAAGTCGAATTTTGGAAGGAAATTATCCTGATACCTCAAGGTTTATTCCAAGTGAATTTTTACTAACAATCAAATTTGATCGTGAAGAATTATTACAAGCCCTTGATCGTGTATCATTATTATCACCTAAAGATAAAGATCGTAATTTTAATATCATTTCCTTTAGTCTTCGCGAAGATAAAGTTGTAGAAATTACCTCAAAAAACACCGAAATTGGTAATGCTTTAGAAGAGGTTGTACCGATAGATGTTAATGGAAGTCGATTTAATATAGCTTTTAGTTCTCGTTATTTAATTGAAATTCTTCGTGTCTATACTTCTCCAGAAATCACTTTAAATTTCACTGGTGAAGTAAAGCCATTTATAATTAAGGGTGAACTTGATACTAATTTAACAACCTTAATTTTACCAGTTAAAATCGATTAGGATATCTAAAAATGATATCCTTTTTTCTTTTTTAATTAAGATATTATTTATATATATATTTATTTATATTACTTTACTTTTTTTGCTTTTTATGATATAATTCATTCGTATAGCGTATAATTATTCTTAAAAATAGTTATATTCATTAAAATTTTTCATTTCTATAATCTTTTTAATTTTATTAAATAAATTATTAATTGATTAAATAAAAAGCTCTTAGAAATGAAATTTTAGAAACGAAGGTGATTTTTTTGAAGGATGTTTTTATTGACACAGAATTTATAACCTTAGGTCAATTTTTAAAAATGACTGATTTAATTAGTAGTGGAGGAATGGCAAAAATGTTTTTAGCTACTACGAAGGTTTATGTTAATAATGAATTAGAAAATCGCCGTGGTCGTAAGCTTTATTCTGATTATATTATTGAAGTGATTGGATATGGAAAATACCAAATCAAGAATCATTAATAAAATTTGCTTAATTAATTTCCGAAAGTTTTTAGAATTAGATTTGAATATCAAAAAAAATACCGTTATTTTTTATGGAAATAATGCAACAGGAAAAACAACAATCCTTGAAGCTATCTATATGGCGGGAATGACGAAATCTCATAAAACCAATAACGATAATGAGGTTGTTAGTTTTAATAAACCCTATGCGGCAGTCAATATAAAAGGTATTAAGAATAATCAAATTGTGATTTCTAAATATGGTAAAACAACCAAAATTAATGGAATTGAGATTAAAAAATTAAGTGATTATATAGGAAATTTATACGTTATTATGTTTTCACCTGAGGATTTATCCTTAGTTAAGGGTTCACCAATCGAAAGAAGAAAATTTCTTGATATGGAAATTGGTCAGGTTAATAAAAGCTACCTAATTGAAATGAATAGATATCGAAAAATTCTTAAAGAAAGACAAGAATTATTAAAATCAATGGATTTAGATGATGATTATCTTCCTTTAGAAATTATCACAAGAGAATTAATGGAAAGTGCTTCGAGAATTTTTCAATATCGAACGGATTTTATTAATGAGATTAATGAAATTGCCCAAAAGATTCATTATTCAATAAGTAATGAAAATTTATCAATTGAATATGTAAAAAAAGAAATTAGTATTGAGGATTATTTACTTAAATTAAAATCGGATGTTATTTCAAAAATAACAGCCTATGGTCCCCATCGTGATGATTTGTTTTTTTATATTAACGGAAATAAAGCTAATTTATGTTCCCAAGGACAACAAAGGACAATATGTTTATCTTTAAAAATAGCTTTATATGAATATATAAAAAGACACACCAAACAGGAACCAATTATTTTGTTAGATGATGTTTTAAGTGAATTAGATGATATAAGGCAAAAAAAATTAATTGGTATTATTAAAAATACCCAAGCCTTCATCACCACAACAAATATTGATGTTATAAGAAATATGTTAAGTGATTGTCAAATATTTATGCTAAAAGAAAATGAAATTAAGGAGTTGAATTAAAATGGAAGAACATTATGGTGCCTCCAACATTCAAGTATTAGAGGGACTTGAAGCGGTAAGAAAAAGACCAGGTATGTATATCGGTACAACTGGACCTCGAGGATTACATCATCTTGTCTGGGAAATTGTCGATAATGGAATCGATGAGGCTCTAGCAGGATATGCAAATGAGATTAATGTTGAAATTCTAAAAGGAGAAATAATTCGCGTTACGGATAACGGACGTGGTATTCCTGTAGATATCCATCCAAAGACCGGAAAAAGTGCCTTAGAAACGGTTTTTACCGTCTTACACGCTGGAGGTAAGTTTGATGGTAAATCATATAAGGTATCGGGAGGATTACATGGTGTTGGTGCTAGTGTTGTAAATGCCTTATCGGAATGGCTTGATGTAACAGTTTATAAGGATGGAAAGCAATATCATCAATTATATCATCGTGGTCATCCTGATAAAGATATTGAATGCCTTGGTGATACAGATAAAACCGGTACTGTTGTTACATTTAAGGCTGATGATTTGATTTTTACCGATGATGATGCTAAGGTATATGATTATGAAACCTTAAGGACACGTTGCCAACAGCTAGCGTTCTTAAATAAAGGAATTCGTATTACTATTACCGATCATAGAACTGAGGATGGACCTCATAATGAATATCATTATGAAGGTGGTATTATCGAATATGTTCGCTTCTTAAATTCCAATAAGGAAAAGCTTCATGAGGATATTATTTATGTTGATGACACGGTTGATAATATAACTGTTGAGGTTGCGATGCAATATAATTCATCATACACCCAAAATATTTATTCCTTTACTAATAATATTCATACCCATGAGGGTGGAACCCATGAGGAAGGATTTAGATTAACTTTAACTCGTGTTTTAAATAAATATGCCACTGATAATAAATTCTTTAAAAAGGATGAAAGCTTTACGGGTGATGATGTTCGTGAAGGCTTGACCGCTATTATTTCAGTTAAGCATCCAAATCCTCAATTTGAAGGACAAACGAAAACAAAATTAGGAAATAGTGAAGTAAGAGCTATCACTAGTCAAATTGTTGGAGCGGCTCTTGATAAATTCTTACTTGAGCATCCAAATGATGCAAAAATTATTATTGAAAAAGCTCAACTAGCCTCTCGTGCTCGTATCGCCGCTAAAAAAGCTCGCGAAGCAACAAGAAAAACACCATTAAATTCTTTAGATTTTGCTTCAAAGCTTGCGGATTGTCGTTGTAAGGATCCGGAAAGAGCAGAATTATATTTAGTCGAGGGAGATTCAGCCGGTGGATCTGCAAAGCAGGGTCGTGAATCAGAATTCCAAGCGATTTTACCATTAAGAGGTAAGGTTTTAAATGTTGAAAAAGCCCGTTTAGATCGAGCTTTATCAAATAATGAAATTTTATCAATGATTCAAGGAATTGGAACGGGAATTGGTGAAGAATTTGATATTACCAAGGCTCGTTATCATAAGATTGTTATTATGACCGATGCCGATGTCGATGGAGCCCATATTCGTATTCTTTTATTAACCTTCTTCTATCGCTATATGCGCGGTTTAGTTGAGGCTGGATATGTTTATTCAGCTTGTCCACCACTATATCGTATTCAAGCAGGTAAGAAAATTGATTATGCATATTCTGATGAAGAGCTTGAGGTTTTAAAGAAGGTATATCCACCTAAAGCTCCTATTCAAAGATACAAAGGTCTTGGTGAAATGGACCCAGAACAGCTTTGGGAGACTACAATGGACCCAGAACAAAGAACTTTATTAAGAGTTACTTTAAGTGATGCGATGGAAGCAGATCAAATATTTAGTATGTTAATGGGTGATGAGGTTGATCCACGTCGTGAATTTATTCAAGAGAATGCTAAATATGTTAATAATCTTGATATTTAAGGAGAGAAGAAGCAATGGATGAAATAAAAGAATTTAATCATGGAAAGATTAAAGATATTGACTTATCAAGTGAAATGAAAAGCTCATTCTTAAGTTATGCGATGAGCGTTATTGTATCCCGTGCTCTTCCGGATGTAAGAGATGGATTAAAGCCTGTACATCGTCGTATTTTATGGGGAATGAAGGAATTAGGAGTATATCCTAATACCGCTTATAAAAAATCAGCTCGTATTGTTGGTGAGGTTATGGGTAAATATCATCCTCACGGTGATTCTTCAATTTATGATGCAATGGTGCGTATGGCTCAAGATTTTAGTTACCGTTATCCAATGGTTGATGGTCATGGTAATTTTGGTTCTGTCGATGGAGATGGAGCTGCGGCTATGCGTTATACAGAAGCTCGTATGTCAAAAATATCGATGGAAATGCTTCGTGATCTTGACAAGGATACTGTTGATTTTGTAGATAACTATGATGCGACTGAGGTTGAACCATCAGTTTTACCATCACGTTATCCTAACCTTTTAGTTAATGGAGCAACTGGTATTGCTGTTGGTATGGCGACAAATATTCCACCTCATAATATGGCTGAGGTTATTGATGGAACTTTAGCATATATGGATAATCACGATATTGATGTTGATGGATTAATGCAATATATTAAAGGACCGGATTTTCCTACAGGTGGGCTAATTTTAGGTTATTCAGGACTTCGAAAGGCTTATGAAACCGGACAAGGAACAATCGTTGTAAGAGCTAAAGCTGATATTGTTGAAGGTCATAATGGAAAGAATCAAATTATTATTACCGAGATTCCATATCAGGTCAATAAATTGCGTTTAATTGAAAGAATTGCGGAGATTGTAAAAGAAAAAATTGTTGATGGTATTACTAACCTTCAGGATGAATCAAACCGTAATGGAATGCGTATTGTCATTGATTTACGTCGAGATGTTAATCCTTATGTTATGCTAAACAATCTTTATAAATTTACCCAACTTCAAACAACATATGGTATCAATATGATTGCTTTAGTTGATAATCAACCAAAAAAATTATCCTTAAAGGAAATTATTGAGCATTATGTTGAACATCAATTTGAGGTTATTACAAGAAGAACAAGATTTGATTTAAATAAAGCCTTAGCTCGTCTTCATATTTTAGAAGGATTATTAATAGCTCTAGATAATATCGATGAAATTATTTCAATCATTCGTGAAACGAAGGATGGCTCCGAAAAAACTAAGCTAATGGAGCGCTTTGGATTAAGTGATATTCAAGCTCAGGCTATTCTTGATATGCAATTGAAGCGTTTAAGTGGTCTTCAACGCGAAAAAACAATCGAAGAATATAATCAATTAAAAGCAGCGGTTATTGATTATGAGGATATTTTAGCTCGCGATGAGCGTAAGCATGAAATCATTAAAAATGAGCTCATTGAAATTCGCGATAATTATTCGAAGGAAAATAAACGTGTATCTGAAATCGATTTAAATGTTGAAATCAATATTGATAACGAATCATTAATTCCTGAGGATGATGTTGTCGTTACAATAACTAATAAGGGTTATGCTAAGCGTATGAAGGTTGAAACATTTACAACTCAAAATCGTGGTGGTACTGGCTCTAATGGTATGAAGACAAATGATGATGATTATGTTGTTCATTCTTTAACAACATCAACCCACGATTATTTATTATTCTTCACAAATAAAGGTCGAGTTTATAAGATTAAAGGTTACGATATTCCGGAAGGAAGCCGCCAATCTAAGGGTATTCCAATTGTCAATATTTTAGAATTTGCAAAAGGCGAAAAGCTTGCGGCTGTAACAAATATCAGTAATTTTGATGATGAAAATAGCTATTTATTCTTTACAACTAAAAATGGTATTGTTAAGCGAACAAGTGTTACAGATTTCAAGAATATCCGTCAATCAGGAATTATTGCCTTAGGCTTACGTGAGGATGATGAATTATTAGGTGTTAGATTAACAGATGGTAATAAGGATATTATCTTAGGTGCTTCAAATGGTAAGGCCATTCGTTTTAATGAAAATGACGTTAGGGCAATGGGGCGTACTGCTAGTGGAGTCAAAGGAATGGATTTAGCTGATGATGAATATCTAATTGGTGTATCTGTTGTGGACAAGAATGATGATTTAGATGATACTCAGGCTGTTTTAGTTGTGACCGAATTTGGTTATGGTAAGCGTAGCAAAGTTAGTGAATATCGTTGTCAAACGCGTGGAGGTAAAGGAGTTAAGACCCTAAATGCAACTGAAGCGAAGGGTGATTTGAAGGTTTTAACAACCGTTACTAGTGATGATGATTTAATCATTACAACCGATAAGGGTGTTGTTATCAGATTAGCTGTTAAGGATATTTCGCAAACTGGTCGTGCCACTCAAGGCGTTAAATTAATTCGTTTAAGAGATGATCAGGCCGTATCAACAATTACTGTTGTACCTCATATTGAAGAAGAATGTGAAGAAAACAATACAGTTTTAGAAAAAACTGAAGAATAAAAAAAAGGCTCCAAAGTAGAAAAATCTATTTTGGAGTTTATTTATTAGTAATTATTTTACTGTATTCCTCATCATGATTCTTTCCTGTTTTAATTAAGATAAGGCAACAGGCAATTGAACCTAAGAATCCAGTTATTAAATCATTCATTGTATCCATTAATGGAAATTTATATCCTGATGGATTTTTGAAATATTCACCAATTTCTTCAACTGTTCCATTTAATACATCAAAGGAATTGCCACCATTATTTAATAAATTATCAGGAATGAATTTTTGCATATTTGTTCCACAAATAGTATCAACGAGAAATTCAATGATTTCCCAGCACATTAAAAAGGCTAAAGCAAAGAAAACACTGTAACATATTCCTAAGGATACCTTTTGCTTTAAAGGTAAATCACGCAATGATTTAATGATAAAGCAATACCCAACAAATGTAAGCAAAAAACCTGAGGTTATGTGTAAGAGCTTGTCCCAACCATGGACATTTTCATAAAAGTTTAAGGTTTCACCAAGCGTAACCGATAAAAATAAAAAAATCATTGTGACGAGATAAATTGGTGTGCCAATTTTTATTTTAAACAATTTTTCAATTAAGGGAAATAAGAATGGAATGATGATAGAAACAGCACTTTCGATGATGATCAAAATGGCTTTCGCATCATTACCATGACTCTTAATTAGTTTGACAATACCATATGTTAGACAAATTGAAAAAATAATAATCGATATATATATTACTGATTTTTTGGCTCTAATTTTTTTATATTCGGTGATTTCTAACGCCTCATCCATAAATCTCACATCCTTTTTGATTGATTATAAACTAAAATTGTCGAAAATTTGTGGGACAATTATCTTATTTTATTTCAAAATATTGTTTATATTATTTCTTAGTGCTATAATTTACTCAAAGGAGCCAACTATAAATAAATCAAGAGATTTTTGAAAAAAAATAAATTATTTATTT
>CAZWLD010000026.1:0-31208 GCA_964634685.1 uncultured Anaeroplasmatales bacterium
CCTTAATAGAATGACTGATTTTTACTCGAAATTAAAAATGGGGAAACTCAAAAAATATCCATTATATAATTGTATATATCGTTAAATTGTGGTAAAATACTAAAAGATTGAAGGTGTAATAAATGAAAAAAGCAAAAATGAAAACAAGCATTTTTGATAGCTATAAAGAGACAATGTCTTGCTTGATTTTAATATTAGGAATTGTCATTGTTTCAGGATTAACGTTGCTTGTCATTATCAACAATAATTATTATAGTCAATTTGGCGATGATAATGCTCAATATTTTCCTTTTATGAAGGATTTTGTCATTAGATTTAAGGCCAATAGGTTGTCATTTTATAGCTTTTCTAATTATTTAGGCTCCTCCTATTTTGTCGATACCTATTATGTTTCCTTTGATATTTTTTCTTTATTATCGGTTATCTTTAGCTTCTTTATGCCTTTTTCGTTTGCCTTTGGACTTCAGGAATTCAGTAAGTTGTTTGTTGGTGTTATTTTATTTGCTGTTTATCTACATATGCGAGGAAGAGGAAATAAGGCTGTTTTTTTCGGCTCCCTATTGTATGGAATTTGTGGAGCTAATGTAATCAATCAAGCTTTCCCTATCTACTATTCGTTAATTGCTTATTTACCCGCAACGGCTATTATTATGGAATATTTCCATCGTGGGAAAAAATTTATTTTACCATTGTATATTTGTTCTTTGGTTTTTTATAATTACTATAATGCTTATTTGTGTATAATCTTTGCCTTCTTTCTTTTATTAATTCATTATGCCATTGACTATAAGAAGGAAAATAAGAGCTTTGGCTTAGAATTTGGAAGCTTTTGCTTGTTGGGGATTCTTGGTGTTTTAATGGGAGCTATTGTTTTGATTCCTTCAGCCTTAGCTATTTTGCGCGATACGACAAAAGGAAGCGGAATGGCTATTGATTTTTCACAATTATTTATTTTTAAAGATAATGTTCAATATCTACGATTATTAGGTGAGCTCTTTACACCGGCTATTTCAACAGATTATTGGGGATTCTCAAATAATGGATGGTACAGCTACATAAATATGCATTTATCAATTTATATGACGATAACAGGTTTGTTAATTGCCTTGTCAGTTTATTTCTTACACGATCGTGAAAGCAGTGTTTTTAAGGTGATAATGCCACTCGAAATCATCGTTTTATTTATGCCATTATTTTATATGCTTTTCAGTGGAAGTAATGGAACTTATACAAGATGGTTTGTTATGATTACCTTCTTTAATATTATGATAGCCGCAAAGGTCATTGATGAAACTAATTTTAATTTTTATAAGGTAAGGTATAAGCAACTAATTAAAAACATTGTTGTATTTATTATTTGCTTTATTGTCTTGATTTTATATGTTGATAAGGTTTATTCAACGAATATTTTCAATTATATTTTTAATATTGCAGCTATTGAACCGACATTAAAGATTAACCCAGGATTTGTTTTAAATTTGCAAATTGATTGTGTCTTTTTAATTGTAGCTTTAGTATTAATTATTTTAGGAACGGTGTCTTGCTTTGTTCGCAAGGTTAATATAATGCCATATTTGTTATCGGTTGAGCTTGTTGTTGGAATGGTATTCTTTTATATGGCGCCATTTCGAACCTTGAATTTCTTAATTGTTGATGAGAAGAGAAATTCAGTTAATGATTATTTAAATGACTATTCACCATTTACTAGCGAATTCTACCGTATTTATTGTGGACCACAGATTGATAAGGGCGGAGATGGTCAAAACTTCAATCGTACACAACTACAGCTAACGACAATGAAAAATTTCCACTCCTGGCATACCGCAGCTTCCCATGAGTTTACGCATTTGATGTTTGGAACTGAAATCACTACAAATGCCTCATCTAACGATGATAATCCATATTTAGATATGCAACAGCTCTTTGGAACTAAATATGTTTTATCGAATGCCAATCAAAATTTAGGTCTCCCTAGTCATTATGAATACGTTGAAGGCTCAAAAACAAATGAATATAAATTATATGAAAATACAAAATATACTCCTTTTGTTGTTTATGATACTATTTTAAATGCTCCTTATAGTTCAAAACCAAACGGAGAGAAGGATTATTACTTAAAGGGAGATAACTTTGATAAGACCGCAACATTATTATCATATGTTTATTATGTCGGCGAAGATGAAGAGGTTTTGACAATGCCAAAATTCTCCGAAGGTCAATTATCGGTAAAAAATTACTCTCATAAATATACAACTGGTGATAAAAACGCTCCTTGGACGGCAGTATCAGGTAATTATTTGATATATGAATTAGATATGGATAGTAATGATAAAATACCTTCTAGTGGTGCTTTTATCTACTATTTTGGATCTCAATTTGCGACAACCTTTAGTGATGTTTATTTAGGAACGAAAAATGAAGATGGAACTTATACCGAATGGAAATCATGCTTTGGGTCATATCCTATTTGTTATTATGATAAATTGCCGGAACAAAAGGTATACTTATGTATTAAAAATACTCAATCAATGATAAATAGAAGAAATGGCGATGATGCTCGTTTAGAATTAGGAATGGTTTATTATAGTGATTCTTATTTAGAAGATTTCTTTAACAGGCAGGATGATTATCCAAATCGAGTTGTAAAATATAATGGAAGTGGATTAGATATTGCCTTTAATCGTGAAACGGATAAGGATATTATTATTTCCATACCAGTAGCTTATTCTGATTGCTTCAAAACATCAACAGGTTATAAAGTTATAAATGTTAATGGTGGAATGACAGGAGTTTATATTCCGAAGGAAGCAGGTAACCATATTTCCTTTACCTTAAAATATAATCCTTGGGGCTTAAAGCAATCGGCTATCATTTCGGCAGCTTCCTTTGTTCTTTATGGTGGATATTTAGTTTATGATTTGAAAATTCGAAAAAAAGAAGAGAAATAAATTTACTTCTTAATTGTAAGATTAATTTGTGATATAATTGATTAGAAAGAAGTTGAAGTAGATGAAAAAGATAACAATCATTGTTCCTTGTTATAATGAGCAGGAGTCATTGTATTTATTTTATGATGAAATCGTGAAATATATGGTTAATCCCAATTATCATTTTGAATTGTTATTCGTCAATGATGGAAGTAAGGATAATACCTTGAATATTTTGCGTGAATTGTCCGAGAAAGATGATCGGGTTGGCTATATATCCTTCTCAAGAAATTTTGGAAAAGAGGCGGCAATGCAAGCTGGTTTAGAGAAATGTGTCGACAATGATGCGGTTATTATGATTGATGCCGATCTTCAGCATCCTCCAGTTTTGATTAACGATATGATTAAATATTGGGAAGAAGGCTATAATTTAGTTTATGCTAAAAACCGCTCGCGCAAGGGTGAGCCGAAGCTTAAGGTAATGTTTGCAAAAATGTTTTATCGCTTATTTGCTCATTTTTCCAATATTAAGCTTGAGGAAAGCGTTAAGGATTTTCAATTATTAGATAATAAAGTAATCAAGGCATATTTATCGATTAAAGATAATAATCGTTTTGTCAAGGGTATGTTTTCTTGGGTTGGCTTTACAAAAAAATGCTTGTTATACGATTATGTTGACCGTCAAGCTGGTAAAACAACTTGGAACTTTAAAAAGCTTTTTAAATATGGTTTTAATGGAATTAATCAATATTCAAGTCTTTTAATGATTTTTCCAATCTTAGGAATGATGTTTGTTGGGGCTGTTGTGATTGTCGATATTGTCTTATATGTATTAACTGTTACTAATGTCGGAAATTATATGGATTTAGGATTCTTTTTACAACAGCTTCAATTAAATGTTTATATGTTTATCATTCTCATAATGATATATTTCTTGTTTTATCTTTTATACAATATTCGAACTGAGGTTTTAAAAAGACCAATTTATCTAATCGAAGAGGAAAGCGATGCGAAGGCGAGCCTTAAGGTGAAAATAGATGAATAAGCTATGGCAGTTTTTTAAAGAAAAATTTTTATCTAAACAATTTATGGTGTTTGTGATAATTGGATTTATGAATACCGCCATCAATTTCGTTGTTTTGTGGCTTTCTGAAAAGGGATTTTCTTCTCTTTATGAGGCGATTTCAAATAATCCTTTAGATAATCAATCAATATTAGGGTCTGTCTTTAGAATTATTTCTGTTTCTTTTGCTTTTATCGTCGCAACGATTTTTTCCTATTTTGCAAATTCGCGATTTGCGTTTAATAATAAAAATTATAGCTTTAAAAAATTGATGGAAACAATTGGTGTTTTATTAATAAGATTATTGATCGTAATTGTTTTGACCGAAATTGTTGTTTGGTTATTTACATTTACAGATATTAATAATTATTTATCAAGTGAAACTAGTGATTCTGTGGCTAATCTAATTGCATCTGTCTTAATGATTCCAGCTGCATATTTAGTTTTAGAGAAGCTACTTAAGGTAAAGGAGAAGAAAGATGAAACCAATATTGATTAGCGTTGCCGGTGGAAGTGCTTCGGGAAAAACAACAGTAGTCGATGAAATAATCGAGGCTATGGATGGCTATGATATAACCGTTCTTCGACATGATGATTATTATAAGGATCAAAGTGATTTATCAATGGAGGAAAGATACAAGACAAATTACGATCACCCTTCATCATTAGATAATGATCTTTTAGTTGAGCATTTAGAGGCTTTGTTAGATAATAAGTCAATTATGAAGCCTGTTTATGATTTTGTTTTGCATAATCGTAGTGATAAAAAGGAATTAGTAAATCCTACAAATATCATTATTTTGGAGGGAATTTTGGTTCTAGATGACCAAAGAATTCGCAATTTAAGTGACATCAAGATTTATGTTGAGTCTGATGATGATATTCGCTTTATTAGGCGACTTCAAAGAGATATCAAGGAACGTGGAAGAACAGTTGATAATGTTGTTAATCAATATCTTACAACTGTTAAGCCAATGCATTATAAATTTGTCAAGCCGACGAAAAGATATGCGGATATTATCATTCCAAATGATAATAAGCATAATGTGGCAGTTGATATAATAGTAACAAAAATGAAATCCATTATGAAAGGATGATACTATGGTTGGAATTATTGGGGCAATGGACAAAGAAATTGAACTCATTAAAAATATGATGAGTATTAGTCGCATTGATGAAATAGCAGGGCGTTCCTTTTATATTGGAAGAGCCTATGGAAGACAAATTGTCTTGGTTCAAGCCGGAATAGGAAAGGTCAATGCAAGTATTACGACTACGCTTTTATTGCAGGAGTATGATATTGATTATGTGATTAATACTGGCTGTGCTGGTGGTCTTTTGCCGGCTCAACAGTGTGAGTTAATTATTTCGAATGGCTGTACATACCATGATGCTCAATGCTTTGACTATTTGTATGGTCAAATTCCCGATATGCCACATATTTATCGTCCTAGTGATGAATTATCGATTAAAGCTGAGTATATCGCAAAAAAGCTTTCAATTCCTTATCAAAAAGGAATTATTGCGACAGGTGATACCTTTGTCACTGACAAAAGCCTTCTTGATAATGTGTCAAAGGATGTCGATGGAATTATTGCGTGTGATATGGAAGCTACTGCCATTGCTCAAACATGTTTCGTTTACAATAAGCCCTTTATTATCGTGAGAATGATTTCGGATGTTGTGGATTCTAAGGAACAATTAAAATCATACATGGAAATTGTCAATCAGGTTTGTGAAAATGCTGCACGCTTTGTCTTGGAAATCATAAAATAAAAGAGGAAAAGAAGATTTGAAAATCTCTATCGATAATTTTAAAAATTCAATCAATTCAAAAAGTTACAAAATTATTTAAAAATGTGTTGACAAAGATATCCTCTTAGGTTATAATCTTAAATGTGCCTTAGGGAAAAACACTAAGGAGCATCTAGGTTGGCCCGTTGGTGAAACGGTTTAACACACATGCCTTTCACGCATGCATTTATGGGTTCGAGTCCCGTACGGGTCACCATTTATTAAAAAATTATACGTGCGCTCATAGCTCAATTGGATAGAGCGTTTGACTACGGATCAAAAGGTTAGGGGTTCGACTCCTCTTGGGCGCGCCATTTAAATATCGGGAAGTAGCTTAGCTTGGTAGAGCGCCTGGTTTGGGACCAGGAGGTCGCAAGTTCGAATCTTGTCTTCCCGACCATCTGCGGGCGTAGTTTAATGGTAGAACCTCAGCCTTCCAAGCTGATTGTGTGAGTTCGATTCTCATCGCCCGCTCCATTTATATTATGGCCCTGTAGCCAAGTGGTAAGGCACGGCACTGCAACTGCCTGATCGCTGGTTCAAATCCGGTCGGGGCCTCCAACGAAATTCAAGAAAATGCGACCAGGCATAACAGCTAAAAATGATCGGGCATTTTCTTTTTTTTATCTTAAAGAATTTTGTGGATTTATACTAAAAATTTCTTTTGAAGAAATAAGATAAAAAATAGTAGTTTTCTAATTGAAATAGAGGTTCAGTTCTAGAGATAATTCTAGGAGTGAACCTCTTTTTGAGATAAAATAAAAAGCAAAATATGATAATTCCTTCGTTTTCAGCTGGTCCATTAAGATAATGAGCTAGGCCTTGATGAAGATGATTATATGGGGTATAATATAAAGCGTAATAATTATTGTTATATTGGTGTTCTTTGATTGGCGAAATAAAAAAATTACACGCTTCAATCAATGTTTTGAAAAGCCATTTTTAGAATAGCGGTATAAGAGAAACGAGGTGATTGTTATGAAATGTACTTTGATGCACAAAAAAATATCTGTGGCTTCGATTGAACTTGATGATGCAACAGGATTTATAAAAAAAATTAGAGAAATCTATGCTCCAGAGCATCTTCCGGTCGGTATTCCTATCAAACAGGGAATTGCAGATAGAGCATCACTAAATGAATGGTGGACGGACAGAGCGATTCCTGCGAGTAGAAATGGAATTAAAGAAGCACTCGAAACACTTGAAATTGCTAATACCAAAATGCTTTTGATTCAATGTTTCGGTTTAAGTTTATCCGATCAATATTGGATAAAACCGGAAGGAATAAACCTTATATGGGATGAAATCAATTTTTTTTCCAATCCTTTTTCAGATGATATTGGTGATGTTCTATTCGGAGCGTCTAAGAAAGCAAGTGAAGTAAACTTTTCCTCACCGGATAATACTTCGGATGGATTTTTGAAAAAAAGGTGGAAGATTATAAACGGTAAACGATGCTTGGTAAAGGGTGGATCTAACCCATTTAATCAGCAACCGTTCAACGAAGTAATAGCTTCTTTAATTATGACAAGATTAGGAATTAATCATGTGCCATACACACTGATTTGGAACAAAGATGTACCGTATTCTTTGTGCGAAGATTTTATTGATGATAATACCGAGTTGATTCCTGCATGGCGCATCATGTTGGTACAGAAGAAAAATAACAGCACATCGCTTTATCAGCATTTCATCAATTGCTGTTGTGCTCTTGGAATTAAGGACGTTGAACCATTTCTTGACCGAATGATCACATTAGATTATATTATCGCTAATGAGGATCGACACTTTAACAATTTCGGAGCGCTGAGAAATGCTGAAACTCTTGAATGGATTGGCATGGCGCCAATTTATGACAGTGGTTCATCATTAGGTTATGATAAGCTCCCTGGGCAAATCAAAACCGATAAAGATATCGTATGCAAGCCATTTAAAAAACATCACGAGGAACAAATTAAATTAGTTCACTCTTTTGATTGGCTAGATTTTTCGAAACTTAGTGATGTTGAAGATATTATTAAAGAAGTTTTGTCACAAGATACTGACAAGAATTATATTGATGATAATCGAATCCGTGTTGTGATAGATGCAGTGAAACGGAGAATTCAAAATTTGGAGCAAATTGTACGTGATCATTATGTACGACCGGATTTGAATGATACGATGACTACAAAAGATGATGTCGAAGAAAATGTTGCCGAAGATTATTCATCCAAAATCGTTTATAAACCTTGAGTGTGAACTACTGAATTAGGGTTAATTGTAAGCAATCGCCTGAATGTCGATTGCTTTTTTTACGTTAAAAAAAAGGCAAGATGTTAAGAATCTTGTCCTTTTAAATCTATAAATTACTCATATATAGAAATTTGGTTTCGACCATTCTTTTTTGATATATATAAAGCTTTATCGGCAGCTACATATAAGTCATTAAATGTTTTTATTGTATCTGCTGTTGAGGCTACACCTATCGAAATACTAATGCTTTGATATGCTTTAATAGTAATATTTATTTGGTTAAAGATTTTATCGATATCACTCATTGAAATATCGTTAAAAGATGTTTCGTTTATTTGTGTAAAAAATTTAGATATTTTAAGGAAAATAAAGAAAAAACTAATTATGTAAACATTTTTATATTTCTGATTTCTTTTTTTATCTCCAAATTTATGTTCAAATATGGTAATCTATATATGATGTTCACAGTTTTATAAATAAAAACGAAAAGGTGATAAAATTGACGATAACAGAAATGATATTTCATCTAGTGGGTGGACTTGGATTATTTTTAGTTGGTATTAACATAATGAGTGAAAACCTCAAATCGCTAGCTGGAAATAAAATGAAAAAGATTATTGAAAAATCCACAAATACACCGATAAAGGGTGTTGTTTGCGGAGCGATTGTGACAATCCTGATTCAATCATCATCAGCCACAACAGCTTTGTCTGTTGGATTAGTCCAAGCTGGATTGATGACATTAACTCAAGCAGCTGGTGTTATTATTGGAGCTAATATCGGTACGACCGTTACTTCAATATTAATTGGTTTAAATGTTGGAAGGTATGCTTTAATCATTCTAGGAATTGGCGCTTTAATTGTTTCCTTTACCAAAAAGAAGAAGGCACGTTATATTGGCGGTGTCGTTCTGGGATTCGGTATGCTATTCTTGGGATTGAATACGATGAGCGATGGAATGAGCAGCATTTCATCTGATCCGCGGGTTATGTCGATGTTTGCGGCATTATCAAATAATCCATTACTTGGCGTGTTAATTGGTACTGCGGTGACTGCCCTAGTACAATCATCGGCAGCTACTGTCGGTATTCTTCAGGTTTTATATGCCGAAGGAAGTATTACTCTTAGTGGAGCATTGCCAATTCTTTTAGGATGTAATATCGGAACGACCGTAACAGCTTTATTTGCTAGTATAGGTGTTTCTAAACCAGCGAAGCGTGCGGCTATTATCCACGTAATATTTAACTTTGTCTCGACAATTATCTTCTTGATTTTATTGTGGCCTTATACATGGCTTATTCAACAAATCGAAAATCTTTGCTTTGGCGGGGCATCAATGATGACTATTTCGGTTGCCCATATTATATTTAACCTTTTATCAGCATTTATTATGTTCTGGTTTATTAAATGGCTTGTCTTTCTTGCGACAAAAATTATTCCGGGAGAAACCGAGGATGATGTTGTTAAGCAATTAACTAATTACAACGTTTCATCTCCTGTTTTAGCCTTAGAGGTCGTAAAAACAAACATCACACAGATGGGCGATTTAGTTAAGGATAACTTTGGAAATGTTGTTTTATATGCCAAGGAAAATAATGAAAAAACATATGAATTGATTATGGAAAAGGAATCACGAATTGACCTTTTAGATAAATTAATTCATGACTATTTAATAAACATTACCTCAATGGAATTGGATCAAAATGAATCAGTTATCTTAGCTAAATATTTAGATACAATCAGAGATTTAGAGCGTATTGGTGACCATTGTACAAATATAGCTGAATTCTATAAAGAAAGATATGACAATGAAGAGGTTTTAAGTGAAATGGGAACATTAGCTTTAAACGATATGTATAATAAGATTGTTACGATGCTTAATAAGGCTTTAAATTCCTATAATACTGGTAGTATTAAAGAGGCTAAGGAAGTAATGATTTTAGAGGATGAAATTGACTTCCTAGAAGAAAAATATCGAAAAGAGCATATCTTGAGATTGTATGATGGAACATGTAAGGTATCGATAGCTGATAACTTTGCGGATATCCTATCCAATCTTGAGCGTATCGGTGACCATTGCACAAATATTGCTCAAAAAACGATCAAAGGAAAGCATTACTTTGATGAGAAGGAATATGTTGCTCATCAAGCAAAATAGGCTCTGAAGCCTATTTTTTTCATAAATATGAAGAGGTGACTAAGATGAAATATCCAGCATTTTTAAAAAAAGGTAATACGATTGGTCTTGCTTGTCCATCCTTCGGATGCAATGCTGATCCATATTTATCGCGTTATTTGAGCGCAAAAAGGAAGCTTTCGGAATTAGGCTATCATCTAATTGAGGCACCTAGCGTTTATCGCTTAGAAAACGCTGAAAGTAATACCTGTGATGTCAGGGCAAAGGAATTATTAGATTTGTATTTATCTGATGATGTTGATTTTGTTTTATCTAATGGCGGTGGCGAAATTATGGTTGAGATCTTACCATACATTGATTTTGAAATGCTAAAGACGAAAAAACCTAAATTTTTTATGGGATATTCGGATAATACTAATTTTACCTTTACGCTTACTACTATTTGTGATATTGCCTCAATTTATGGTCCCCATACTCCGGATTTTGGAATGGTACCCTGGGACCAAGCCATTCATGATGCTTACCGCATTATGCAAGGAGATTTGTTTACAGAACACAATTATCCCTTCTGGGAAAGAGAATGGATTAATAATGGGGATGTCTTAGCCCCTTATACCAACACTGAGCCTGTTTATTGGAAATCAAAGGAAGAGGTTTCAATAGAGGGAATAATTATTGGAGGATGCCTTGATTGTCTAGTTACGCTTGTTGGAACGCCATATGATCAGGTAAAATCATTTAATGAAAGGTATAAGAATGATGGCATCATTTGGTATTTAGAAAGCTGTGACCTTCATTCATTAGCTGTTAAAAGAGCCCTATGGCAATTAAAAAATGCCGGATGGTTTCAATATGTCAAAGGCTTCATTTTTGGTCGCCCAGCCAATACCGCTGAACCCTTTGGCGTTTCCTATGAGAAGGCCGTTTATGACCATTTAGGAGAATATAATGTTCCGATTGTTTTAGATGCCTGTATCGGTCATGTCTCCCCAACAATCACGATTATTAACGGAAGCTATGCGAAGGTTTGGGTTAAGGATGGAAAGGGAAGCTTGGAAATGCTTCTTAAGGAATAACTTATGGAAGACAATCAAATTATTAAAATATGTGAATCAAATATTAAAAGAGCTCTTGATGGAAATGTCATTATTACGAATTTTTTAAACGCCCATGAACAAGAAATAATCAAACCCCTTCTAGACAATAGTATTAACTGGTATTTTGATGGTGGCTATGAAGCTGCAGAATACAAAAGATTAGTTTTATCCCCTTTGGATATTAAGCCTTCAAGTAAGGTTAGTATCCTTAAGGTCAATTATAATAAACGCTTTACAAGCTTTACTCATCGTCATATCTTAGGAAATCTAATGGCAATGGGAGTTAAAAGAGAGGCAATTGGTGATATTATTATATCCGATGATATTTATTTTGTATGCAAGGAAGAATTAGAAAATTATTTTTTAAACGAAATTAAAACAATGAATAATTATCCGGTTTCCTTAGAGAAGGTAGATAAGCCGATTGTAAAAGAAGAAAAGGGCTTAAATAAAACCATTTTCCCCGCAAGCCTAAGGCTCGATGCCATCATTTCATTAGCTTTTGGTTTATCAAGAGAGATTTCGCAAAAAATGATTTGTGATGAAATGATTAAAGTTAATCAAAAGCTATGTAAAAACAATATCTATCAAATAAAAAACAATGATTTAATATCGGTTAAAACAAAAGGAAGAATTAAAATAAATCAAATTAACGGATTAACAAAAAGTGGGAGAATCGGAATAAGTATTGAAGTTTTTAAATGATGGAAGGTCTTATAATGAGGGGTGTATTTAAATAGTAAATACAAATTGCGATTTATTATGGGGTTATCCTTAAAGTTTATTGGAACAACTATGGCTTTTATCCTATATAATCGATTATGTAGTGCCCCTTGGTGATTTTGGGAAAGTTTTTCTTTTTGGAAGCTTAATGATTCTATGCTCAGTAATTTGTATTGTTGGAAATATTTCGGGCAATCGGATTGCCTCAAAGATGGCAATGCTTACGACAAAGGAAATCAGCTATGATCTCTTTAATATAATTGAAAATCTATCCACTAGTGAAATTGATTTTTGTTGTGGATAATGGTGAGAGTGGAAAAAGGAACCCATTATGATTTATTAAATAAAAAAGGCTATTATGCAGCCTTATTTAATTCTCAGTTTTCGTAAGATATTGCGAATGATTCTTTGAACACCTTTTTGGTGTTCTTTTTTTTGAATATTTGTTGACAAGTCAACTAATATATACGATAATATTTTTGGTGATACGATGGAAGATATTAGAATTATTACAAAGATTGTTAGGAATATGCGTTTGTTTAAAAATAAAAATGATTTTCCTTTAGGAGATAATGCTTTGGAGGTTTTACGCTTTGTCATCAAGCATCCAGGTGTTAATGGTAAGGAAATAGCTAAACATCTTGAGGTTGATAAGTCTTTAATTACGCGCCTATGCACGAAGCTTATTAATGAAGGATATATGGAATCTAAATCGGGTGATGATTTACGGCAAAAGTGCTTTTATCCAGATAAGAAGGCTTTGGAGATTAAAGAAATAAGCCAAAATGATGAAAAGCTCTTTTATGAGTATTGCTTAAAGGGGTTAACTGAAGCTGAATATCAAGCAATGATGCTTGGCTTAGAAAAAATGTATGTCATTTCCAAAAAGGAAAGAAAAGAAAGCTTTCTAGGTGTGTTAAATGAAAAGAAGAGAAAATCAAATTAAGAATTATTTTTTGGAAAACAAATTATTGATTTTTGGAATCATTATTTCCGGTCTATTTTTTGATGGATTAATGTGCATTGTACCTTTAGTGTTAGGAGATGCCATTAATAGCTTTAGCAATCAGGAAAAATATAGCATTATTTTATATAAATGCTTAATTTTATTGGGCTTAGTTTTATTTGTTCAAATCAATCGTTTTTTTAAACGTTATTTTGTTCGCCTTTTTGCAAATAAAATAACCTTTGCGATGAGAAGCAAGGCTATCGATAGCTTCTTATATCAGCCGATTGAGAATATTAAGGACGAAAATAAAGCTGATCTATTGAATAAAAATTTATCCGATATTGCGGATTGTGCCGAAGGAATAAGAAAGGTCACAACCGAAATTTTTGATAGTATTGTAATTTTGATTGGATATTTTACAACGATGATCATTATTGATTACAAAATAACATTGCTGGCGATGATTTTTGTTTTAGTATCAATTATGCTTGCGTCTTTGTTAAAAAAGATTATTTATAAATATACTCTTAGCTATAAAAAGGCTCAATCAAGATTAAAGGAGGAAACTCTATCGATGATATCAAATGAGATATATTATCGAGGGCTAGGAGTTAATGATGAATATCAAAAGAATTATGAGAATAAAGCCTTAGAATATAAAAATGCTTCCTTTAAGCATTTAATTCTTCAGGGATCTTTAGAGCCAATATATAATGCCATCGCTTTGTGTGGATTGTTTTTTGTAATATATTTAGGAGGATTAAAGGTAATTGATGGAAGCTTTTTATTAGGTACCTTTACGGCTTATTTAAATTTATTTATTCTCGCTAGCACGAAGGCCAGCAAGGTCGGAAAAACCTTTAATAGTTACATCAAGGCTAAAGTCTCCTGGGAACGCATAAAACCAATAATGGATTTTGATGTTCCTTTGGAAGTTAATCCAACTATTAATGATGAATATTACAAAGCCGAAAAAGTAGAATTTGGCTTTACTTCACGGATTTTAAAAGATTTATCATTTGATTTTAGGCTTGGCGAAAGAATCGGCGTCAAGGGAAAGGTCCACTCGGGAAAATCAACCTTGGGCTTATTATTAACCGGAATATATGAATATAAGGGATCATTAAAGCTTTTTGGTAATGAAGTTAATCAAAATGTGAATTTTAAAATTGCCTATGCTCCCCAAACACCAGAAATTTTTAATGCTTCAATTAAGGATAATATTTTGCTTGGTGGCAATGGCGATTACGTTGAGGCTAGCAAAAAGGCTTTGCTTTATGATGAAATTATAGCCATGCCGGAAGGGTTTTTCGAAATGCTATCGCATACGCAAATCAATTTATCAGTGGGACAACAAAAGCGCCTTCAAATTGCAAGGTGCATTGTTAATCAACCTAATGTCATAATTCTTGATGATGCCTTTAGTTCAATTGATAATGATATGGCGTTAAAGATAATTGATAATTTACCTAAAGAAGCATTGGTTTTCATCATTTCGAATAATCAAGAAATTTTAGAAAAAATGGATCATGTCATTAATATGGATGAGGTGAAGTAGATGAATGTTTGGAAAATAATTATTTCTTATTTTAAGAATCATAAGCTAATGCTTTTATTGCTCATTGTATTTATCATTCTAACATCCTTAATTACCTTGATTCCACCGCAGATTTTAAAAATTATCGTAGATGATAACTTGGCTGTTTTGGCTAATAATAATTTGTTTGAGCTCGCTATTCTTTATCTTTTAGCGTATATATTGATTGGTGTTATTAATTTTTTCAAGGAAGTATTTCTAATAGGAATGAGTCAAGGAATTAATTATGATTTAAAGATAAAAATGATGGAGCATTTGCATAAACTCCCATATCATGTTTTTACTTCATATGATGCGGGGGAAATTGAAGCCTATTTCAATAATGATGTCGAAGCGATAAATACTTTAATTTCTTCGGGCATTGTTAGTATGGTTATTGATTGCTTTAAGATTATTGGAATCATTATTTCGATCATGCTTTTTAACCTTTATTTTGGTATTATAACCTTTGGTATCGCGATTTTCTTATTTTGGCTTATTTTATTCGTAAAAAAATTAATGTATAAGGCGCAAATAAAGAATCGTACTATTGAGGGCAATGTTAATAATGATATGCTTGTTTATTTAGATAATATCAAAACTATCAAAAGCTTTCGCATTTTTTCATTTATTAAAGAAGGCTATCAAAGGCTTTTAAATAATCATTATAAGACCTTAAATAGTGTTAATTTCTATGATTCAATCTTTTCTCCCCTAATGCAAATTATAAAAACGATTTTTATTGTGGGAATTATTTTGTTATCATCTAATGGCAATACCCTTTTTGGTCTAACAGTAGGAGCGTTAGTTAGTTCAATTGATTTATTAACAAATCTTTTTGCGCCAGTTGAAAATTTAGGAATGGAATTAAACACAATTCAAAAATCCCTTGCGAGTATCACGAGAATTAATAGCTTTTTGGCCTTAAAGGAAGATGAATATGAAGAAGAAAATGTTAGGGAGGTCAAGCAAATTCTAGTGAATGATGTGTCCTTTGCATATACAGAGAATATGGTTATCGATCATTTTTCATATCATTTTGATAAAGGAAGCTATACGATTGTTGGACCATCAGGAACAGGAAAATCGACTTTGTTTAAATTAATATACGGGGCCTTGATTCCTAATAGGGGGTCAATTTCGATTGATGATGTCAATACCTATCAAATAAAGAATCGTTACGGCTTGTTTGGAATCTTATATCAGGATGTCTTTTTTTCCTGTGGGACGATTCGTGAAGAATTGACATTGAATAAGAAATTTTCTGATCAAGAAATATATCAAGCTTTAACAATAGTCGGATTAGAAAAGAGAATTGATGATTTAGATAAAAGATTTTATCGCAATGATTTTTCTTTAGGGGAACAGACTTTACTTAATCTAGCCCGAATTATATTAATCAATCCGAAAATTATTATGCTTGATGAAATTAATGCGCGTATCGATCCTTTGACAATGCAAATTATTAAGGATGTCATCTTACAAATATCTAAAAATAAAATAGTCTTATCAATTAGTCATTATGGTGATATAATTCTAGGTAGTAAGGTAGTAGATTTGGATAAGCGAGGCTTGTAAGATGGTTGATTTATTAAGACAATTGATTAAAGAAAATTATCAGGGTGGTTATCTTTATATAAATGTACCTAGCAAATATGAATATCTATTTGAGGTCCTAAAGGAATATAAAATAACGACTAATATCGATGATTGTCAAGAAATTGATATTATTATTGAAAATGATTTAGATAGTGATTTAATTAGTAAACTAAATAGGATTAATGCTTTTAAGATTTCTTTAAATATCCCCTCAGGAATTAATCCGAAAAATGGCTTAAAATCAACAATTCCATTTAAAACAAATGTTGTTGTGGAGGTTGATTATAATGATGGCTTATACTTAAATGATGCCAGGGATTATTATGATTCAATCCTTCATACTAAAAGACTTAAAAAAAGAAAAAGTAATAGTAATAAAGGAACCTATGGCAAGGCCATCATTATTGCTGGTTCATTAAAGTATAGCGGAGCGCCAATCATTTCGATGAATGCCCTTCTTTCTTTTAAGATGGGAATCGGCTACCAAGCAATTGCGATGCCAAAATCGCTTTTTAAGGATTTTCTTTTTCAAAATCCCGAGATTCTTTTAACTCCTTTTTCGGATGATGGTCATAAATATATTTTTGATGTCAATGAAGCTAATGAATATTTACGCTATGATGCGATTGCCTTAGGTATGGGTATGGAAGTAGGAGAGGAATTAAAAAAGCTCATTTGTTATTTGCTTGATTATTATCAAGGTCGCTTGATTTTAGATGCGGATGCCTTAAATACAATTGCTCATTATCAAATTGATTTAAAAAAGAAAAAGTGCCAGCTTATCTTAACACCGCATTTAAAGGAATTTAATAGGTTATCAGGATATTCGATGGAGGAAATAGTAGAGAATGGCGTTTTCTTAGCTTGTTTATTTGCCAAGGAGAATAATGTAGTTTTATTATTAAAATCAAATTCGATGATTGCGACTAATGGCTATGAATATGAAATAATAGCGGATGGCAATAGCGGACTTGCGAAGGCTGGAAGTGGAGATATGCTTTCGGGTCTTGTTTTGGGCTTAGCTGTAAAGCCTTATTTAGATTTGTTTGATGCGGCCATTATGGCTTCAAAAATATTAGGTGAGGCTAGTAATCTCGCTTTAGAAGATCAAAATGAATACACAATGATTGCGAGCGATATTATCAAAAAAATTCCTCAGGCAATGAAATTTTTAGGTGAAGACAATGAATAATGATGCGAAGTTTTTAAAAATACTATATTTTATTCGTTATTTTGGCGATTCCTTGTTTTATTCCTTTTTTCAATTATTTCTATATTCAAAGGGCTTTCCAGAATCAAGAATCGGAATCATTTTAGCCATAACACCTATTACCTCTATTTTGGTTAACCCTTTTTGGAATTATATGAGTAAGGATGCGAATGTAATTCGAAAGCTAATTCGGATTATTACTATTATTGAGGGTATTTTGATTATTACGATTGGTCAGCTATCAATGTTTGAATTAGTAGCTGTTTTGACGTGCTTGATTGCCGTTATTGGTTCGCCTTTTTATTCCTTGTTCGATGGCTTCACCGCAACATTTACCGAAACATATCATATGGAATATTCAAAGATGCGAAGAATTGGGACCTTAGCCTATATTTTTGGTTGTTCTCTTGGCGGAGTATTAATTAATATTATTGGCTATGGTTGGGTTTTTATGATTTCTGGTTTATTATTTATCATATGTAGTATCTTTATTTCTTTGATTAAGCCTTTGCCTTTAGAGGAAAAGGTAAAAGAAAAACGCAATTATAAGGCTATATTGACGAATAAAGAATTTTATTTTTATTTGGGATTTTATGTATTAACCTTCTCCATAGCAAGCTTAGGAGATAATTTCTTTGGTGTTTTTTTAACGAAGGAACGGGGAATAACCGATTCGATGTATGGTCAGATTGTTGCGGTTTGGGTGATTTTTGAGTTTGTGACAATGCTTATCTTATCAAGGATTGGCTCAAAGGCTAAAGATCTTTATCTATATGGATTAATCGGAATAGTATATGCTATTCGTTTATTTGCGGTTGGATTTAATTTACCGACAATGGTTATTATCGGTTTTGCGGTTTTGCGGGGAATTTCAATGGGAACCCTTCTCCATATTCATTTAAAGCACCTAGTAAAGATAATAAAATTGGAAAATTTAACCGCTGGTATATTTATTATTGCCATTGTAAGCTCTATAATATTAGCTGTAGGAAATACAGTTTGTGGTTATTTTATTGAATATTATGGATATAACTCTGTCTTTATGGCATTAGGATGTATTGTTTTAACCGCAACGCTTATTTATTATGTTAAAGGGTTGTTTGGTAAGAAAATTAATTTAGAAAATTAAATGGAGGTTTAGCGATGATTAGTTTTAAGAATGACTATAGTGAATTTGCACATGAAAATATTTTAAAAAGAATGCTTGAGGATAATAATCAATATGTTGGTTATGGCCTTGATGATATTTCCAATCATGCAAAAAAGTTGATTAAAGAGCATATTTCTAAGGATGTTGATATCCATTTTTTGGTTGGTGGCACCCAAACAAATAAAACGATTATTGACCATATTTTAAGGCCTTATCAGGCGGTAATTGCCTGCGATGGCGGTCACATCAACGTTCATGAAACAGGAGCAATTGAGGCAACTGGTCATAAGGTATTGATTGCGAAAAGCCAAAATGGAAAAATTACCATTGAGGGAATTAAGAAAGTTTTTTATAATCATCCGGATGAGCATATGGTTATGCCGAAAATGGTTTATATTTCCAACTCAACCGAAATTGGAACAATCTACACCAAAGCTGAATTAGAATCGATTTCTCTTTTATGCAAAAGATTGGGATTATATTTATTTTTGGATGGAGCCCGTTTAGCGGTTGCGCTTACGGCTTGTGATAATGATTTAACGCTTGATGATTTAGCTAACCTATGTGATGTCTTTTATATTGGTGGAACGAAAAATGGAGCTTTGTTAGGGGAAGCTGTTGTTATTTCTAATGATAAAATCAAAGACAATTTCCGTTATTCAATCAAAAGAAACGGGGGCCTTCTCGCAAAGGGCTTTGTGGCAGGTGTTCAGTTTGATGAGCTTTTTAAGGATGATTTATATTTTCAATTAGGTAGGCATGCGAATGAAATGGCCTTAAAGCTAAAGGAAGGCTTGATGGCCTTGGGCTTTAAATTGGCTTTTAATTCAAATACTAATCAACAGTTTGTGATTGTTAATCAAGGTGTTTTAGATTTTATTAGTAAAAAATACCTTTATGAGGTATGGAATCAAAAGGGTAATGATATTACCATTAGATTAGTGACATCTTGGGCTACGAAGGAAGAGGATGTATTGGAATTTCTTAAGGATTTAAAGGATTATTTAGAATAGGAAACGTAGTATGTTAAAAAAAGTAATTGTTGTTATGGCATTTGTTTTTGCTTTATTTGCTTGTGGAAATGATAATACTTATCCAGATGTCGCAACAAAGGAATATAGGGTTGCCGATGCGAGTGAATTGAATATCTTTCAGTTTGAGAGAAGAAAAAATATTGTGGTTACTTTGCTTGAGGCTGAAGAACAAAAAATAGTTTTTAAAACGGAAGAAAAGCTTTTATCTTATTTAAATTGCGAGGTTATTGATAATGTTTTATCTATTTATGGCAATGAGAATCAAAATTATGATGGTAGTTTGTTTGAGATTCAGATTTGTGGATATTCCTTTAGTAAAATTAAATTGGAAAATGCTCAATTAACGGGAAATACGAATACTATTGGTGGTGATGATATTGAAATGGATTTAAAGGGTGCATCATCAATTTCAATTAATCATCTCGAAGCAAATATTATTTCCATTAAGGAAACAGGAGCTTCTGAGGTTGAAATTAATAAATTAGTTGTTGATAAGGTTTTAACTGACCTCAAGGGGGCTTCAAAGGTTAATCTATCAGGAAGCGCCAATAGCTTAGATTTAGCTCTAGCTAATGCTTCAACTGGTTTACTTCGCAATCTAGTCGCAAATACCGCTAACATTACCGTATCGACTGCATCAGAATTAGAGCTAACAGTTAAAGAAAAAATCGAAGGAAAAGCAAGTGATGCAAGTACGATTAAATATTTTAATTATGTTCCTTTAGTTGATGTTTTATGTACAAGTGCATCGACAATTTCCAAGAAATAAAGGGAAGATTTTTCAGTGGAAAAAAGGAAATTTGTAAAAAAGTAAAAATATTTCTTTACAAATTCTTTATTTTACGGTAAACTATAAAAGCCTAAGCAATTAGGCTTGATAAATGGCCCGTTGGTGAAACGGTTTAACACACATGCCTTTCACGCATGCATTTATGGGTTCGAGTCCCGTACGGGTCACCATATATTGAAAGAACGACTTTGATACAATACGTCAAAGTCTTTTTTATATAAAATTAGGGGTAAAAACTAGCTAAAATAACGATTTTGTCGGGTTTCAGCCTCAATTTTTTCATTTTTAGAGGTTCAAATAAGATAAAAAGTAAGAAGAAATGATACTCTTGACTTTGACTCGGTAGCACGATTACACGGGTGTCAATTGTTTTTCAAGCATTTATATATCAAAATATCTTGGTTGAAGTTCTATATTTGGTAATGAAATAACCTCAAATAGCTATTCATAAAATATTAAAAAGTGTTACAATTTCAAAATTATTTTTATTTTGTAACACTTTTTTGATTTATGTGGTATACTATAGGTGAGGTGAATAGCTATGTTAATTAAAAGGAATCAATATCTAGAAAAAATAAGAAGGTTTTATGAATCTAATTTAATAAAAGTATTAACTGGTGTAAGAAGATGTGGGAAAAGTGTTTTGTTAAATCAAATTAAAGAAGAATTAATAGCGGAAAAAAAGATAAGAGAAGATCATATTATTTCAATAAATTTTGAAGATGTAAAATTTTCTAAAATAAAGAACTACAATAAATTAAATGATTATATTATAAAACAAATTATCGATGATAATAAGTATTATATTTTTTTAGATGAGATTCAACATATTAAACAATTTGAAAAAGTATTAGCTTCACTTAAAGCAACTAAAAATGTATCTATATTTGTGACAGGAAGTAATTCAAAATTATTATCAGGAAGACTTGCAAGTTTATTGGTTGGTCGATGCAAAGAATTCAAAATAATGCCATTTACTTATAGTGAGTTTGTCAAATTCTATGAAGAAAATGAATTAGAGTTACCTAAGAAGCCTTTACAAAATTATATTAGATTTGGTGGAATGCCGCAACGTATGGATTATACTTTAGAAGAAGATATTAAGGAATATTTAAAATCCATTTATTATGGAATTATTGATAAAGATATTTGTAATACTAAAGCCAAAATTAATAAAGAAACATTTCTTACAATATCTAAATATATTATCAATAATGCTTCTAAGGAATTTTCAGCATCAAGTATTGTTGAATATTATAATCAAAATAATACTGACAAAATTTATAGTGAAAATGTATATAGATATTTAGAAAAACTAGAACAAGCATGTTTAATATCGAGAGTTAATCGTTATGATATTGCAACTAAAAGAACTCTAAAGCATATTGAAAAACAATTTGTTGTTGATAATGGATTCTTTCTTGCATGCAATGATTCTAACAAAATCTTTGTGGCTCACGCTTTAGAAAACCTTATTTATAATGAATTAATATTTAGAGGATATGACGTTAAGATTGGAAAAACATATAAAGGCGAAATTGATTTTGTCGCAATAATGGATGGTAAGAAATGTTTCATTCAGGTTGCATATTTATTATCCAGTGATGATGTTATTGAAAGAGAATTTGGAGCATTTGATTCTGTCCGTGATCCTTCACCAAAATATGTATTTAGTTTGGATGAATTTGACATGTCTCGGGATGGAATAACCCATTTTAATATTGAAGATTGGCTTTTAAATAAGGTTGATGTTACTTTGTCATAAGTGTTATAAAATTTGAATTATTTTAAATTTGTAACACATAATTAATATCTTTTGATTAATGAACAAAATATCCTTTTTGAGCGTTTTTTAGAGGTGAATTCGTTGATTAATTTTTGCGATGATTAAAGCTGATTACAATGCTTGTAAGGGTAAAGAAATAGAAGAGGTTGCGGATTTAGTATCATCTCACTACGAGATATTTGAATTTATGGGTAAAAGGATTCAACAATATCCAACCTATTATTTTGGATGCTATATGTGGGGTCTTGTTGATTTACGGTATGGTAAGGAAAAGCTTTATGAAGCTATCGAAAATCCTGAATTGTTTGTTGAGTTATATAATAGTGTTGCGGAAGAAAAATATCGCTTTAAAAAATGGCTTTAGGGTGCTATTTTTAGTTTATTTAAATAAATGAGGTGAAATAAATATGATTGGAGTAGGAACGAAATTAATTGAAACAGAACGCTTAATTTTAAGAAAAATCAAAAAGGATGATTATCCATTTGTATATCAAAATTGGACAAGTGATCAAAAAGTTGCTCGCTACGTGAGTTGGGATCAACATAACTCTATGGATGATACTAAAGCTTATATTGAATATAAAGCTAATCGATATGACGGCCATGAGTATTGCTTCGATTGGATTGTTGTTTTAAAGGAAAATAACGAGCCGATTGGTGAGATTGAAGCAGTTAATGTATCGAAGGCTCATGATTTAGTTGAGATGGGTGATTGCTACGGTAGTAGGTTTTGGAATAAAGGCTATGCAACTGAAGCTTTAATGGCGTTTCTTAAATATATGTTTGAGGAAGCGCAGGTTGGAATAATTATAGCTTGTCATATATCAAATAATCCAGCTTCAGGAAGAGTAATGGAAAAAGCAGGAATGAAATATGATGCAACACTAAAGGGCTATTTTATCGATAAGAATACCGGAAAAAGAGCAGATAAGGTTTGCTATTCAATAAGCAGAGAAGAATATTTAAACAACACTACTAAGTGAGTATTTAGGAGTAAGAATTATGAAGGAACTAATCGCATGCTGTGGACTTGATTGTGAAGAATGTCAAGCCAGAAAGGCAACAGTTAATAACGATGATGAATTACGAAAAAAAGTGGCAGAAGAATGGTCTTTATTAAATGGAGTTTTAATTGCCCAGGAAATGATAAATTGTTTAGGCTGTCGAGTAAATGGCCCGAAAACACCATTTTGCGAGAAGCTATGCCCAATTCGCCAATGTGTCATAAACAAAAAGCTCAAAACCTGTGGTGATTGCGGTGAACTTGATTCCTGTGAAAAAATTAAAATGATTATTTCGAATAATAAGGATGCTTTTGAACGTCTAAAGAAAAATTAGTGAAAGATGGTGATAATATGATAATAAAAAATGATTTTCCAATTCTGGAATATGATGATGAAAATAAAGCTCTAATTAATCCAACCTATTTACAAAGCCTTTATGGAGTTTTACCAATCGACAGATTAGTCATAACCTTCTTTAAGGATGCTTTAGATAGATTAATTGAGGAAAGAAAGATTGAGAAATATCTAACCCTTAAAGGTGAAAATAATCTTGACCTATACAAATTTATGGATGATGATGTTTTCATTATTCACGGTGCTGTTGGTTGTCCGGCCTGTGGAGGTTATTTGGATGATTTGATTGGCATAGGAATAAAGAAGGTTATGTTTTGCGGTGGTGGCGGCGTTTTAGATAAAAACATTAAGGTCGGTGAGCTCTTAGCTGTTGAAGGCGCAATCAGAGACGAAGGATTTTCCTACCACTATGTTAAACCATCAAGAATTATTTACAGTCAAATGGATGTTCTTGAGGTAATGACGAATTATTTGGATGATAATGGTATTCCTTACCTAAAGGGATTAGCTTGGACAACTGATGCCTTTTATCGTGAAACCAAGGAACGAATTAAGCTAAGAAAAGAAGAAGGAGCCAAAATAGTTGAGATGGAACAAGCAGGATTAATTGCCGTAGCTCAATTTCGTAATATTAAATATGGGGCTTTTTTATACGGCGGTGATGATGTTTCTCAAGATGTTTGGGATGGAAGGGAATGGAATAAAAGAGGCTCAATTCGTTATAATCTAATCATCTTATGCAAGGAGCTAGTTAAAAGAATTTAATGATAAAGCATTGGCCATTTGCCTTTGCTTTTTCATTTATAATGTAGTTTCTCATTGAAAAAATTTGGGGTAAATGCTATTATTGTCATATAGATTATTTTATTGAGGTGCGTTTGTCGATATTTATGAAAAATGTCCGATTTTGGAAAATGAAAGAGGCTATAATATTCTGGCAAATGGCTTACGATAATAGATGGTTTTCAAGATTGTCAATTGTTAATAAAAAAGCCAAAACAGTTATTGGAACTGTTGAGGTTTGCCTTAGAGCATCTAATGACTTTTTTAATAATATGGGAATCTTGAGATTTGATGATGGTTATTGGATTATTAAATAAAGGGCTTATTAAAGCCTTTTTCGAGGTGAATTTATGATTTTAAACATTAGCGGAAGAACTGATATTGTTAATTATTATACGAAATGGCTTCTAAAAAGATTTGAAGAAGGCTTTGTTTATTCCAGAAATCCCGTTTATCCGAAAAAAATCCATCGGATTAGCCTCAAGCCTACGGATGTTGATTTTATTATTTTTTGTTCAAAAAACTACGAACCGATTTTAGATTATATAAAGGATTTTGATGAAAAATATCGGATAATGTGTCAATACACGATAACACCGTATGGAGCCGACATTGAGCCAAACGTTCCCTCAATTGTAAAATCAATAGATACCCTAATTCGATTATCCAAAATAATAGGTAAAGAAAAAATGGTTTTACGCTTTGATCCTTTAATTATTTGTGATGATTATCCGATTGAGCGAATTACAAAAACCTTCGAATATATTATCGAAAAAACGCACAGCTATATATCCTTTTGCGTCACGAGCTTTGTTGTATTATATAAAAAAGTTTTACGTAATTTTAAAAATATCCGCGAAATAACAAAAGATGAAAGATTGCTTTTATGCAAAGAATTAGGTGCTATTGCCAAAAAGTATGATGTTACCCTGCAGCTATGTGCTGACAAGGATGATTATTCGTCTTATGGAATAGCTAAGGGTGCTTGCGTTACGCAAGAATTACTGGAAAAAACCTTTGGTGTTTCAATAGAATCAGCCAAAAAAGGAAAGTTCCGCGAGGAATGTGGATGCTTAACGATGCATAATTTAGGTGACTATAATACATGCTTAAACCAATGTCTATATTGCTACGCAAATCAAACTCCATTATTGCCTAAACAAATTATAAAGCAACATCATCCAGATTCACCTTTATTAATTGGCGAGGTTATGGATGATGATGAAATTGTTGATATGAAGGATGAAATGATTGTTAAAAGGAAGGAAAGAGATCTTTTTGATCTTTGGGAGGAACAATGATAAAAGAGATAAACAGGGATATTTTTTTGTTGAAAATCAAGGCTTTAGATTGCACAAAGGATGATTTCCAAATTGGAATTGATTTATTAGATACCTTAAAATTTCATCATGCATCTTGCGTAGGAATGGCGGCTAATATGATTGGCAAGCCAAAAAGAATCATTGCCTTTTTGGATGAGAGCCAATATGTTGTGATGTATAATCCAAAGATAATCGCCTATTTAGGGTATGAATATGAGGCGATGGAGGGATGTCTTTCTTTGGATGGGAAAAGAAAAGCTAAACGAAATACAAAAATCAAGGTCGGCTATTACGATCAAGGCTTTAAATACCGAATCAAAACCTATTCGGATTTTACAGCTCAGATTATCCAACATGAGCTTGATCATTTGGAAGGAATAATAATATAATTTCCAATAAATAAATGTAAGAAGATATCATAAATTGTGATATAATTGACTTAAATGAGGAATGAATATGGAACGTTATTTACAAATAGAAAGAAGTATTATCACAACATATCGAAAAAAGCTATGGGTACCCTTTATTAAGGCTGTTAAGGAATTTAAGCTAATAAATGAAGGGGATAAAATTGCCGTTTGTATTAGTGGTGGTAAGGATTCAATGCTTATGGCCAAATTAATTGAAGAAATAAAAAAGCATGGTGATTGTAATTTTGAGGTTCACTATATTGTTATGGACCCAGGGTATAGTGTGGAGAACCGCAATAAAATCATCGAAAACGCTAAAATAATGAACATTCCAATTGAAATATTTGATTCAGATATTTTTGAAATTGTGACTAATATGGATGATAATCCATGCTATTTATGTGCTCGGATGCGAAGAGGCTGTTTATATAAAAAAGCCCAACAGCTTGGTTGCAATAAAATTGCCTTAGGGCATCATTTTGATGATGTTATTGAAACCGTATTGATGGGGATGCTTTATGCTGGCCAAATCCAAACGATGATGCCAAAGCTTCATTCGAACAATTATCCTAATATGGAAATAATTCGGCCAATGTACTATATTCGCGAGCACGATATAAATTTTTGGAAGAAATACAATGATTTAGATTTTATTCGTTGTGCTTGTCGATTCACTGAACAGGCATCATGCGACAATGGGTTATCTAAACGCAAGGAAATCAAGGATTTGATTAAAGAGCTTCATAAGGTTAATCCTTACGTTGAGAATAACATTTATCGTAGTATGTATAATGTTAATTTGAATATGGTTATTGAGTATAGCAAGGACGGAAAAAAATATAATTTTTTAGATACCTATGATGAGGATGATTCGGATGAATAGATTTGAAAGAACCGAAATGGTTATTGGCAGCGAAGCTATGGAAAAGCTAAAAAGGAGCACGATTATTGTTTTTGGCGTTGGCGGTGTTGGTGGCTATGTTTGTGAAGCCTTAGCGCGAGCTGGAGTTGGTAATATCTCATTAGTTGATAACGATGTTGTTTCTTTGTCGAATATTAATCGTCAGATTATTGCTTTGGAATCGACATTAGGAAGACCTAAGGTTTCGGTGATGAAGGAGCGAATTAAGGATATCAATCCTTTATGCAATGTAAAGGAATACAACCAATTTTATGATGCGAATAATCCTCTTGATTTAGTTGGATATGATTACATTATTGATTGTATTGATACTGTTACTTCCAAAATTATGCTTGTGATGGAAGCAAAGAAATTAGATATTCCGATTATTTCATCGATGGGGACCGGAAATAAGCTTGACCCAACGCGTCTTGAGATTTCCGATATTTCGAAAACCTCAGTTTGTCCTCTCGCTCGGGTAATGCGCTATGAGCTAAGAAAAAGAGGAATCAATCATTTAAAGGTTCTTTATTCGAAGGAGGAGCCATTACATATTGTTGTGGAAGGAAAAAGACATGCCCCTGGTTCAATATCCTTTGTTCCTTCTGTTGCAGGATTAATAATTGCAAGTGAGGTTGTAAAGGATCTTATAAGGTAGGTGGTAAAATTGAATGAAAGGAAAAAGCTTCGAAAAATAATTGGAAATGCTCTTTATTCTTTAGTTCCTTTTGAATTGTTTTACAAAATAATTGGAGCCGTAATCCTGATTCCAATTTTAATTTCAATTTTAAATGGGACTGTTAGGTTATCGGGTTTTTCTTATGTAACCGAAGAAAATATTTTTGACTTTTTATTAAAACCACAAACCATTTTTATCTTACTTCTTTTGATTATCTTTTTTGCTTTATATGTTTTTATAGAAATATCAGCTATTGTGATATCTGTTAATAATGCCTTATATGGAAAAAGAATAACGCTTAGGTATTTAGTTTATCAAGTATTATTATCAGTTAAAAAAACTTTGTTTTATAAAAATTTACCAATGTTTTTAATTGCTTTGATTTTTGTGCCCTTGGTTGGAGTTGGTTTTTCCTCAAGTGCTATCAGTAATATTAGTATCTTAAATTATGTTTATCGTTTGGTTGATGATATTACGTGGCTTAAGGTTATCTGTAACATTTTGTTTTTTGTTATTTGTGCTGTCGCTATTTTATTTATGTTTGCCTTTCAATACTATTTGCTTAATAAAGAAAGTCCTCTTAAATCTCTTCGTTTAAGTGTTTCTTTAGTAATCAAAAAATATAAGAAGATTCTAAAAGGTTTTGGATTATTCTTTCTTATTATTATCTTACCATTAACATTGATTTTTTTACTAATTTTTGGTATGTTATATTTATTAATATTAGGCACAAATAATTTGCCGGGTTATGTAACAATTATTTTCTCAATAATGATAGCATCCTCAGTTTTTATGCTTTTCATCATTCAAACATTATCAGTTATTTCCTTCTTTATTTTCTCAACAGCACTGTTCTTTGAATGTGGAGAGAATAAATATGTACCTATTCACCCTGAGGAATATAAAAAAATAACCTATGGGAGAATTGGTAAAATTCAGAAGGTTGTTTTTTCCGTTACAGCTCTGCTAGTTATCGGACAAGCGATCCTTTTCTATTTACGACTAGATCAAGGCTTGCTCGATAATGTTGATGGTTCAACTTTAGTTACCGCTCATCGTGGTATGGCTAATAAAGCCCCCGAGAACAGTCTTTCTTCAATCAATTATGCTATTTTGGAGTATATTGATTTTGTTGAAATTGATGTTCAAGAAACGAAGGATGGACGGATTGTTTTAGTCCATGATTCAAACTTAAAAAAATATACGAGTGGGGTAATTAATAAAAATATCTGGGATACTAATTATGATGAAATCAAGGATTTAGATTTTGGCTCTTGGTATGGCCCAGATTTTAAAGATGAGAGAATTGCAACCTTAGAGGAAGCAATTGCTTTATGTGATGGTAAGATTCGAATAAACATTGAGCTAAAGGACAATGGACATTCGGTTGATTTGCCAAGACGGGTGCATGCGATATTGGAGGAAAATGATTTCATTAATTCCTGTGTAATTACCTCGCAAAACATCACTTTCCTTCGCCAAATGAAGGAATTATCAGAGGAATATGAGGTTGGATATTTAGTATCTCTCGGCTTAGGAAAATATTATAATGAGACCGATATGGATTTTTACAGTGTGAATTATAATTTTGTGACAAAGGATTTAGTGACGAAGCTTCATAAAAGGGGACAAAAAATCCACGCTTGGACTGTCGATGATCCGGATGAAATTGAGCGTTTAACTGAATTGGGCGTTGATAATATCATTACAGATAAGGCGGATGAAGTAAAAAAACAGGTTATCATTAAAAGAACAAAAACGAGTTTTTTTATCGGGAAATTGGTTGATTTAATATCTTAGGAGTTGATTTTATGACATTAGTTTATTCATTTATTAGTACATTCTTTTTAAATTATTTCCTTTGTTGGATTCTTAATTTAATGGGGAAAGGAACCTTTAAGGTCAAATTTATCGTTGTCACTATTGTCGATTTATTAATGCTAGGCAATGAGTGCTTGAATTATATCCCTTATTTATTGATGGTAGAAGAAAATAGGGGCTATCTTATTTTTGAGTTTATTTTGTCAATACTAGGAATTATCATTGGTTATTTTGTTATCCTTCAGGTTGTTAATGATGGCAGTAAATTGTTTCATTTCAAAAGTAAAAGGACAAGAGATTTTGAATCCGCCCAAAAGAAAGAAAAAGAAGACCTCATGCTTAAGGGTGGAATGAATAATATTGTCTTAGCTGTTGGAATTATATTACTTTCAGCTTTGTCAATCTTTTTCTTCTTTAAGAATAATTATTTGTATTTTGGTATTTGTTGCGGTGTTGCCGTTTTGTGCCTTGTTATGCTTGTTATTTCTTTGATAAAAAAGCAAAAGAAATACACCTTGATTTTATTGGTAGAGGCTAATGAAAGATTTTATTCCTTCAGTAAGGAAATTGATAAAAATCAAGATTATAAGGAATGCTTTAAGCCTTTATCGGATGTTTATATTATTAGGCCTTATGGAAGTGTTTCATATGGGCATGAGAATCACGTTGTTTTTGGATTAAAAACCGATAATGTTGATGAGGAATATTTAAATATCGATATGGGAAAAAATAAGTATCCTTTCTATAAAAAGATAGTAAAGGAATTTGATGGTAAAAAGATATATAAGCTTGTGATTGATGAATCCGATTCATTAATTAGTAAAGAAGAAATCCAAAATCTAAGGGCATAAAAGATTTGAAAGGATGAGGCTTTGATGATTTTATCAGTTGGTGAAATTTTAGTTGACATGATTGCGGAAGTAAAAGATGATAATGTTTCTTATCTACGAAAAGCCGGAGGAGCTCCTTTTAATGTTGCCTGTGGAATTAATAAGCTTGGAGGAAAAACGGCCTTTGTGGGAGCGGTTGGTGATGATATTCCTGGGCATTTTTTAGTTGATTTTGCTAAAAATCAAAACCTTGATGGTCTTCTGATATCAATTGATAAAAGCAGAAATACGACATTGGCTTTTGTGGACATTGACAAATCGGGAGAAAGGTCTTTTGGCTTTTATCGTAAAAATACAGCGGATTATCATCTTCCTTTAGTTAGTGAAGAATTATTTAACAAGGCTTCAATTATTCATATTGGGTCATTAATGTTATCAACAGAAATTGGATATAAATATGCTATGGATTTAATAACAAAAGCCAAGGCTGTTAATAAATTAATAAGCTTTGATGTTAATTATAGAACGGATATTTTCCCTAATGAAAATGAAGCCATTTTGCGATATAAAGCCATTATTGAGAAGGCTAATATTGTCAAGCTATCCTCTGATGAGGTATCAATTTTTAAAGAAGATTATGTTGATGAGATTTCAAAGGGACGTTTAGTATGTATTACCCTTGGATCTGATGGAAGTAAATATCTTTATGATGGTTTACAGGGCTTTGTTAAAACGATTAAGGTTAAGCCTATCGACACAACGGGGGCTGGCGATGCCTTTTATGCCGGCTTGTTGACGAAATTAGATGGATTAACAAAGGATAAATGGACAAAAGAGGTTTTAGATAGCGCCTTTTTGTTTGGCAATGTTTGCGGAGCCTTGAACACGCAAGGCTTGGGGGCAATCGATCATTTTCCTTCGATTTTAGATGTCAATAAGTATATTGATTTATAAAAAAAACTAATAGTAAAACTCAAAAATTAGGATAAACGCATGAAACCGTTGTAAATTATAAAGCATATCTTTTAATTTCA
>CAZWLD010000027.1:0-31050 GCA_964634685.1 uncultured Anaeroplasmatales bacterium
TAAAGTACTTCCATCATCAAAATATAAAGTAACAATATCATAATACTGATATGGATCATCAGAATGGATATTATATATTACTACTGATACATCAAAGCTTCCTGTATAATGATTAAATACTAATACAGCATCATTTGCTTGAATTTCTTCAATCTTCTTATATGAGCCATCGGCCATTTTTATTAATGAACCCTCAACTAAACAACTTGAAGCTTCTGATGATATCTTGACGGTATATGTTGTACTTTCCATAACAAAGCTTGCGCTTGTTCCAGAACCAGTTAATTCAGTTCCACTTGTAGGCTTAATAGAATAGGTTTTATTATTACTTTCTGAATATGAAATACTAAAGCTTACTTCTGCACCTTCAAGAATATAAATTTTTGCTCCACTTGAAGGAGAAATTGAACTAGTTACACTACCTGAAGTATCCACAACAATTCCATTTGTAGCATTAACAGTAACACTAGCATTATCTAATGTAAATTCCATTAAATAATACTTTGTTTCTTTCGTTATTAACTCAAATTCAGTATCACCAGTCGCCGTAAAGGTTGTTGAGCCATTTGCATAATAGTAATCTGTACCATTTGCTAGCCAATACTTTTGAGTACGTAAAATATAGTCTGTATTATTCGTAAAATCATCATAATCTGGCGCTGATGGAAGTGTAACTGTTTGATTGTAAACATATAATGTTATAAATACGTCCTTTAATGTAATCTTGTATTTATCAACCCATTTACCATAAATAGTTAATTTGTTATCAGTAGATAAGGTTGCTATATTTGCAACTATATATTCTCTTGTAACTAATGTATTTTCATCATCAATATAGAAGCCAAGGAAATATTTACTATATTCTTTATCTGTATTCTTTATTGTATAATCAGGCAAGATAAAGGCGTCTGGTTTTGTTTCAAAGAAATATATTTCTTCGTTATCATAATCAGTATTATTAGTAACAACATTAACTATATATTTACTAGTTCCAGCTGGATTCCATAAACCATAAATAGTTATATTTGTGCCATATAAAGAACCATCAATTGCATTAATAACCTGTGTACAAGCTGAATCACTAAACCATCCAATAAATGTCAAGCCACTTAAGCTTGTAGGAGTAGTTAATGTGAAGTAGCTTTCAATGTTGTACGTAGAAAGATTAGTATTGGTTATTTCTTCTTCACTACAATTCTCAAATATATTTTGATATGTTATAGTATATTCAACTGGAATCCATTTTGCATAGACATAGATTGATGTATAAATTATTTGTCCACCTATAGCCTCTGTTAACTCACTATCAATATACCATCCACCAAATGTATAATGATTCTTAGTAGGATCTGCAACATTGACATTATGCAAGGTATATCCATTTGAATCAATTTGATATGGACCTTCGGAAGGAGATGTTATATCTCCACCATTAGTTTCATAGAAAATGCTTATATATTCAGAATACCAATGTTCATCTTTACTATAATATGTTCCTGTAGCAAAATTGACTAATTTATTTGACCCATATGGATAGCCTTTTAAATTTTCACTAATCACTGCAATAAGAACAAAACTATTGCTAAAACCACTTCCTTCACCATGTCCCTCCTTTGAAGAAACTTGTAAGGTTGCGGATGAACTGACATTCATAACTGCACCATCAGCGGTTGTTTCAACAACACCACCAAATGAACCGGTGATATTTAAGGTTCCATTCATAATAAATCGGGCCGGACTCTTACTTGGATATACATATCCACCATAGCTAACATCGGTAAATGATTGATAGAACATTAAGGTTCCAGCAACATTCAATGTCGCATCTGAGTTTACAAACAAGCTTGAGCCCGTCATAAACTTATATTGATTATTGATTGTGTATATACCAGAATATAGCTCATAATCAAATTTCCAAGATATACCAAATAATACATTAGCTGTATTTACAGTAGCAATACTAACATTCATTGACATTGAGCCTGTCTTAGCTCCTCCATAAATCTTAACATTAGTTCGACCTAACTTCGTTGTATATCCAAACTTCTCTGGGGTATATTTAAATGTAACATAGCTTCCGCTATTTAATATCAATAAACCAGAGCTATTTGAAATTATTGTCGCTGTGCTTGTATTATGACTAGCAGGTTTAGATGTATATAAACCTACATACGCTGTTAGAGTTGCATTTGAATGTAATGTGAAGATAGATTGAATATTAGGCATATCATAAACATTAAATGGTGCGATACCACCCTTTTGATAGCTTGCGGTTGTACTAGTTCCTCCTCGATAATCATAGACAACAAATGGTATATTAACATTTCCACTTGTACAAACAACCTGACTACCATTGTTTAAGGAATTCTCTTTAATAAATCCAAAACAGTTAATTGAACCTTCAGATGCAATTTTTGCGTTAGCCTCTAGGGTTATTTGACAATAGCTTCCTGAAGTTTGGGCGGAAATTCCTTGACCTTCATGTCCTAACACTCCACCAATTGTTAATGTTCCTCCTGATTCAATTGTTAAGGTGATTCCTTCTTTTATCGTCAAGTTAGTCTTCATATTACTTGCAACAAGTGATGCATTTTCATCACCAAAGGTTGCGGCTGAACCTTCTCTATTTAAAGTAGTTGTTCCTTCATATGGTAGAGCTAAGGTTACTCCTGACTTGATATAACAATTTGCTTTGATTATAGGATTAGTTCCAATGATAACATAAACAGTATTTCCACTTACAGCGGCATTTAAAGCCTTTTCTACTGTTCCGTAATTTGTTGAACCAATATAGGCAACAGGAGACATTGTGACAGTAATCGTATTTGTTAATTCTGAATAATTATTAGAATCATTAGGCTTAAAGGTTACTGTAATTGTAATTGTGCTACTGAATGTATTGCTGTAAGTAATTTCATCAAAGATAAATGTACCATTTGTTGAAGGTGAATTCGAATAATCTGTTTCTGGATTAAAACGATCTTCGTAATTCGTATTATTATATTCTGGCCAAACAACAGTTGGTGTTGCTTTAGCTATAGTGAAGCTAATTGCCTCAGTTTCATCACCATAGTAATTATCTGTTTCAGGAACATTTGCTTTGACATAATATGTTCCGGCATTTGTTGGAACAGTATTTGTATAGGTTCCTGTAAGTGTTGATGAATATGTGAAAATAATACTACCAAAATTTGTATTAGCTGTTGGTACTTTAGCTGTTTCACCATACGTCCACCCTTCAATTACAAAATCAGTTATTACAGCACTTCCCTTTTCAACTGTAACATCTTTAGAAGCATTTGTAATTGTATAATTAGTAGCTATTAATGAATCTTCTATTGAAGCAGTAAATGTATATGTTCCAGCATTTTTAAATTCAACAATTGAAGAGACTGTTAATGAATAGCTCGTACCATCAACTAAAGTAATTGAAGCAGTTGGATCTGTTAACACATTTCCAGTATATGTATAGCTTCCAATATTCCAAGAAACAGATACAGATTTCTTTGAAATAGTAAGGCTGATTGCTTCTGTTTCATAGCCATTATAGTTTTCAGTTCCAAGAACACTTGCTTTGACATAATAGGTTCCAGCATTTGTTGGGACTGTAGTTGTATATTCCCCATCTATTGATGTTGCATAAGTGAATGCGATACTACCAAAATTTGTATTAGCTGTTGGTTCTTTTGCTACTTCACCATATGTCCATCCTTCAGCTTTAAAATCAGTTATTACAGCACTTCCCTTTTCAACTGTTACATCTTTTGTTGTATTAGAAATTTCATAATTGTTTGTTATTGATGTTTCCTCTGTTGAAGCGGTAAATGTATATGTTCCAACATTTTTAAATTCAACAATTGAAGATACAGTTAATGAATAGCTTGTACCATCAACTAAAGTAATTGAAGCTGTAGGATCTGTTAACACATTTCCAGTGTATGTGTAGCTTCCAATATTCCAAGAAACAGATACAGATTTCTTTGAAATGGTAAAGCTAGTAGCTGTTGTTTCATATCCATTATAGTTTTCAGTTCCAAGAACACTTGCTTTGACATAGTAAGTTCCAGCATTTGTTGGGACTGTAGTTGTATATTCACCATCTAATGATGTTGAATAAAGATAGACAATTTCACCAAAATTTGAAGTACCAGCTGGAGAAATTGAACTTCCATATACAATATTGCTAACCGCAAAATCTTTTATTTCTGCATTTCCTTTTTCAACTGTCACATCTTTTGTTGTATTAGAGATTTCATAATTGTTTGTTATTGATGTATCCTCTGTTGAAGCTGTAAATGTATATGTTCCAACGTTTTTAAACTCTTTAGTTGTTGATACTGTTAATTCATAATCTGTTCCATCTACTAAGGTAATTGAAGCCGTTGGATTTGTTAGCACATTCCCAGTGTATGTATAGCTTCCAATATTCCAAATAACTGAAACAGATTTCTTTGAAATGGTAAAGCTAGTAGCTGTTGTTTCATAGCCATTATAGTTAACGGTTCCGACTACACTTGCTTTGACATAGTAGGTTCCAGCGTTTGTTGAAACTGTTGTTGTATATTCACCATCAATTGATGTTGAATAGGTATAAACAATTTCACCAAAATTTGTATTAGCCGTTGGTTCTTTGGCTGTTTCACCATATGTCCAACCTTCAGCTTTAAAATCAGTAATTACTGCATTTGCTTTTGTAATTTCAAATTCTAATTCAACACTGCTTAATTCAGTTGTATCCCATTTATAATTACTTGAATCCGTCAATGTTAATACTACATTATAGAATCCAACATTAGTTCCACCAAGATTTTCAGTTACAGTATATAATGTACTTTCTTTGATATCCGCAGTTAATACTTCACCTGTATATTCCTTTGATTGAATACTAATTACATTTACTATTTGCTTTGTTATCGTTAAAGTATGAGTTATTGAACCTTGATAATAATCTGAATTTATTGTTAATGTTTGACTAACACTTCCAGCATTTGTTAGACCTGTATTTCCTAAAACTTCAATACCTAATAATTCAGTATCACCATTGTAGATGATAAATTGTAAATATTGAATGCTTCCATTATATGTAAATTCATCCTTAATAATCACAATTGTTACCAAACGTTTTGATACTTCGATTTGAACATCAATTGGATCTGCATAATAGTTTGTATTAGCAGGAACAAATTGAGCTTTCATCGTAACTGTACCAACACTTTCAAAGGTTAGCTTATCACTTACCAGGCTCCATGTTCCATCATCAGTAGTTTCAATAACTACGCTAGATATCAAATCACCGTATTGAGCAGTCAATCCGCTAGGGACAATAGGTGTATATTTAGCTTTATTTATTTTGAAGCTTACAGTTTCAGTTAATGTTTTATATCCTTCAGCAGCTGCTGTAAAGACTGCTTTATATTCTCCAGCATTTGTTGGCTTTTCACTACTGCTTGAACCATCTGGATAAATATATGTAATAGAAACAGTACCAAATTTGGCCTCTGCTTGAGGGTTTACTTCTTCTCCATAAGTAATATCAGAAATCGATGGATTTATTTTCCACTCATTATCATTTAAGTAAATATCATAATAAACTTTAATTATAGCTTCGGTACTAGTTGACCATTTATAATTTGTGAAATCAATCAATTGAAGTACCACATAATATGTACCGGCATCAGTACCTCCAGCATTTTCTATTACTGTATAAAGACCAGTATCAGAAATTGAAGGGGCTTGATGTTCACCTGTATAAAGTAAATCGTCAATTACAGGAGCATCAACTTCCTTCTTGTCAACTGTTACATCATATGTATCATTAGTAAGTTCATAATTATTACCAATCGCTGGATCCGCAAATTCAGCTGTAAATGTATAATTTCCGGCATTTTTAAATTCATTTTTTGTTGATACAGTTAATGAATGATTTGTTCCATCAACTATTTGAATTGAGGCAGTTGGATTTGTTAACACATCTCCAGTATAGGTATAGCTTCCAACAGTCCATGTAACTTCAACTGCTTTCTTGGAAATTGTGAATTCATATGTTGCTACTGCACCATCATAGTTATCAGTTCCGGCAACAGTTGCTTTGACATAGTAGCTACCAGCATCTGTAGTATTAGAAGGAATAATCTCTTCTTCAGTTATTTTATTAAAATATGTGTATACAATACTACCAAAGTTTGCAGTTGCATTTGCCGTATTTGGTGTATTTCCATATGTCCAACCAACAATTGTTAAACCAGTAATTTCTGCAATTGCTTTTTCTACTGTTACATTCTTTGTTGTATTACTAATTTCATAGTTATTAAGAATTGATTCAACATCAGTAGAAGCCGTAAATGTATATATACCAGCATTTTTGAACTCATTTATCGTTTTAACTGTTAATTCATAATTTGTTCCATCTACTAAAGGAATTGAAGCTGTTGGATTTGTTAAAACATCTCCAGTATAGGTATAGCTTCCAACAGTCCATGTAACTTCAACTGCTTTCTTGGAAATTGTGAATTCATATGTTGCTACTGCACCATCATAGTTATCAGTTCCGGCAACAGTTGCTTTGACATAGTAAGTTCCCGCATTTGTAGTATTAGAAGGAATAATCTCTTCCTCAGTTATTTTATTAAAATATGTGTATACAATACTACCAAAGTTTGTATTTGCATTTGCCGTATTTGGTATATTTCCATATGTCCAACCAACAATTGTTAAACCAGTAATTTCTACAGTTGCTTTTGATACTGTTACATTCTTTTTTGTATTACTAATTTCATAGTTATTAAGAATTGATTCGACATCAGTTGAAGCCGTAAATATATATGTACCAGCATTTTTAAATTCATTTTCTGTAGATACAGTTAATGCTTGACTTGTTCCATCAACCAATGGAATTGATGCCGTTGGTTTTGTTAATTCACTACCTGTGTAGGTGTAACTTCCAACAGTCCAAACAACAGGTACAGATTTCTTTGAAATTGTGAAGTAAAATGTTGCTACTGCACCATCATAGTTATCAGTTCCGGCAACAGTTGCTTTGACATAGTAGCTACCAGCATCTGTAGTATTAGAAGGAATAATCTCTTCTTCAGTTATTTTATTAAAATATGTGTATACAATACTACCAAAGTTTGCAGTTGCATTTGCCGTATTTGGTGTATTTCCATATGTCCAACCAACAATTGTTAAACCAGTAATTTCTGCAATTGCTTTTTCTACTGTTACATTCTTTGTTGTATTACTAATTTCATAGTTATTAAGAATTGATTCAACATCAGTAGAAGCCGTAAATGTATATATACCAGCATTTTTGAACTCATTTATCGTTTTAACTGTTAATTCATAATTTGTTCCATCTACTAAAGGAATTGAAGCTGTTGGATTTGTTAAAACATCTCCAGTATAGGTATAGCTTCCAACAGTCCATGTAACTTCAACTGCTTTCTTGGAAATTGTGAATTCATATGTTGCTACTGCACCATCATAGTTATCAGTTCCGGCAACAGTTGCTTTGACATAGTAAGTTCCCGCATTTGTAGTATTAGAAGGAATAATCTCTTCCTCAGTTATTTTATTAAAATATGTGTATAAAATACTACCAAAGTTTGTATTTGCATTTGGAGTATTTGGTGTCTCACCGTATTTCCAACCATCAATTGTTAAACCAGTAATTGCTGCATTTGCTTTTAATACTGTAATCACTTTTACTTCATTATTGATAGTGTAATTATTCAATATATCTAAAACTGATGTTGAAGCGGTAAATGAATAATCTCCAGCATCTTTGAACACTTTAGTTGTTGAAACTATTAATTCATATTTTGTTCCTTCAACTAATTCGATTGAAGCTGTTGGTTTTGTTAACACATCTCCAGTATAAGTATAGTTTTCGGCAACTACCCAATTTACTTCGGCATTTCTTTTAGAAATCGTAAATGAAGCTGTTTTCTCACAGCTAATATAATTTGATGTTCCAAAGGATTTGGCTTTCACATAATATGTGCCAGCATTTGTTGGAATCTTTTCGGAATAAGCTCCATTTTCTTCTGATGAATAAGTAAATGTAATATTTTCTTTACTATCAAATCTTGATGTCGCATCCGGTTGATTAGGAGTAGCTCCATATACCCAGCCTTCAATATTTAATTCAGTAATTGTATTTTGGGCCTGAGTAATTACTAAATCATAATTATTAAAGCCTTGATATCTTTCATCAACAATTTCAATTTTAATTCGGTAATTACCAGCATCTATTTTTGAACCATCAAATTCAACACTATCGACAGAATATTTAACATTGATACCTTCAACACTGCCATCGCCAATTGTAAAGCTAGCACGATGAGGATTACCATCATATTCGAATTCATTTTCATTAATAACAATACCTAATGTTTTTTTATCAACATTAAAAGTTAATTCACGCTCAATTATTTCATAATTTGTTGTATCATTTGGCGTGAAAACCGCCGTTGCCGTAAAGGTAGTTGGTGTATCAATAACTGCCAAAGGATTTTTCCAACTCCAGCTACCAGTTGTATAATTATTGTTGAATTCAACATTTGACAATAATTCACTATATACAGCCGTATTCAAATAATCTGGATTAACAACATCTAATGTTGCCTTCTTAATTTTTAGTATTCCCTTATTAATCGTCGGATCATAGTTTCCATTTAAAACACTAACATCCAAATCATATTCTCCAGCATTGAGCTTAGAAGGTAATTCTACTAATGAAATACCAATATTAGCGATATTCTCTGTTCCAAGGACATTCCATTCAATAGTTGGGAGAGCTTCACCATAGGTAATTTCATAATTATTAACAGTAATTGTAATCGGACATTTATTAATTACCAATTCTCCTTCATAAGAGCCTTCATAAAAATCGCTATCAATTTCTAAAGCATAAGGTTCATTTATTATTTCAGTTCTTTCAAATCCATAATAGATAACCTCTACATCGACGTTTTCTGATAATTCAAATGTTGGCTTATGCTTTTGGCCATTGTAAATAAAGGTATCCACTACATTAATAAAATCGATTTTTCTCTTTGATACCTCAATTGTAACAGTATCATTGATAATTGGACGATTAGAATCGACAGGGACAAACCTAACGCCAAAGGTACTTGTGCCAGGATTACCAACTAAGGTATCAAGGCTAGATGTAAATTCCCAAGCTCCATATTTATTGCTCGGTAAATTGAAGTCATCAAGCGTATCGCCATATTGGGCACTCAATTCAGTCAATTCAGGTACCGTGTATTCCCCACTATCAAAAATAGCTTCAATTTGAAGATTTCCCGTTAATTCATCTGGAATCTCCGACCAGCCAAGAAAATCATATCCATTTTTTAAAGGTTCACTTGGATATATTATTTCATCCTTCGATAAAACCATTTGGGTATCGATAACCTCATTATCAACCGCAAATTCAATTTTGAATTTCACCGTAACCTGAATTTCAAACCTTTTATCAGAATATTCAATAACAATTGTTTGATTACCAGGTCTTGTTGGATCAATCTTAATAACTATCATATCATCGGTAACTGGAACTTTGTCCTTTGAAAATAATGACTTATCAATAATTGAAATTTGACTATAATCAAAATCACCATCATAAACAATCTCTTTTGTAATTGTAGTCTCGTCAATATACAATTTTTTTGAAACACTATCTAGAATCACAAAGGATATACAAAATAATGTTACAAATAAAATAATCGATGCTATTATTATTTTCTTTCTTTTACTCATAAGCAATCTCCCTCTTTCTTACTTCTTATATATGAATGAATAGGCATCTCCACTTTGTAATAATGATTCCTGTTTCTCTGGAGTAAAATAGGTGGTCGCATCATGTAATAGGAAATAGAATGGCTCTTCGCCCGCCGCAAGCTTTAAAACACCTTTATTTACCTCATCTAAACTAACTTGATAACCATTCAAATCATAAAATGAATAATTGATAAAATCACAAACATTGTAATTCTTTCCACCGCCAAAAAAGGCAATACCACCATGGACATATTTCTCATTATTATAAATACTAACAATATCTTTAAACTTTTCATTACTAGAAATAGCCTCAACCATTTCCTTAACATCAAATGACATATCAAAGCCAAAATTATTTAGTTCATCCATTACCTCAATTAAGGAACTACTATCAACCATATCAAGCTTCTTCCAGTCATAGATTCTAACCTCTTCCTCAAAGGTTAGCTTTGCCCCATAGCTGGTTTTAGCCAAATCATGCCATGTTCCTTTTGTCATATCCTTAGCAATCGCATCACCATCCGCTAAAGCTGGGCCGGAGAAATGGGAATCCATTCCTATTACGAAAATACCCGAATCCTTTAAAACCGAATTTTTGATATTAACAAAGGTTTTAATGAAGGCTTGATCATAAGCCTCCTTTTCACTTTCGGTCATATTCTTATATGTCAATTGAGCCGGATATTGTGTTAATGGATCATTTGGAAGCTTCGGCGCTGGCGTTTCAATGGTTCCATTAACAAAAGCATTACTTCCAATGCGGAGAACAAATTCTCGAGCCCCACTTAATACCGAATTCTCTATATTGACATGAATAGCCTTTTGAGCATCCTTTATATCACCAAAAACACGCATCGTTGTTCTTCCATTGGCAATACGAGAATATTCAATATTGACATTATCACCAAAGACCTCAACAGTTGTACCAACGTAGTTTAAATCAATCAAATCGACAATACCATTAGAATCAGCCTGCAAATCACAGGATTTTAAAGAAACATTATTTAAAGTAACATTTTCATAAATTGCAAAAGCAACATTATCTTGGCCTTTGACATTGATTGCACTCGCACCTTCACCAGTCAATGAAACAAAGTTTAATGGTCCTCTAAATAAAGCATCATTCTTCAATTGACCATTACTGTCTAAGCCATTCGCAATATTGTTGGCATTTATTTCATAACCATTGCCATAAATATCATTTTTAATATTGAGCAAAATTTTAATTTTGGCTTTATCTCCATTAAGAGTATTAACATAATATTGATAATCATATGTTGATTGAATTTCTGAATAAACTACTTTTCCGTTTTCATCATATCCAAAATCATCATGAATTGATTTTTGTAAAACAACCTTTTGGCCATTATTCACAGCCTTAAGTAAATCAAGGTAATTATCGACATTTACGCCTTGACCAATAACACGCATCTTGTAAGGCGCTGATTTCACAACAACATTCTTATAAGAGAAAACACAATAAAAATCGATTAATCCTTCAAATTGCGAATCGTTGATTGAAATCAATCCATTTTTATCTATTGAAACATTTTCGCTATCTGATGATTCAAAAGAAACAAATTTTAAGATTTCACTATCAGCTTCACTTCCAAGAATCGGTGTTAAGCTGAAGCCAGGTGAATTGAGACCTCCGATTGTTTTTATTCCTTCAATTCCATAGGTTTTGGCACTTTCGGAAATTGCAATAGCTCGCGGCGTAACAACAACTTCCGTGGTAATTGTTTTTGATTCCTCGGGATTATTTTTATTAGTAACTGTTAGCTCAAGAACACAAACTCCCGGTTTATTCGCCACAAGCATAATTTTTTTACCAACAATTTTGGCTGAAATAATATCACTTTCATTATCATTATCAACATTTTTGGTTGTTATCGATATATTGACATTAGCATTGCTAGGATTCAAACTAAACGTCAACCAATTTGATGAGCCCTCAGTATATGATTGAACCTGATTCTCAAAGGAAATCATTATATCATTCGTTTTATGAATAACACACGATTTAGTAGATATTAAGCCTAGCTCCGTTTTAATGGTAATTTCGATAGTGACATCACCAATAAAATCTTGATTTTTAAAGGCAAAATTTGCCTTTAAATTACCGCTTTCGTCCGGTTCAGTAAAGCTTACTAATATCTCATCACTTAAAACACTATTATAATATGCTTGAGATGATAATTCATAGCTAACTAGTGAATCAATGGTAAGATTCAAAGTGCCTTCTTTATCCCATGTATATATCTCACTATTACCTAAGCTTAAGATATCATTCGTTAAGACAGAAATTGGAACCTCGGCATTGACCGATGGATTGTTAATTGATTGAACTGTAATGACAGCTTGACCTTTTCCAACACCTCGAACCGTTCCATTATCATCCACGACTAAAACATTTTCATTAGAGGATGTATAACTAATCAATTTATCTTTAGCATCTCTAGGAATAAAGCTAACATCGATTTTTGTTGTTTGACCAACATAAATCTTGCTCGTTTCTACCTTCGCCTCAATAGCTTGAACAGTATCAGAATAAACATACACAACAAAGCTATCCTTATATCCTCCATCAACAGTTGTCAAAAACACCTTCGCTGCTCCCACGCTCTTTGGAATAATATAGCCATCCCGATATTCCAAATCAGCGAGCTTTGAATCACCAAATTCTTCGGTTGTGAAAACAACATTTTGATTGGCGTTTGTCGGATATACTGTATAATTAACTTCATATTTTTCTTCATTGTCTAAATCTAAATATATGATATTACTTCCAATAATATCCAAGCCGGTAACGGGAATACTAATGACGCTACTCACAGTATTTGATGTTGTAAAAATACTTATCATCAAAAACAAAGGCAAAGCTAATATTAATATTAATATTTTTTTAGCCATAAATAATCACTCCCTTAAGCAGTAATATTTAAATATCTTTGATTAATCTTTCTCACATAATAAAGAATGGATAAACCTAAATAAATACATGATAATAAAACAGGCAAAATATAAGCTAAAGATTTATGAATCTTTATTTTTACAAAAGAATTTGTTGAAGACAAAGCCATAATCACAAAAGCAATTGTTCCAATGAATAATGCTAAGACAAAGCCAAGAGCAATCACCTTTGATATCGTTTTATTACTAATAGATTCCATTTCTATTTCATCAAATGATGGCTTGGTGTGATTCAAATCCATCTTTGTTGATAACAAAATTTGAGCAGTTGAAAACATCAACCCTATAATTAAACAAATCAAACCATCCCATTTATTGAGTGATGTGAAAATAATCAATATGAAAACACTCATAATAAGTGATAAAACATTAGTTACACTACAAAATAAAATCTTTGCTAGCAGTATTTTTGATGCCTTAATCGGATAGGTTTTTGTGCTAATCATCGCAGCTTTATCGCGAGAAATATTGGTCGCACAAAACGTATTTGTTAAAACACTAAACACCAGAATGATGATTAAAGCTAAAGCAAAGGATTCACTAATTCCGATTGTATTTACAATCAAGGAATTCAAAATCTTGTAGCAACAATAACACATAATAGGCATCGAAGCCGCAATAGCAAAATACGAGAAAACATAATTTGGAGTTCGAAAAACCATTATAAATTCTTTTTTCATTAAGGCAAAAAGAGGACTTCTTTCCTTGAATGATGTATTCCTTCTCATAACAGTTTTCGTATTGGTGCGATATAAAGCTACAAAGAAAAGCTCTTTGGTAACATAATAAATTCCTAAAACCGATAATACAGCTGACAGAATCATTATTAAGATTGATTTGCCGATGTTTTTTCCCAAAATTAGAGAAGAAAAGCAATTAGCCGGGTATCCGTATTTTAAAAATTTCTTAAGTATTTTTGTAAAACCTTCATTGAAAATAAACTTTATTGATCCCGTTTCTAATAGGCCCTGAAAAACATTTAACATCTTTGAATACAATAGAAAGCCTAAAATTAAGATTCCACTTAAGCTGATAAAAACAAGGATATATCTTTTCTTAATAAAATCAATTACCAAAATATAAGGAATAATTAATAAACACGAAAGTAAAAAGGACACAAGGGGCAAGATTAGCCAAACAAAAATTACTTTCAACCAAAAATTGAATGAAATATCAATTGCTAAATAAAACAACAAGCATATTGGAAATATCAATAAAAATCCAACCAAATAATTCCAAATCATCAACACTGCCAATTTGCTCAAAAAAATGGTTTGTGGCTTAACTGGAAGCCTTAATAAGATTACCTTATCCTTTGAAGAGGAAAGACTTTTCCGCATTTGCTCAAGCCCGAGAATGCTCATCACAGCCATTATTCCCAGAAAAAACAAGCACAATAATTCGCGTGATCGCTCAATTGGATCTTCAATCTTATTGATTTTGATACTTGTGTAATTAAACACAATATTCGAGCAAAGAAAGGCAAATATGATGATTATTGACAAAGAAATTAAAATCGAAAGAATATTACCAAGGATATCAGTTTTAACTTTTTTTAATGAAAATTGCCTTTTAAATTCATATTTGAATAATGTTTGAAAAGAACTCATACCCTAGCCACTCGCTTTGTAATTGATAAGAAATAATCTTCTAAATCTTTTCCTTCATTTTTAAATTCTTCAATGTTAATTTCTTCTAAAATCTTTCCCTGATCAATAATATATGCTCGATTACATACCTTTTCCACAACATCCAAATTATGCGAAGAAAAAATAACTAAATTTCCTTCACTACTGTATTTTTTAAAAAAGCTCTTCAATTGATTAGCTGTATAAGGGTCTAATCCAACCATTGGTTCATCTAAAATAAAAACCTTTGGATTGTGAATTAAAGCTCCCATAATTGATATCTTTTGCTTCATACCATGGGAATATGAAGACATTTGTTTATAAATCGAATCTCCTAATTGAAAAACATCTTGATAATAATCAATTCTTTCCTTTCGATCCTCTTCACTAACTTTATAAATATCGGCCATGAAATTGATAAATTCCATACCTGTCATTTTTTCAAATAATGTGTATTCATCAGAAACATAGCCAAAATTGGCTTTTGCCTCCAATGGATTTTTCTTTAAATCATAACCACAAATTTCGATTAAGCCAGTATCATAAGGATGAATACCTGTCACACATTTAATCGTTGTCGATTTTCCAGCCCCATTATGACCAAGGATTCCCACTATTTCTCCTTCATTACCCTTAATACAAATATCTTTGATTGTATAATCGGCCTTGGACGAATACTTTTTACATAAATTTTCAATGTTTAAAAGCATAATTACACCCCTTATTTTATTTAATTATATATTATACTAATATATATGATACTATAATTTTCTAAATAAAGCAACAAATATAAGAAAAAGCCTATTTCTTGCAAACACTTTCATAAAAAATTGCGTTTATCCAAAAAATAGAAAAAAGGGACATAAATGTCCCTCTTACATAAATGTTCCTCTTACATTTTTCTGAAGTTAACTGCTTCAACACCACAAATAGGGCATTTATAGTCGGCTGGTAATTCTTCTCCATAATAAACATAGCCGCAAATTTCGCAAACCCAAGCCGTTTTATTATTAGCGGTTTGAACCTTTAATAATTCGTCCTTATGCTCTTGATAATAGCCATAGGTCATCGGTTTTGAATCTTTATTCTTAACCGCTTCAACAACACGTCCAATAAACAAGGTGTGAGTATCATTTTCAATCATATCCACAATTTCTAAAATCAAGTAGCCGATAGTATCCTTTACAACCGGAACACCGCAAACATTCTCGGTCAAGCCTGAAGCAAATTTGTCGTAATCTCTTTGGGAATTCAAACCAAAATTTTTAATAATCTCCGGATTATCATCCTCACCAAAAATGGATAATGAGAAACGACTAGCTTTATGAAGAACTTCATTTGTATAATTCTTCTTCATTACCGCAACTGAAACTAATGGATTATCACCACCACTAATTTGGCATACCGCATCGACAAAGCAAGCTGCACCTAAAGTTGCACAAACATACATACCATGTGTTAATTTGTATAACGTTTTTTTATCCTTCATATGTACCTCCAAATTTTTTCCTTACTTCTATTGTACCACATTTTTTCAAAAACAAGATATCTTAACCAACAAAATATGTATCATTTATAGGCTCTTCATCTATTGATGTCGTGACTGAAATAGTCGCACTTGTACCTTCATATGAACATACACATTAAATAATATTGGATTTAACAACCTTGATAATCAATAATTATCGCGTAATAAAGGCATTTCCTTAATTATACATTCAATCCCTTTTGATATGCTAAGGTTAAAATATCTTTTCCTTTAATATCTCCTTCATCAGTGACTCCACCTTGAAAAATAGTATCCTTTAAAGTAGCTTTCGGAAAGCACTCAAGCCAACCATTTAAGCCATAGATTGCTCGTTCATCAGATTTCATATCATCATCGGCAGCTGTTGATATGAAATAAATGTCACGAAATTTATAATCCTTTACATACATTGGATTTCCACGGTCAAGTAATGTCTTTAATTGTCCACTCATTTCATAGTAATAAATTGGAGTCGCAAAAACAATGACATCGGAATTAACCATTTTCTCTTCAATTTCAAGCATATCATCCTGAATAACACATTTTTTTATTTTTTGGCAAGCCAAGCAGCCACGACAAAAATTGATATTTTTTCCACGCAAGGAAATATAATCCACTTCATTACCTGCTTCCTTTGCTCCTCTTGCAAATTCCTTTGCAATACAGTCTGAATTGCTGTTTTTTCTTAGACTTGATGAAATTACTAAAACCTTCCTCATTTTATCACCTTTCTTTTCTTAAATTATATTCTTAATCTTTCCATCCGTCAATAAATTAAAATTTGACATTATAGCCTCTTTTATGATAATATTTCGTATAGAAACGAAGGAGGCTTTTCAAGTGAAAACATATCAAGGAAAAAGACGTAAAATAATTATTATAACATCATTACTATTAACGATTGTTCTTTTCTTTACAATTATTAACGTTATTCCGCCAAGCAAGGTCATTGAAACCAATCCATTTATTTCAACCAAAGGTCTTCCGATGGCATGTGTTCACCGCGGAGGTGGAGTAACGGCTCCCGAGAACACCTTAAAAGCCTATAAGACATCTCTATCGCTTTATGATGCAGAAATATTTGAGACCGATTTATGGCTAACAAAGGATGGAAAAATTGTTTTAAACCATGATGAAACCTTGAACCGTACAAGTGACTGCCTAGAGCTTGGCTATACCGGCGAAGTCAAAATAAGCGACTTAACTCTAGAGGAATTACAAAACTTCAATTTCGGATATAATTTCCAAGATGATGAAGGCAACTACCCTTATCGTAATCTTGTAGATAAAGATACATCCAATCGAAAAGAAATCATCAGGGAAAATGATTTAGCCATTGTTGAGATTAATGATTTCTTTAAGACCTTTTATGATGAAAATCCGAATTTATTATTTATTGTTGAAATAAAGAATTCTGGTGATGCAGGGTATAAGGTAGCGGATATGCTCGATGAATTACTTACCAATAAATATCCTCTCTATAAAAATAGAATTGTCATTGGAACATTCCATAATGAAATTGAAAAATATTTAAGAATCAGTCATCCTTCTCTTTTAAGAGGAGCCTCAACTAATGTCGCTACCAAATTTATCCTCACACAGATGTTTAAGGTCAATCTTTTTGATAACGATAAATTTGCATGCCTTCAAATTCCCCCAAAGCTAAAGGGAATTGACCTCACTTGGAATACATATATCAGCCGAGCCCATAAGCGAAATATTGCCGTTCAATATTGGACAATCAACGATGAGGCAGAAATGAAAAAACTAATTTCCAAAAATGTGGATGCCATTATGACAGACAATCCCATATTATTAAAACAGGTTCTCGATGAATACCGAAACAAATAATATCCAAAAAATCCCTCAATTGAGGGATTTTTTTAAATATGACAACTTTAATGCTTGTGGGAATTTTTGTGCTCCTTCAAAGCATTTTCTACTTCAAGCTTAGTATTTTTTATAGCATTATTTAATTCATCCTTTGCATTTTTAATCGACGAATCAATATTTGCTAATAAATCATCAATTTGCTTTAATTCTTCGCTTGATAAATCGTTTTGAATCTTGGTGAATAATTGTTCTTCCTTAGTTCTCAATTGTTTTGTCCATGTTTTTAGTTGATCAATTGAAATCGAATCATTGATAGCTGATTCAATAACAGAAATCAATTCATCTAATTCAGCTATATAAGCGTCAATAATCTCTTTGTATTGGCTTGATGCAGTTAATACCATTAGCTTTAATTGATTGTAGTAATTCTTTACTTGTTCAAGCACAGTCTCGATATCAACATGATAATTCTTTATTTGATCATTTTCCTTGATTGTAATTTCGATATCAATTTGGTTCAAAATATTTTTGATTTGGGAAATGACCTCACCATTCTTATTTTCAATGTTCTTGATAACTTTATTCAAGTAGGCATTTACACTATCAATAGTAATATTACCTTTTTCATCCTTTAAGCATTCTAAAGCTTCATCAACCTTAACACCTAATTCAGTAAGATAATTAACAATCTTTTCAACTTGTTCTTCACTTAATACCTTTAATTCATAATTATCCAAATAAGATGATAATAAAATGATGTCATCAAAGGTATCTGCGACTTGACCATATAAAGCATATAGGGCACCATAATTAACTGGATGTTCCATCATATGAGCCATATAATAGGCACTATACACATTTCGGCTAAAGGTATTGAAGGCTCTTTGATAAACCATTTCTTGCTTAGCGATGGCTTCAGTATATTTTTTGGTCGCAATATTATAGAATTCATCACGTGATTCTTTAATTTTATTTATTAATTCTTCATTGCTTAATTCTAAAGCAGCTTCAATTGTTAAGGTGTTATCTGCTTCCATTGCCGATACGATTAATTTATAGCGAGCTCCACTTAAGCCTTGAATTTCTAAATTGCTTGAATATTGCTTTTTCAATTCATCAAGCTGACGATCAATGGTAAATGTGACATTATTGTCTACCTTAATTTCTAATTTTGACTTTTCAGCAATAGCACTAACCTTCGAATTAATTACTTTTGTTAGCTTTTCTTCGGTTTTTTCAGATTCAGAGGTCATTGTATATTCGATGACCTTATTTTCTTCGGAAAGATATCCATATTCAATGGATAATTCGACAATACACGCGATGGCATCATCAAATTTCTTTCCTTCGATAGTTTCATCATAAAGTAATGCTTTTGCATCATCATTAGTTGCGTAAACCTTCGTCACAACATTTTCACTATTAACAATTAATTCAATCGATGGATTAATGTCAAGTGACACAAAGGTTTCCTCTTCTTTTGCTTGGCTATTACATGCACATAATGTAATAAGAGCTAAAGCAAATGTAAAAACTGCTAGTAATTTCTTTTTCATTTTTCGTTCCTTCTTTCTTATTCATACATTAAACAAAAAGAACTTCACTTTTTATTGAATCTATTTTCCAAAATTTCCAAAAAAATCCTCAATGCTTCCATATTTATCAATTATTTCTTGTTCAAATCGATGATAATCATCGCGGGATATTTTATCCTTATCAGATTTGAATTCCTCTTGATAGTCTTCAATTTTCTTATTAACATTGTCTCGTAAAATTGATTGCATAGCCTTTTGATATTCATTCATATTATTAGGAATATATGTAAAATCATCTAAATATTTAACACCATTGGGAACCGTATTTTCCAAGATAGCAATTATTTCAATTAGTTCTTCAATAAATTCGTCACTATTAATCAAATCAAAATCTTTCAATAAGCTATTTAGAGTACGAGAAATAAAAGCTATCTTTGTTCTTGATTCAATTAAATCAAAGTAATTCTCAATTCTTTTACCTGATAATCGCTCATATGTAAATAAATAATCCTCAAAGCACTTCATATCATTTTTAAGATTATCATCCATATGACCTTCATATGTTTTTAGATACCAATAATCCTTGATCAATATTGGCATATTATTATTGGCAATTTGATTATATATTTCATCAAGCTTATTTATGCATCCCTCCAAATTATTTATTAAGGCAATCTTGTCTAATAATATCTTTTTTAAATTTTCCTTATAATAATTATCAAAATATACTTCTTGAATATTATCATCATCAATATCATTTAAATACGAAAATGAATTTAGTTTATCAAAATCAAAAGCCTTTGAATCAAAGGTATCGGTCGCTATCGCAACATAATAGCCTTGATTACAAAACATATCAGCTAAGCTTTCTTTAAGATTTGATAAATCATCATTAGTTGATGATAGCTTCATCGCATTAACAGATGACAAATCAAAATAACCAATCTCAAGAGCTTTCGCGGAAATATATTCGATTCCTTGATTAACGTTCATATTAACCAATTCCTCGCCAATCAAAAAGAGAATTTCATCAGCGTCACTATTTCCACCTTTAACCTCACAAATATTGCCGTCTGAATTAGCCTTTAAAATTATTTTGGGATTTATTTCGACGACATAATAATCATATTTAGCTTGATTTAAATTGATAAATGAAAAGACAATAACCAAAGCCGCAAGGATAGTCGAAAGTCCGCCTAGAGGAATGAATATTTTTTTCTTATTAAATTTATTAAAGCTTGTTTCTCTTTTAGTAATTGGATGATTAACTAATTCATCAGACATCTTAGGCACAAGCGCATCTAATTCGTCATTAATTCTTTTTTCTAAATTATTCATTTGAAAGCTCCTTTCGTAATTTTTTTAAAGCCGTTTGATACTTTGATAAGACTGTCCCTAAAGGAATTCCTAGCTCGAGAGCTATTTCCTTGTGTTTGTATCCCATTAAGACATATCTAATCACAATTTGGTATTCCTCTTCATTCAAGACCTCTTGCATCAAAAGAAAAATTGTTTGATCACCATGTGTTTCTATATCAGAAAGGAGGTCTTTATTTATTTCATTAAAATGCTCTAATTCTTTATTTCGTTTATTAATTAAATTAAGGCAATGATTTTTAGCTACTTGAAAAAGCCAAGCTCGAGCATCAGTATTCTTCTTATACATATAGGCTTTATCTTTGACTAAAATATATACCTCTTGGACGGCATCCTCAGTATCGAAGGTGTTTTTAAAATATGGATAGATAAAGGCATAGATTCCTTTGACTGTACTTTTGTAAAACTCTTCGAAGGCTTCAGTATTACCATTACCTATTTCTATTAAGAGATAATTGAGTCTTTTTTTATCCATAATAACCTCCTTCATTTATTAAACATTTTTTTCTGTAATTTTTATTGAAAAAATTTTTTATTAAAAAATATTAAAAATCTTACCACTAAAGTAAGATTTAATAAAACATTTATAACTTATTGTATTTTGTTGAAACGCCTTTGGCTTTAACAATAGGATATTTCTTGGCATTTTTAAGCATTTTCTCATTAATGATTTCAATTGGATCAAGATTTAAGACAATCGCCATTTGAAGGCAATAATTCATGACATCCGCCAATTCCTCTTTGACATCATTTAAATTGGCTTTATCACTCCACTGATAGCATTCTAATAATTCATTAGCCTCAATCGAAATCGATTTAGCTAAATTCACCTCGGAGTGAAATTGATCCCAATCACGCTCCTTATTAAAATTATCAATTTTTTGCATTAGTTCTTCTAATCTATCCATAATTAATCACCATTACTTTTATTAATATTCTTTTTTTACTTCCTCAAGATGATATATTTTTTTAAACCTATTTAAATCTTCATCATTTTTGATGAGCATCACCTCAGTGATACTTCCATCTTCAAGGTTCTTAAAGCCCGCAACCTTTTCTCCTGTGCAAACTGAACAGCGAATAACCGCACACTGCTTATTAGGATCAAAAGGAATCTTTACCGCTAGTCCTTGTTCATAATGCGAAATTTTTCCAAAATCCTGCTTAAGCTCAATCATCAAAACGATAAAAAATGCCAATAGGATAATCCCCCCTGTAATAACTAATGGCCAAATCACTACTTTTTTTATAAGCCAAATGACTAAAGGAAAAACTAAACCAATTAAAAGACCTATAGAAACCCAAATGCCGCCAAAGCTTATTGAATTGATTTTAGGTAGCTTCACAAAAACACCTCCGATAATTCAAATATTCATTCTTTGCGTTTAAAAAGCACATAATCTATTTAGAATTATTAAGCTCCAATTGAAAAATATTGGCATCATCCTTTTCGGAGACAACGATTTTGAATCCCTTCTTTAAATATTTCTTATAAAATTCCTCTTTTTCCATTTTTAATTGAAAATAGGCTCCTTGAATATAGCATTCTTGAAAAATCATATCGACAAGCTCCATTGCGTCTAACGTTGGAAATACTCCGGATTCATTAAATTCATCAATCTTTTCTCTGAGCTTACGAACTAATACTGCATTTTTAAAATCTTGAACCTCAGACTGTGCAAAGGAATCCATAAAACAATAATCAATCATTCCCTCATCAAGCTTATCTAAAATCACCTCAGATGTCTTATCTGACTCATTTAAGATATAAAAACGCGCATACGGAAGACTTTGAATCAATCCCCAGAAATCCGAATCCGATGAAGCTAAAATCAAGCTCTCGGTATTTTCTTGATAATACTCCTTGCAGGCACCTGTTGCCATGGAAATATCAACTAATGATTTATTATTTAAAACACGTTCAATTAATTTATGTTCAATTGGTAAATTAATTGATTCATTTATATAATCCCAGGCATCCGATGTATTAATATCATCATATAAAATAACCTTTTTGATTTTTTGTATATTTTCTTCCTCTAAATTTTTAAACACCGAGGCGAAACGATAAGGATCTACATTTTCACAATCCACGAAAATGGCTATATTATTGGAATTTTCAATAAAATCATAAATTGACTGCTTGTCCTCTCTTTTGGCATCAATAACATATTCATTAGCTCTAAAGGTATCATCGAATGAGGCATAAAGAATTTTTAGGAATTTTTCATCATTATATAAAATATTACCATAATATGATTTAATCTTTTCACTTGGCCAATTTAAATAGGTTCCATAAGGATAAAATGAAACATTTGAACCGATTTGAACTCTCACTAAATTAATTTGCGTCGTAATTTTCAATTTATTATTTTTGTTTTGTAAAAAGGCTCCATTATGTCCTGCGTAACAGCCTGGCATTAGAAAAATCGATTTAATATAATCCCACTTAACCCATATTGGTATTAATGATTTTATTGATTCAATATTCTCTAAAATATATTGATTGATATAAGCTATCTCAAGAATCACATTGACATTCGCATGAACAGTTTCTATTCCTTTTTCTCGTAAAAATTTGATATGATGAATGCTTAATAAATCCGTTAATGATTCCATAGGTTCAAAATTATTGCGGCGGTTAGTGATTTCTTTATAATTTCTTAATAATTCAGTTCGTAATATTGATAAGGCTCTAATCTTTTTGGCATTTTCATCTCCTTCTAATTTTTCAATAATTTCTTGTTCAAATTGAGCTTCCTGTTTAACAATAGAATCTCTAACTCCAATTAAATAAGCAATTGTTGAAACAAGATCCTTTTTATAATTTTCATATAATTCGTTATTATCTTCTAAAACACTATAATCCATTTTTTTATTTCTCCTTTCAATTTATATTATATCAAAAGATAAAGGTAATTTCGGATTTTTTTCATGAATTCACAAAATTAATTTTTTTGATTCAAAAAAAAGTGAGCTCAAATGCCCACTAATTCGATAAATTTTTTTCAATAAAAGGTTTCCTTTAAATTTTTCAAACATCCTAATCGCTCTCAACAATTGATAGAATAATGATACCAATCAACACCAAAATAATGAAAACATATTGAAGCTTAGTAAGCTTTTCCTTCAATACTACTCGAGACAACAATAATGAGGTAACGACAACACCAGCTCCGATAATTGGGGAGGCAATAGCTCCGTTTTCGCTTATCGCAAAGACATAAGCTAATTGTCCTGCCGTCTCACACACAGCGGCGATCATTTTATCCTTTTGAACTAAAAGCTTTTGGAATACATTTAATTTAACTGATGCTTCAGCTGTTTCTATAGCTTCACTATCATTTATCACAAATAATTTAACCTTCTTGATAAGTAAGAAAACAATTAAGACAATCGCCATAAATAGGAATGTTAATTCATAACAGGTATTTGCTACATTTTCAATTGTTTCTTCGGTAACATTAACAAGGAGGGTTGTCTCCATATCCAAGTAATAAATATCAAGGAAGGTACCACAGGCATCTAATAAAGCATAACAGAAAGGCATCGCAAAAGCAATAATTGCTAACTTCTTTCCAAGCTTCTTTTTACGATCAGTATCACCCTTGTTCTCTAAAAAGCCTACTCCTAGAACTCCAACAACAATCACAACAATTGCGGCAATAGACCAAGGTTGAATTTCTTGATGAAGGATAAGGGCACATAAAACAGGCACAATGGCCCCCGAAGTATTTTCAATAGGGTCCGAAATTGATTCCTCAATAAAGCGAATTCCAAAATATGAACAAGTCATTGAAATAATATAGCACAACGAAACCGGAATATAATAAATCATATTCATCGGATCAAAACCGATATCTTGGGTTAATAAGACAAATAAAGCATGGATACCCATTATAATTCCCACAAAAATAGTCGTTTTTAAGTGTGAATATTTTTCATTGGCATGACTACCCCTTTTATAAAATAATTCAGCTAATCCCCAAAGTGCGACAGTAATAAGCGTAAAAACTAACCACATAGTCAAAAACTCCTCTTCCAATATTTATTTTTACCTTACTAGTTTATCGTATTTTTTTTCATCTTGCAAGAAAAATATGGAATTATGTAATACAAAAAAGATTAAATATGATAGAATTACTATGGTGAGAAAAATGATATTAGAAAATATAAACAAAAAAGTCTTAGAATTAAGTAACCAAGCTCAGGTTGATTTAAAGGATATCTTTGAAGAAATCGATGATATTTGTCTTCATAATTCCAATCGAATTTTATCAGCCTTTATTGAAAATAGAGTTGAATACGCTGACTTTACAGATCGCAACGGCTATGGAAATTTTGACTCTGGACGTGATAAGCTAGAAAAAATATTTTCAAGCATTTTAGGAACAGAGGATGCTTTAGTTAGAGCCCAAATAATGAGCGGAACGAATGCCTTATATTTAGCCTTTTCAGCCTTACTAAAGCATGGAGATACGATGATTTCCATATCTGGTAAACCTTATGATTCCTTGTTAAAAATGGTCGGTATTGTTGGTGATTCTACGCAATCTCTAATCGCCAATGGTGTTTTATATGAACAAATTGATTTAGTAAACAACCAATTCAATTTAGAAGAAATTAAAAAGCGCTTAGCTAAAAATGATGTTAAGCTTGTGGAAATTCAAAGATCACGAGGCTATTCATCAAGAAAATCACTTACCATCGCTCAAATCGATGAAGTTATAAAAACAATTCGTAGTGTCAACCAGGAGGTCATTATTATGGTTGATAACTGCTATGGTGAGTTAGTTGAAAGAATCGAACCAGGACATGTCGGAGCGGATGTTGTCGTTGGCTCATTAATGAAAAACCTCGGTGGAGGAATTGCCACAACAGGCGGATATATTGGAGGAAGGACAAAATACATTGAAATGATAGCGGACCGTCTAACCTCTCCTGGCATTGGGAAAGAATTAGGTGCTAATTTCAATCAAAACAGCAATTTCTTTAAAGGTGTATTTATGGCTCCTAATGCCGTAAAAAGTGCTCTTAAAACCCAAATATTTGCGGCCTATATGCTTGAAAAGACGGGATTTACCGAAATTTCTCCGCGCTATGACGAATACCGAACCGACATTATCCAAATCATTGAATTAAAAACCAAAAAGAATTTAGTAGAATTTGCCAGAAGCATTCAAGCCTCTTCTCCAATTGACTCAGGAGTATACATTATGCCGGCCCCAATGCCAGGATATCCATGTGAAGTTATTATGGCAGCGGGATGCTTTACCGAGGGAAGCACCATCGAATTAAGTGCCGATGCCCCTTGTGTTGAACCCTACACCTTGTATATGCAGGGTGGTCTTACCTATGAATATGGTAAGCTAAGTATTATGCAAGCTCTATCAAGAGTTCTTGAATCCAAGGAAAATTAAGGAGGAAACTCCTTTTTTTTGTTTTAAAAAAAATGAGAGAAAAATTCTCTCATTTAATCACTACTATATTGACCACCGTCAATTCGAATAATCGAATTATTGATATAGCCAGCATCATCACTCACTAGGAATCGAACGAGCTTGGCGACTTCGCTAGCTTCACCGATACGTCTAACTAAAATCTTTTCAAGCTCCATTTTCATGAATTCATCATCATAATCCTTGATTTCATTTTCGGTACCAATTAATCCCGGCGCAATAGCGTTGACTGTCACATAAGGGGCAAATTCAATCGCTAAATTATGCGTCAAGGAATTTAATGCCGCCTTTGAGGCATCATATTCAATTCCCATCGGATAATAGGTGTTCATTCCATTAGTTGAAGAAATGTTAATAATGCGGCCCCATTTACGATCTAGCATATGCCTTTCAGCTCTTTTAGCCGTTAAAAAGGCTCCGATTAGATTAACATCAAGGGTCCTTCGAAATACTGATACATCCTTTTTACTAAAGATATTGGCGCAATCTATTGCGGCATTATTGATTAAAATATCAACTCCGCCAAGCTCTTTTTCAATTTGGCAAAACATATCATTAACTTCTTCTTCTTTACTAACATCACATTTAATCACTAATGACCTAACATTGTATTTTTTTATTTTTTCATTCAATTCATAGGCTTCTTTTTCGGATGTTAGATAATTGATAACACAATCATAACCGGCAGAGGCTAATTCCTCGATTATGGCAGCTCCGATTCCTCTTGCACTACCAGTAACTAAAGCAACCTTGCTTGTGACCTTGCTCATTTAATTAAGCACGACCACAATATTTACCATCAATTGTTGAAACGATAACCTTATCGCCCTCTTTAACAAATTGAGGTACACGTACTCTTAAACCAGTTTCTAGAGTTGCATCCTTAGTTGATGTTGATGAAGCTCCAGGAACAGCAGGTGTAGTTTCGGTAATAGTAAGCTCAACCTTATCTGGTAAAACAACATCTAAAACTTCGTTTTCAAAGAAGCGTAATTTTACTTCTTGTCCTTCAAGAATATAGTATTTGCTGTCACCAATTTGTGATTCTGGTAATTCATAGGTTTCAAATGATTCCATATCCATGAAATAATAAGTGTCACCAGAATCATAAGAATATTGAGCTACCTTTGTCTCAATAAGAGCTTGATCAAATTTAGTATTAGTATTAAAATTTCTTTCTAATACAGTTCCTGTACGTAAATCTTTTAACTTTGTGTAAAGGAAGGCTGCTCCCTTACCAGGTTTAACATGCATAAATTCTTGAACAACATATAATTTTCCTTCGATAATTAATGTTAATCCATTTCTAAAATCTCCAGCTTCAATTGCCATAATTTAATTCTCCTTTTGTATAATAAATTTATTCCTCTTTAATTTTATCTTTTTTTTCTAATAAAAGCAAGTTTAATATATCCTTTTGGTTCATTTTTTTAATCAATCAAAAATGCCATATATAGGGGAATAGTATATATGTTATTGCTAAAACCTATATTTCCTTCAACTAATTTTATAGTTTTTCTCGTAATAATGTTTTCTATGTTTAATTTATGAATATAAGACAATGAATAATCTCTTTATATTGGTGTTTTCTTCGTTTTTTCAAATAATAAAATAATGATCATAATCACTAGAAAGATAGTTTACACTTTTTTCTAGCGACTTTTCGATTAGTTTTACACTTTTTTCAAGGGAGTTTTTTTACTAAAACAAAAAATCCTCCTTGAAATTGAATTGAACCAATTAATCAAGGAGGATAATTTATTTCTATTTTACTTCTTCATTCTTCTTTATTTTCTTTTTATATGTAACTATACCAAAATAGATTCCACCACCAACAATAGCAAATGGTAATGAATACATAATTACTGATCCTAATGTTTTAGCAATTACAATTAAATAAGAAAAATAACTAGTGAACTACTCAACAATAAATTATTGAGCTTCTTGCTTCAACCACTACTGCTTACTAATAAATTATTACTAAGTCTTACACAATGTCCACAAGCGTAAATTCGGCTAGTTCCTAACCTATGTATTGAAGGATTATATTCTTTCTAAGAGTCTTAATCCTTCTTTTTTTATATTTAATGCTGAGTTAATATCTCTATCATTTTGATATCCACAATCACATATAAATTTTCTTATTGATAAATTCTTCATTTCTTGATGTTGCTTGCCACAACAAAAACATAATTGACTAGAAGGATACCATTTATCTACCCTAATAAATTTTTTGCCTCTATCTTCCAATTTGTATTTCAAAAATTGAAGAAACATACCATATCCATTATCAAAAGTTGCTTTACCATTTTTGAACTTTCTATTTCCTATAGCTTTCATATTAAGAGTTTCTACACAAACAACATCATACTGATTGGCTATCTCAGTAGATTTCTTATGTAAAAAATCTTTTCGCTGATTTGAAATATGTTCGCTAAGCTTTGCGACCTTATTTCTTTGCTTATCTCGATTTTTAGAACCTTTTTGTTTTCTCGATAATTGCCGTTGTAAACGAGATAATTTTTTATTTGATTTGCGATAATATTTAGGACTTCCACAAGTATGTCCTTCACTATCAACATATAATCCATCTGATTTATAATCTAAACCGATAACATTATCTATAGGATGAGGTTCAATATTTTTTTTAAATTCAAATAATATTGAAATATAATAATCACCAGAACAGGTTTTTGTAATAGTAACTGATTTAATAACATAATTTTCATTTGGCAATTTATGAATTTTTGTTTTAACTAAACCTATTTTAGGTAACTTAACAAAGCTATTTTCTTCAATCTTAATACTACCTTTTTGATTATTTGTAGTATAAGACTGTTTATTACTTTTTGATTTGAATTTAGGAAAACCTATTTTTTTATCTCTAAAAAAATTAGAATAAGCGGTTTGAAGATGTAGTTGAGCATTAGCAAGTGCTAAAGAGTCAACTTCTCTTAACCAAGGAAATTTTTCTTTATATTGAGCAGGCGTGTTATTGAGCTTTTGTTTTGTTTCTTTATAATAATCAATTTTATCTGTAAGCATTTTGTTATAAATAAAACGAACACAACCAAAAGTTTTAGCAAACATAGTTTTTTGTTCTTTATTAGGATATAATCGATATTTAATAGCTTTATTCATATAATCACCTACTTACTATTAGTATAGTTTTATTACCTTTCATCTCAGCTATAAATAACTGAGAATTCTCGGTAATATTTCTTAAAATATTCTCTCAACATTACGCACTCTCCTTTATATGCAATAATTACATATTTATTATATTATGTATTTTTTAAATAATCAATACATAATATGTAATTTTTCTAAAAATATTGAATTTTCACTAATCAAATATTAAAATTATATATAGGAGTGATAAAAATGGGCTTTAAAGAACAATTAACTAAATTAAGAAAAAGAAACAATATTACCCAAACCGAATTAGCCCAAAAAATGAATGTAAAGCAATATGTTATTTCATCTTGGGAAACCGGAAGATCTGAGCCTTCAATATTACAAATTAAAAAATTAAGTGATATCTTTGATATTTCCGTCGACTATTTATTAGATAAACCCCTCATTAAAGCCGAATCTGAAGAGGATTTTAATAAAGTTCTAATGAATATTCATCAAGATACTACTGATGATTTTTTACAACTTGTACCTGAATTATGTAAGGATCTATCAGATGAAAAGAAAAAAAGGATGATTGAAATTATCAAAGCATCCTTAGAATTTAACAAATAAAAGTTTTATCAACTTCTAGACAAATTATTATTGAGGTGAAAGGGCACTAATTAACAAATTGGTGTTTGTATTTATGAAGAAAATTATACAAAGAAAATTAATAATCAACATCATATTATCTGCATTAGGAATAATTGCTATCCCTTTAATCCCTATTGGATTTGTTTTTAACCAAGCATGGATTTCTTTTATTTCAATTGCTATTGTGGCCTTCGATTTTTATGGACTACCCTTTTTTTGGATTAATTTTGCTTCTAGCATAAGGCTAAATCGAATTTATAATTCCATTGAGGATGAACATCTATATAGCGTAGATGATATTAATAAATATACTCAAATCGACGCAAAGGAAATTCAAGCTGGAATAAAAAAATTAATTGAAAAACAAATTCTAAAAGGATATTTATTTGATGGTAGTGAGCTTACATTAAATCAAAGAGCAAAGCTTAAGAAAAACGAATTTATTTTGGTTTGTCCGTTTTGTGGAGGAAAAAAGATTAGCTATTTTGTTGATGAGGATAAATACATTTGTGATTATTGCGGATCAAACTTTGAAAAATAGACTGTTATTTCTTGCTTTTTCAATAATTAACAATTAATATTTGGCTAATATTGAACCTCTCATGACTATAAGTCATAAGATTCTAACTTCTATCTTCTATTCTCAATAAGAAAATAGTCAACCTTGGACTTCTTCTATCCTTAAGCAATGTTTAATAAATAGATATGCTATAACAATGATAGAATATTAGCTTACCAATCTAATATTCTTCAGTTAGAAGCTAATTATATTAATATCGAAAATAGAATAAAGAATATTGAACAAACTATTTATGCTGATAATAACCTAATAGTACATTTCCAAAATACCAGTACTTGAATTGTTTTTGATGCTGGATATAATTATATTCAGGATGGTTGTCCTGTCAATTCAATCAATGATAAGATGTAGTTATTATGAGAACAAAACTTAATATAACCGAGGGTATCTTCCCGATGCCAGTTCTGATGGTCGCAACTTATAATGAAGATGGCAGCGTTAATGTCATGAACGCCGTCTGGGGAACCATGGAGGAAAGAAATATGATGGCCCTCAATTTAACCGAAACCCATAAAACCGTAAAGAACTTGAACCTCTCATGACTATAAGTCATAAGATTCTAACTTCTATCTTCTATTCT
>CAZWLD010000028.1:0-30901 GCA_964634685.1 uncultured Anaeroplasmatales bacterium
CGAAACCATTTATTTTCTTTTGTAAAACCACAATCATATTCCTTCATCATTTTCACCTCTTTTGCCAAATAATATAGGGGGTGCAACTATTCGTGGACACCAAATTAATGCCGATACAATCCCGACGCACAACTGATGTTTCAACAAATTTTTGCACTCCTCTTTAATTACTTAGTTCTATATACATTTTCCCCTACTAAAAACACAAGTACATATCTTACAAAAAAGCCCTGAACCCCGCTTAAACTGGGGCTTTACGCGACAGTAAACATACCGTCTCAACATAATTATTAACCCATTATTAAAAAGTAGTATCACAACATATCAACAAGACTTATTATTTTATACAGATTATTTTATAATTCGATTTTTAATCTATTATCAATATAGAATGAAACAATAAATTGTAGATAGCGTTAATAAGTATAAAATTATTACAATACTCTTGGATTCAAATTTTCAATCATCTTCTTTTTATGTATAACACCTTAAACTATAACATATTTGTGCTTTAACTGATTCATTTTATAATCGCTAAAGCTAATATAGTTATCTTTTTGTAGTCTTCCAACAACAATACCAGGATCTCTACTAATAGATTTTGCAAATTTCTTAACATTTTCAACAGTAAATTGACTATTCTTAATAAATGCTGTATACTTATCCTTATCTATTAACATATCTTCAGCAAATCTATCTGCTTCATCTTCTATATCATAATTATAAGACACTCCATAATCTCCGTTTACTAGATGACCAAATTCATGAAATAATGTGAACCAAAATGAATCAGAATCATTCTTTCTATCATTCATCATAATCATCATTTTATCGCCAATTTTACGTCTAGCTCCATTAACTTTTGATCCTTCAATATTTGGCAGTAACACTAGAATTACTCCACATTCATATAATTTTTTTTCAATTAATCTATAGAATTCATCATGCTTTTCAGTTAATGTCAAAGCATATTCAATTGCTTCTACAAACATTTTTTTATTATATTTTGGTGCATTTTTATACTCAAGGGCTTTATTAGTAGCTATTTGAACCATAATATTAGCTCTAATGACATTTTTTGGAAATATCTCTAAATTACCACTTCTAAAACTTACTCCTATTTCAGTCTTTTCAAAAACTGTTAATGAAGAAACCTTTAAGAACTCTCTAACTTTAATGATTTGTTCATTAATTCTTCTTGGAAGCTCTGGAAGACCAAAATGATCTACAAAATATTTATAGTTAATAACATTAAATACATTTCTTTCTCTATCAAGTTCATCTTGTTCATTCTTTTCAACTAATAAGGAATCATATTCACTTTGAAGGTTTAACCAAAATTTAACACTTGTTCCAAGCATTCTTGATAGCTTAGCAGCTATCTCAACAGATAAGCTTTGTTCTCCTTTTAATAAAACACTAATGTTTTTTGGCGTAGTTCCTAATCTAATAGCAAACTCTTCTTGCGTAATACCCAAATCATCAATATATTCTTTTATATAATATCCGGGATGAAATGCAATTTTATCTCCAAATTCAACATAATTATTCATCATAATGATTGCTCACCTCTCTAATCTCAACTATTCTAACCTTTTTAGCAATTTCATCAATATTACATGGTATAAATGGATTTTCATCATCATCGAGTGGCTCGAGAATAACTCTCCATTTATCTCTCCTAGTCTTAACATCAATTGAAAAATATCCTTCTAAATTATTTTTCCCCTTATTCTCTAATTTATGAAAATGAAATTGTGGCATTTTAACTATATCCTTTAAAACATCGGCAGCTCTTAGTGCGTTTATTCTGGCTAACAAACTAATAGCGCATTGTTTATTTCCACCCATATACTTTGTTGCTTTTTTTAAATCATTGCATATTTCCTCAGTTTTAGAATCATAATATAATATTTCCAAGGAATCACCGTCTTTTTAATAAATTACCCTTCAGGTAATATTATTATATGTTTTTTTGTCTGAAATGTCAATTACTCGACAGGTAATTTCGTTATTATGTTCATTGCAAAAGTAAATTCCGCTAAAAATAGTTGAAGTACAAAAAAGATTAAAATCAATAACTTGGTATCAGTCAAAAAAGGAGTGAATTTTCATCCACTCCGATTTTTTTACAGGTACTACTCCGATTATTTTAGAGTACCATTCTCCTCATGACAGGCTTCAAATTCTTTATTAAAACGGCAACACTCATTCACTATAAAGACACATCTTTAGAATGATTGAATCTAGCTTTTAAGAAACAATAATCTTCCTTGTCTTCTATTATTATAGCATATTTTTAAAGTAATTCAAGGCGATTTATGAGAATTTAACCAAAACCGCCTTGTTATTACTATGTAATAATTTTTTAATTATTTGCTTCTAATACTGTCAAATCTTCTACGTTTGCCATATCAGCCAATAATCTAGTATAATCAATTAATACATTTCTTAATATTTCTAATTCTTGTCTAAAATTATCACATTGATTTGCATCAACAAATGCATTTTTAGTTGATAATTTATGCCACTTTGAAGTGAATGGCCTAATTTTTTGGTTAAGAATAATTATAGAAATTTTTGTAAAATTAATGGCATTTCTACCATAAGATTTCAAAATATCCCTTGTAATCTCAAATATTTTATATATACTATTTAATGCACTTTGTTCATCACCCTCATTATTCAATGGTTGAGTAGTTACTCTTGTCAATAATTCTATATACATAAGCCAAGCTGCTTCTTTATCCCAATTTGTATATGAGATAGTAACGCCGGCAGCTTCAGTTGATAAATGAATATTTTCAATATTGAAGCGTCTAAAAATATCTTTCAATTTACTTCTTTTTTTGCCCATATAATTTCTCCTATGAATTATATTTTTTTAAAGGGGCAGAATGATCATACTTAACATTTTTTCTTCGCTTAAAAGCATTATCAATCAATTGCATTAATATATTTGAATCATTTGATACTCTATCCCAATCAACAACAGTAATTTCAGCCCCATTAACAAAATTATCTATTATTCTACTTGGCATATACGGATAAGTCTTTTCAAACTGTTCTCGAGTGGACAATGTACACCAATTAGAATGTGGTGCCACTAATTCTTTTTCTTCATCTTCTGAAACTCTAACGCCTTGTTTTATTTCAGGCAAATTAATAACTACTATACCCATTTGAGGATTAACATCACTATCATACATTGCGGCATGAATTTCCCAATCTATATGTTTTCTCCTTTTTGTGTTTGCCCCACATAGTAAAATTAATACGGTAGAATCTTTTATATATTCATCACGAATTTTTCTTCTAATTTGTTCTGATGTCATATAAGTATCATCAATGTCGCCATCATTTACTGAATAATCTTCAAATATATTTTCAAAGATACATTTTTGATAATTAAAATATTGTTTTTTAACCAATTCATTTTTATAATACTGGTCATCATAATGATAGTAACTTATAAAAACTCGATGTCGTGGAATCATTACTTTCAAACCTCCCTATATAGATTTTTTCAATTTATTTATAAGCATTAACCCAAATGATATTATTATCGTAGGAACACCTAATGCGACAGATATAATATCAATTGGCAAATTCTTTAATTCTAAAAATGTTGGTACAAGTTTAATAATTGTTATAAAAAGTTGTCCAACTACTGTAAATATAATACTAAACATTTCAAATACTATTTCGATAATTTCTCCTTCTTTCTTTTTAATCTTCTTTCATAATATAATTTTCTAGTTAAAACACATGATTCTGATACATTAAATATATCAGCAATCAATTTTGTGTCACAATCTCCAACTATATATTTTGTTGGAACTAATAATTGAGCAGCAAATTCATCAGCTTGCCATTCGGGGTCTTCAAAACTAGGACAATTTTCAACTTCTTCAAATTCAAATCCTAATACCTGGCATTGAAAATAATGAAACAGTTCATGTGCTAATGTAAAATTGGCTCTATATTCATGATTTTCCAACTCCTCCAAAACTGATTCTTTTACATAAATAAAATTATCAGCAGGATTATATTTAGCAGGTGTGTCATCTTCAAATATAAAATAATCATCCTCTAAATATTGAATTGTAAGTAATCCGTCATCGTGAAATTTTTCTATAATATCTAAAACTGGAAAAGGAGAATTAGATGGAATATCCAATTCTCTTCTTAAGTTATTAGCATAATTTTCAATTTCAACAATTTTTAACGGATTAGTTTTCTTCATCTAATAATGCTTCCTTTAACTTTCTTAATAATTCTTCATCAGCAGTTTTAATCTTTCTAGCGAACATTAAAGAGATATCCTTTTGAGCTTCATTCATAGCTGCAAGTTCAATTGGAACTCTTTCATTTGTTTCATGAATACTATTTTCTAATTCAACTTCTTGTTCTTCAGTCAAATTATATATCCTTTTTATTTTTTCAACATATTCAACAGGAATAGGTTTTCTTCCTACTTCCATAGCTGATAAGAAGGCAGCTGATATGCCTAATTTAATAGCCATTTGTCTTAATGAATCATTTTCTTGTTCTCTTATACTTCTAATGTATTTTCCAAACTTACTAATCATAATATTTTTCTCTCATTTCTTATTTTGTAAAAATCTTTACCTTTAAACATATAAACCGCTGAAAATTATAAACACTTTAAACTCACTTTAATGTTTTCCGATTAGTTTAATTTATATTAATTTGTTTAATCTACTTTATCTAGTTCATTAGATGTTACTATTTTAATTGGAAACCATTCAATGCTTTCACAATCGAATATAAAATCTACGCTCTCATTGAAATTCAAATTTATTGAGAAAAGATATTTTTCTTCAATCACTTTAAAACATTGAATATCCTTTAATAATAAATCTAAATTCTCATTATAATTACTTTCAATCATTTCATATTCATGACACACTATATCATAGATATAAAATTTTTCTGCGAATTCACATTTAACACCAAGTCTTTCTTCCACTCCACAATTAATAGCAACCCTAAAAACCAAATCATTACCAGTCATAGTAAAACTAATAAATTCTGATTCATGTAATTCATATAGCAAATTTTGTTTTTTCATTTTCATTACCTCTTTCTTGCTTTTGGTGGGCAATCTCTGTCAAGTGGTGCTAAATGATGTTGATCAACATATTTCGTACAAGGTTTTCCATATCTATCTAAATATTCTGTAGTAACCTTATAACCTATTTTAGTTGGTGAAGGATTTGACCAGTGGTAATGATCAATCTGTGTTTCACTTTCAGGGTAAACCTTACTATCTGACCAGATGATTTTCTCATATAATGTTTTTTGCCACTCTTATTTTTACTAGAAGTAATATCCATCCATCCTTTATGATTTAAAGTATTAGGATTTTTAGGTAAGTATGACCCATTATATACTCTTTTTGCCATGCACAAATTATTATATTGAACTTGTCTATATTCTTGTAATGTTTTAGGTTTATCTACATGAACATAATGTGAAGGCTTTTCAGTACAATGATATACAACACTTCTAGCAATTTTATTCAAAATTCCCATAATATCTCACACTCCTTTCTTGAAATTTTCAAAAGAAAATGATAAGATACTATTTGTAGATACATATCTATCACTTGAGATTTGTTAGTTGCAGCTGACAAATCTTTTTCTTTTTCTACATTTATTATAGCAAAATAAAAACACACTGTCAACCAAAAGGGATACAATGCGTTTTTTTCTTTATTTTTTCATTTTCTTTATACATTTCCTTCAAGCTTAAGTTTTTCACCTAAGCTTTGACTTAAATAAATTATTTTTTCGTATGGGATAATAAAGTTACAGTCTCCACATGTGTCGTATTTGGAAACATATCAAAGGTAGAAACCTCAATAGCCTCATAACCATATTCCCTTAAATAAACCAAATCGCGCGCCATTGTGCGAACATTACAGGAAACATAAATCATCCTAGGTATTCCCATTTTTCCCACTGTATCGATAAAGCTACGCTCCATTCCCTTGCGTGGTGGATCACAAACAATCAAATCAATGTTTTTCTTTTCAACCAATTCATTGATTTTCTCTTCGCATGGACCATAAATAAAGGTCGCATTGTCGATTTTATTGATTTTTTTATTGTTATTAGCATTATCGACAGCTTCCTTGACAATTTCAATTCCATAAACATGTGATGCTTTTTTTGCTAAAAACAAAGAAATCGTTCCAATTCCACAGTAAGCATCAATAACATTCTCACTACCCGAAAGACAAGCATATTCTAAAACCTTTTGATATAAACGCTCGGTTTGATCATGATTGACTTGAAAAAAGGATTCTGGACTAATTTGGAATTTCAACCCAAGAAGGTCCTCCTCAAGATAAGGCTTCCCCCACAAAAGCTTTGAATATTCTCCAATATGGACATTATCATTGGCCGGCTGAAACGACAACATGACCGATTTAATCGAAGGAAATTTACCCACAAGCTTTGGCACAATAATTTCTTCTTTTTTCAAATAATTCGTATTCGTCACAAAGATAACCATGACCTCTTTCTTTTGATTCATGCGGATGATGACATGGCGAATACAGCCACGCTTGTCCTTCTCCTTATAAATTGGAATTCCCTCAATCTTAAAAATGCTTTTTAAAAAGGTAATTATCTCAAGCGCAATGTCCGGTTCAACTAAACATTTATTGATGTCCACAACCTTATGGGATTTCTCATTATAAAAGCCAGCGCGGATTTTTTGATTGTGAAACGAAAAATGAAATTCCAATTTATTACGATATTGAAATTCATTTTTCATCCCAACACATTGATTAACTGGCACAATCACATTCGCAATTCTTTTTAAAGTTTCCTTTACTAAACTCGTTTTAAAATCAAGCGAGGTTTGATAATCTAAATGCATTAAATTACAACCACCACATTCACCATAAAAAGGACATGGAGGGTTAATTCTTAGCGGACTTTTTTCATAAAAACGAATAACACGACCACTACCAAAATTCTTTTTTAAATCCGTTATCTCAATTAAGGCTCTTTCGCCTTTCAAGGCATCAGGCACAAAAATCGGAAAGTTGTTCTCAAGCTTACAAACACCTCTTCCCTCATAATCGATATCGACAAATTCAACCTTATATTGTTCATTAAGCTCCATTTTTTATCATCCTTTCAAGTGCTTCCAAAATAATTATAAAGCCTAAAGACCAATCATGCAAGCAAATAAAAAAAATAGGGTGAATTTTCACCCTACATTTTACTGTCTTGAACAATTTTATCAATTAAATATTCAGGAACCTCTTCATAGTGATCAAAATATCTTCTAAAATGACCATTTCCTTGCGTTAACGCCTTTAAGTCAATCGTGTATTTCAAAATCTCAGCCTCTGGAACTAAAGCCGTAACTAATTGAATGTCCTCACCAACTAGTGGCTCCATACCTAAAACACGACCACGACGCTTATTTAAATCACCGATTATATCACCAATATATTCGCTGCTTACTAAAACCTCAACCTTAATAATTGGCTCTAAAATCGTTGGCTTGCAAGTTTTTGTAGCTTCCTTGAAAGCTAAGGATGCGGCCATCTTGAACGCCAACTCCGAAGAATCAACTGGATGATATGATCCATCATATAAGGTTGCCTTCACATTAATAACCGGATAGCCCGCAAGAGGACCCTTAACGAAGGTTTCTCTTAGACCCTTCTCAACAGCTGGGAAGTAATTCTTTGGAACACTTCCACCAAAAACCTCCTCTTGGAATTCAAATTCATTTTCACTTGGCTCAAAGCGAATCCAAACATCACCATATTGACCAGCTCCACCCGATTGCTTCTTATATTTACCCTGAGCGGAAGTCATCTTCTTGATAGTCTCACGATAAACAACCTTTGGATCATCCGTTTTCAAATTAACCTTGTAGATTCTCTTCATCTTATCAAAAACAAATCCAAGCTCGGTCAAGCCCTGACCACCAATTAATAATTGAGCCGTTTCACTGTTACGTTTAATTTCTAATGATGGATCCTCAAGCAACATCTTAGCTAAAGCTTGGCTCATCTTATCCTCATCCTTCTTTTGTTCCGGTTCAATTGCTAGATACATTGTAGGTAGAGGAATCTTAACCTTATCAAAGACAATTTTGCGCTTTGGATCACATAAAGTAAAGCCCGTCTCTAAATTAATCTTTGAGAACATACCAATATCACCAGCATTTAGCCTTTGCGCTGGAAATTGCATTTTACCCATCAAGGTAAATAATAAATTTATTTTGATTGTTTGATCAACATTTGGCACATAAACATCCTGACCCTGCTCAATCGAACCACTGATAACCTTAAAAACATTGATTGTTCCTAGGAATGGATCAACAATTGTTTTAAAAATAATTGCACTAAATGGATCCTCTGGCTTTACCTCAACAAGATTATTGTCTAAGGTATTGGCCATCTTTTCATTCTTTTCATTTGGCAAATAATTAACAATCATTTTAAGCAAAGTATTAACACCAATATTCTTAAGAGCTGAGCCAACTAAAACCGGCATCAAATCACCATTCGAAACACCAGTTTTTAAGCCTTCTTTAATTTCATCCTCCGTTAATTCTTCACCCATAAAATATTTATCTAATAAAGCCTCATCGGTTTCCGCAACCGACTCATTAATCATTGTTCGTAATTCTTCAATTTTTGGTCGTTTTTCTTCCCAAATTTCCGCATCCTGACATTTTCCAATGCTCTCATTATAAAGACGAGCCTTCATCTCAAGAACATTAACAAAGCCTTGGAAATCCTTCTCACGACCAATTGGCCAACAGAAAGGTACGGCCTTTTTTCCGAGCTTTTGACGGATATCCTCTAAAACATTTTCGAATTTGACATTTTCCTTATCCATTTTATTAACATAAATCATCGTTGGAATGTGCTTTTTAATGAGCTTACGCCAAATTCGAACCGTTCCAACCTCAACACCCTTTGTCGCATCTAAAACTAAAATCGCCGCATCCATAATCGCAAGATCATAATTTATTTCCGCTTCAAATTCATCACTACCTGGTGTGTCTAAAAAATTGATTTTAAAATCATGATAATAAACCGGTAAAATTGAGGTGTTAAAGGAAGTTTGCTTACTTTGTTCCTCATCTAAATAATCGGAAATGGTATTCTTCTTTTCTACCTCTCCTTTTTGAGTTATGCTCTTTCCTTGGAAAAGCAAGGATTCCGCAAGACTGGTTTTTCCACAGCCTAAATGTCCTAAAATACCAACAGTTTTCAAGTTTTCACGTTTATACTCCATTATATCTAGCCTCCTTGTAAACGCTTTCTTAAAACTATTATAACATAAAAAAATAAAAAAAAACTAGTAATTTTACTTACTAGAAAAATTTTTTTACACACTAGTGAAATTTATTTTTGCAATGAGGACAAATCATATCTTCCTTGCTCACCATTTTCTTACAATTAGGGCAAAAATAATTGTCATCAATCTTGATTTTTTGATGATTTTGAAAGTTCTCTAAATTATTTAACAAGGTTAATTCTCTTCTTCGGTTAATCAAGACAACAGTCAAAATAATCAAAACAACAAATCCAACACCCAAGGACACAAAGGTCGCGTAGATAAGCCAAACCTCTTTATTTGCTAAATACCAAACATAAAAGACAAAGGGACAAAGCATCACAATGCCAAGAATAATCGTTCTTGTTTTTTCGCTCATTTTATCAGCTCCATCTAGAAGTATATCATTTTTCCCTAAATATGTAAATGATTTCAACACTGGTACTATTATTTTTTTAAAAACTGATACTTTAATGTATACCAGATTCGACTATAATACTAGCGAGGTGTTAAAAAAATGAAAAAGAGAAAAGTATTAACTATCTGTTTAATTGGTGTCTTTTCCGCTTTATGCTTTGCCAGTCTATACGTGAAAATTCCGATGCCATCCCCGGTTGGCCAACAAATGATCCATTTTGGAAATGCCATTACAATTGTCGTGGCCTTGATTTTTGGCCCAATTGTCGGCGGGCTATCCGGCGCTATCGGAATGACAATTTACGATTTATTAGATCCTATCTATATCACAAGCGCTCCGAAAACCTTTATTCTTAAGCTTGGTATTGGTTTAATTGCCGGCTTCGTCTTTATTTTTTTAAGAAAAAAGGAATTCCAAAAAATCAAATATTTTATCTTAGGCTTTGGTATTTTATTCCTTGGCGCCGGTTTAACAATTATGACCACAAGTCTTGTCAATAATAACATGTGTTTAATCAATGCCAAGGAAATATCAATCGTTGATGAAAAAATTGATTTAACGGATTATTCTAATGGAACATATTATCTTTCCCTAGATGGCGAGAAATACATTGTTAAAATTAAAGACGATAAAGTGACTGCTAATAATTTAGAGATTACCGATAAGCTAATTACAAACGTATCCGCCAGCAAGGCCTTAATTACTAAAACCGCCATTACCTTCCACTGGGCATCATATATCTTCCCAATTATCCTTGGCGTCCTCTTAATTGTGACCTTCTTCTTTGTGAAGAGCTTACCTTATCTTCACACATCGGCCATCATCGCGTCAATCTGTGCTGTTATTTTTAACATAATTGGTGAATTTATCGGAAAATTTATCATGCAAATGATTATCGGTCAAGGCTTCACCGCCTCCATTATCAAGGCCTACGTAAGCCTTCCGGCCCCGATCATCAATGCTTGTTTGTGTGTTATTGTCATTGGAATTTTATTCCCATCATTACATCGAGCCTTTAAAATTGAAGATAAAGAATTAGAAGCTCAAGAATAAAAATAGCTATGAATTTGCCTAACTTTAAATGTTAGGTTTTTTCATAGCTTTTTATATATGTATAAAATAATGCTATTTAATGACTTCCCGTATTACTGACTTAGTTGAGCCTTTTCTAATTACAATTCCTTCTTGGCGTAATATATTCAAATGATATCGAATTGTTTTATCTGTAGTTTTTATAGCAACTGCTAATTCAAATATTGTTATTTTTGGATTTATTAATATCTGCTCTATTATTTGAGCAGAAATTTCTTCGCCCTTTTCTTTGCCCTTTTCTTTGCCCTTTTCTTTGCCCCTTTTATATTCATTAATATTTTATTGGTCATAAAGAAAAAAAGCATAATAGCCTTTTTCTATAGTGCTGAAATTTGATTAACAAGCTTTTCAATATCGCACATTTTAGCGCCATAGATATCCATATAGGAGTCCACAAACTCCATTTCACATTCATTAATCCATCGGCGAATTTGGGCCTTATTATTGACAATTAAAGCTACCTTGATGTGCGCTCTTGGATCCTTGCCATCAATAAATTTTTCAACTCCAGGCATTGTTTTTATTCCTGGTCTTCCATTTAAAATTTGCCAAATATAGCGATTATTAACAGTCATTTGACAATTATTCGGTAAGCGATAAAATCGACACAAATAAAGCTTACCATTGTGTTTAATTTCACAATCATACCATTTACCCTTCACGAATGTTACCTCTGATGTTGGGTATTCCTTGATAAAAGGCTCCATCAAGGCCTTTTTTTTCTTCAATCCAAACATTTTATCAACCTCATTTTTTATAAGTCTTTACTAAATCCTGGCAAATATCCTCTAATGTCCTTTGCGGATAAAAATTTAACTCATCATCCATTTTTTTCGTATCTAGATAAAAGGAATTTACATCAAGATCGGTTTTAACTAAACGATAAGGTATTTCCCGATTAGACGCAATCTCCATCGTTTTAATAAACTCACCTAAGCTGATAGGAATTCCATAGCCAATATTAAAGATCGATAGGCCATGATTTTTTTCTAAATATTGGCTCATGGCAATATTCGCTCTTGCCACATCATAGACATGAATATAATCAAATTCTTGAGTTTTATCCTTGGATTTTGATAAAGCTAAATCAAGGTATTCTAATTCTTGATTCATCGCATCAATAACATTTTTTAAAAAAGGATTATCCAAGCCACAATTTACGCCCAAGGTAATACCATAACGTAAGATTCCAATATTGAAATTATGATTAGTTCGGTATAAATCCTTTAAAATTCCCTCAATGATAGCCAAAGCCTTACCGAATGGTGTATTCGGACTTAATACCTCATCCTCCGTTACCGGAATCGAATAAGGATTTCCATAAACTAAAAACGATGAATTAAAAATAATCTTGCTTACCTCAAATTCCTTAGCCAATCTTAAAACATTGATGATTTTACTAACATTTTGATAAGCATCTAAAATATCATTGCTTCTTGTGTTTGCTAGATAATAAATTTCATAAATGTCTTCACTTAAAAATACTTCCTTTAAAGCCTCATAATTTGCAATATCAAGAACATAGGATTTACCATACAGTGATTTTTCACAATCGACTGAAATAACCTCACTCTCATCACTTAACAACATTTTGCACAAATTAGAGCCAATAAATCCTGCTCCGCCTAAAACTAAAACTGCCATAAAATCACCTCAGAAAAAAAGAGAGCTCTTTACTCTCTCATTTTATAATATTTTCTTCCATTATTCAACACTCTTTAAAGATTCAAGAAACATCGTTTAATTATTCTTAGCTCAATTTTCTTAATTCATCCAACATAGCACGACGATTATAATACTTTATCTTCCACTCATAAACTATCTTTTCCACACGCTTTGAACCGTCCTTTATCTTTTTCATTCTTTCCAACAAAGATACTAGATAGGAATAATCTTTTCGGCTATTTGAGTGAGCAGCCATCTTATTTACTTCTTCCTCATACTTATTCAAAATCTGCTCAGGGTAATCACTTTTCAAAACATCCGCATAATCCTGTAATGCATACAATCCGGGAGATTTTAATACATATCCAAGCAATCTATCATATAGCTTTTCTTCCTTATATAATTTTTCAATATGGACATTCTTAGGAAGTCTCAAAAATAATTCTTCCCTCTTTACAACCCACTCTTCTTGATTATATTGTTGCTTTAATTCACGATATATTTCCAAATCTCCAGGTTTATGCTCAAGGACCAATTGCCAAAGCTGATCTATGTAGGCGCCTCTATTTCCCTGCAAAAGATAAATTTCTTTTTTCTTCTCGCTATATTCAAAAACTAAACGACTTTTTTCCTTATCTAGCAATATCGATTCATCTAAAATTTCAAGAACACGGTCGTAATCCTGTTTTTTATCAAAAAAACCAACAAAGAATCTTCTCACATCTGAGTTATTCCTGTATCTATTGTATAATTCTTCCATTTGCTCAACCGAAGTATTCTTCTTCTCCAATATTTCTAAATATCTGACGGCCCATTTTCCAACTTCATAATCACGACTCCATTCGTTATTTTTACACTCGGACCTTGAAATCATCTTTTCAATAAAGGTAAGCTTTTCCTGTTCATACTCTTTTTCTTCAAATTTTTCAACAATTATTTGTTCAATATTATCTTGCAAATAATCGATAATAGAGCCATCCAAATGAGAAGTAAACCAATCATACATTTTCCTTTTTTCTTCTTTGTTTACTTTTTCAAGCAACTCTAGCCATAGCTTATATATATCATCAGCTAACATACTAGTTCCACCATCTGAATCATCGATATCAACACTACCAATTAAAACAAAAATATAATTCATTACCTCAAAGGCACTTAAATAGCTACCATTATCAATCATTCGACGTACATCTCGAATAATAATATCTTGTAATTCGGATATAAAGTCGCTTGCTTCATAATAGTCAATAAAGCGATCTCTACCCATATACCTGTTGGCTATGTTATCCACTTGTCGAAAATAGTTTTTGACATCATTCTTTGTTATCTGTTTATTAACTGTGTTATAAAAGCGAAGGAGTAGCTTTTCATCATCAGCCAAAACATCAGTCAAAAAAGAACGAATATCCTCTTCACTAGCACTTTTAACAAGATCAGAAACGGCAGCCACTTTTTTCCTGTAGGAATCCATAGTCTCTACATACAAAAATAAGTCTTTATTTGTTGTATTTTCTTCTGATTCCTCTTCTTGGACTTCGTTTTCCGACCATTCATAAAGTACTGCGGCCATATGCTTGCAATTATTACCCTCTAATGCATAAGGACAAGAACACTCCATATCTATAACCTCTCCATCACATAAGGTTATCTCTACTTCATAAATATCTCTTCCCATAACATCAGCTGTAATAATATCATCTGATACTTGCATATTTACCACAGCGCCATCACAACAATAATCATATCCTCTTTCTAGAATATGTGTTTCGAACAATTCTTTCCAATTCATTCCTATAACTCCATTTCATTTTCCATTTTTACTGTAAACTATTTTTTCTTTCGATATCAGCTTAATTCAATTTTTAAATCTAATGCTCTAGCTATTTTAACTAAAGTATCTAATCTCGGTATAGCATCAAAATTCTCAATTCTAGCAATCATAGGCTGTTTAATACCTGTTTTTTTAGCTAGATCTCTTTGACTCATTTTTAAATCAATTCTTCTTTTTATTAATTTAATAATAATATCAGAAACATCATTTTGCGTATCAAAATATTTTCTTTCTTCTGATGATAAACCAATATCTTCTAATATATCAAATTTGTTTTTTTCCATTTAATATTCTCCTCTCCTAATGAATATTTACTAACTCTTTTTGACTAGCATTTCATTAACCTTTGAAAAATACATCGATTATAAATTCACCACTAGCAGTTTTATATAATTGGAATATGCCATTCTATTTTATGATAACTTTTAAGTTATAGCTCGCATATATTATATCATCTTTTTACCAAACAACTATTATATTTTCATAAAAGCTTAAAAAAAAGAGAGCTTTTATACTCTCTAATTTGATAATATTTTCTTCCATTATTCAACACTCTTTAAGGATTCAACCATTTGAATCTTCTTAATTCGTAATCCTAAAAACAAATTCACAAGCAAGGAAGTAATGAAGGTTAAACCAAAGCTTAAAACATAGCTCAAAGGCTTAATATGATAAATGTAGGTTAAAATCTCATTTTCATTGATTGTAAGTAATAGCTTCAAAATTGGATAACCAAGGGTCAAGCCCAAGAGCGCCCCAATGGTTGTTAAAATCATCATTTCAATGACAATTGACATTAAAATTTCATGCTGGCGATAGCCTAAAACCTTTAGTGTCGCAATATCTCTTTGACGCTCATTGTAATTAAGTAACGCTAAATTGTATAAAACAACCACCGCAAGCAAAGCCGCAAAAACCTTCAAGGTTGTTGTGATCATATTAACCGTACCTAACACATCATCGGCACTCTTACGATAGCTAACACGGTCATAGCCAGAGCCAACGCCCTCGATTTCCAAAATTGCATCTAGGGTTTGATCGAAATCTAAATCCGTTTTGATCCAAGCATTAGTTTTACCACTATAAATCTGTTTTCCGGTTTCCGTGTTGACAAATACCCCTTGTGTCATCGCCGAATCAAAAATACTGCTTACCAAAAGCTCATATTTTAAAACGCCATAGACAATCGTAACCGTATCGCCTTCCTTAAGACCAGCCAAATCCGCGATTTTTTTCGTAACGATACATCCATCATTAACCTCTTTAGAGAAAATCAAAGAGTTTTGATTGACGATATATAGTGATGTATCACGTAAATTCTTTCCAACTGCTTTAACAGGAATCTTAGCATATTCTTCGACATAAAGGCCTTCCATTGAAATTAATTCCTCATACGGACTTACACCACTTGTGTCATAAGATATATTAATATCATAAGGAAAATTAACATTCATTTCAATATCAATACTGTGATTAAGAGTATTCGTAATTCCAAAGCCAGCCAAAAATAAAGCTGTTGTTCCGGTAAGACCGATAATGACCATCAAGGCTCGCGATTTTTTTTGCAAAATATTCCGTATTGCCAATTTTAAGCTCCAGGAAATATTACGCGCATTTTTACTAACACGGGAATGATTGACAATAATCTCACCACGCATACTCATTGCAGGAACTAAATGAATTTGCTTGTAGGAAACAATAACACTCACAAGTCCGGCAATTACCATCATTCCTAAAAGGATGACAATGCTGATAGGCTCAAGCATATCAAGTCCAACCCTAGGGAGACTGTACAACAAATCATATTTAATGCCCATAATTGATGGAATCAATAACGGACCGACAATTAATCCAATAACCCCACCGATAAAACACAACAAAACCGAAAACTTAACGTAATGGGCATAAATGGTGCGATTTTTAAGACCAATAGCCTTCATTGATCCAATCAAAATTCGTTCTCGAAAAATTAATTGACTCGTCGTTGTTAAAATTACTAATATCGATACTAAAAAGAAAATGACCGGGAAAACATAGGTTAGCTTTTGACCTTGGATAATATCATTTTTCACTACGATTGTCGAGGGAAGGCTATCCTTATCAAACATCATCAATAAGCTATTTGATGATGACTCATAATAAGAATTAACTTGATTTTTTAATTCTAAAACATCATCACTTTTGATGACAATTTGATTGTATACAAGCTTGCTTTGCAAAAGATTTTTAATCGTACCCGAAACCATAGCATTATAATTTTCATCAATTTGCTCATTCAAGCTGTCGATAAGCATCTGATAATTCATACTAATCAAGCCACCATTTAATGATGATTTTTGCGTAGCCTCCGGATGATACATAATATCCTTTATTTCATATTCAAAATAAAAATCTGATCTTAAAATATTGTTTCCTTGAGGATTTAATGAGGAATCGAGCATTCCTAAAAAAGACTCATCCAAAGAAAAAGTATTAGGAATTGATACTTTAATGGTATCACCCTTATGTAAATCAAGCCTCAAGGCCGTATCGCTATCAACATAAACACCATCGGTTAATTCATCCACAACGGGCCTGGAAATTGAAGGAACACCCTCCGTCAAATAGATTGTCATCGCCCGTGATTCGGCATAGCCAACAAGGGTCATTCTTCTTTCAACTTTTGAAACCGAATCTAATCCCTCTAAATAATTAATAACCTCACTATCAGCATTATTGGTATAGATAATTAAATCAAGCATATTGCCTTGGCTATTTAGCTTATTAACGCGCCGTTCTAAGGTTTTCCACGAAGCAGTAAGACCCGAAAACAAAGTAATTGCCAAGGCCGCAATTAAAATAACCGCTAAAAATTGTTTCCAATTTTTTTTAATTTCGCGAAAATTCTTCTTTCGTAATAAAGCATTTGTTTTTACCATTCAATATCATCTACCTTACCCGGATTTTGAACGATATTCTCAATAACCCTACCATCGCTCATACGAATAACACGATTTGCTAAGACACGTAAATTGGCATTGTGTGTAACAATAATTACCGTTCGATGATTTTCTTTAGCTAAATCTAACAAGGTCGACATAACAAATTTTCCGGTTTTACTATCTAAGGCTCCGGTTGGCTCATCACACAAAAGAATTTTCGGATTCTTGACTAAAGCTCGCGCAATTGATATTCTTTGTTGCTCGCCACCTGACAATTGTGACGGAAAATTATTAGCGCGGTTTTCTAATCCTACCGCTGCTAGAGCATCTCTACTATTCATTGGATTGATCGCAACACTTTCCCCTAATTGAATATTTTCTAAAGCCGTTAAATTCGGCATCAAATTGTAAAATTGAAAAACAAAGCCGATATCATAGCGACGAAAATCGCCTAAGCTTTTATCATTATATTGGGAAATCTCCTTTCCGTCGACAATATAAGATCCACTTGTAGCCCGATCCATACCACCTAAAATATTTAACAAGGTACTCTTTCCGGCCCCTGAGGCTCCAAGAATGACCACAATTTCTCCCTCTTCAACCTTAAATGATACATTATCTAAAGCCTTAACAAGCGTTTCATTGCTTCCATAATTTTTACATAAATTGTTAATTTCTAAATAGCTCATTTAACAACACCCTTTCCTAACAATTACAAGTATATCACTAGAAAATTGATATTTTGTGTAAAACTTCACACAATACTTTATTTAAATAAATTAGAAAACGGATACACATTTCAAAAGTCATACTTTGTCGCTTTTTAATTGATTTCTAACATATTTTTATATTATAATTAATTATGTTTAGAAATAAAAGGAGGTCTATTATGCTAAAAATAGGACTAGATATAGGCTCAACAACCATCAAATGCGTTGTCTTAGATGACGATAAGATTATTTACCAAACCTATGAACGTCACTACTCACAGATTATGGAAAAGGCCTATGATTTACTAACAAAAATTAAAGAAACAGTTTCTATAGATAAAGTCGCATTATCCATTTCGGGTTCCGCGGGAATGGGACTTGCCGAGGGAATCCATATTCCCTTTGTCCAAGAAGTATATGCCACGAGAATTGCGGCTAATAAATTAATTAATAATCCCGATTGTATCATTGAGCTTGGCGGTGAGGATGCCAAAATTCTCTTCCTTTCCGGAGGAATGGAGGTTCGAATGAACGGTTCTTGCGCTGGCGGTACCGGAGCCTTCATCGATCAAATGGCAACTCTTCTTAATATTAGCCATGCGGAAATGAATGAATTGTCCAAAAAACACGAAAAAATCTACAGCATTGCCTCACGCTGTGGTGTTTTCGCCAAATCCGATATTCAGCCTCTCTTAAATCAAGGAGCTAATAAGGCGGATATTTCCAAATCTATCTTCCTATCAGTTGTTAACCAAACCATCGCCGGCTTGGCTCAAGGAAGAAAAATCGAAGGAAATGTCATCTATTTAGGAGGACCATTGACCTTCTTAAGCGAATTACGAGAAACCTTTGATGAAACCCTTTATATCAAAGGCATTTGTCCTGAAAATTCACTCTATTTTGTCGCTTTAGGTGCGGCTTTAGCTAACAATGAAATCATTTCCCTTGATGAGGTCTTAGAAAATCTCAAAAATTATAAATTCCAAGGAAATTATAATAACGTGCCTCCTCTATTCACAAATCAAGAGGAATACGAGGAATTTATCAATCGCCACCACAAAAATTGTGTTGAAAAAGGAACATTAAGCGAATACAAAGGACCTGTTAGCATTGGAATTGATGCCGGGTCCACAACGGTAAAGGTTGCGGTAACAGACCTTGAGGGTCGACTTTTATATTCCGAATACCAAACAAATGGCGGTAACCCAATTCCAATTATTCGCGAATTCATTATGGATTTTTATAAAAAATATCCCGACATTACGGTTCATTCCACAGCCGTAACCGGATATGGTGAGCAATTAATCAAAAGCGCCTTCAACGTTGATTTAGGGGTTGTCGAAACCGTTGCCCATTACACAGCAGCTAAAAAATTTATGCCAAATGTCGATTTCATCATTGATATTGGTGGTCAAGATATCAAATGCTTCAAAATCAAAAATGGCGCCATCGATAATATTTTCTTAAATGAAGCCTGTTCCTCGGGATGTGGATCCTTCCTCCAAACCTTCGCCAATGCACTTGGATATTCCATTTCTGATTTCGCCAAGCTTGGATTATTTGCCGACCGTCCGGTTGATTTAGGCTCAAGATGTACCGTCTTTATGAACTCTTCGGTCAAGCAAGCTCAAAAGGATGGAGCTTCCATTGAAAATATCAGTGCCGGCTTATCAATAAGTATCGTTAAAAATGCCCTTTATAAGGTAATTAGAGCCACCAGCAAGGAATCACTTGGCGAAAATATCGTTGTTCAAGGTGGAACCTTCTATAACGATGCCGTATTAAGAGCCTTTGAAAAGGAATTAAATTTAGAGGTTGTTCGCCCGGATATTTCCGGTATTATGGGAGCCTATGGCGCTGCTTTATATGCCATTTCCCGTGTCAAGGAAAGTAAATTAATCACAGCCAAGGAATTAGCATCCTTCTCTCATACTGTCAGGACAGCCAACTGTGGCTTATGCAGCAATAATTGCCATTTAGCTGTCAATGATTTTGGCTTTGGCAAAAGATACATAAGCGGTAATCGTTGTGAACGACCAGTCACAAAGAAAACCACTAATACTGATTTAAATTTATATGAAATCAAAAGAAATATTTTAAGTGAATACTTTGAATATAATAATGGACCAAGAAAAATAACCATTGGCTTCCCTATGGGATTAAATTTCTATGAGCTTTTACCATTTTGGTATAAATTCTTCACAACCCTAGGATTCAATGTCAAAACCTCAGGCTTCTCCTCCCGTGAGCTTTATATTGATGGACAAAGCTCAATTCCATCAGATACCGTCTGTTTCCCAGCTAAGCTTATCCACGGCCACGTTGAAAAGCTTATCAAGGAAGGAATTGACTTCATCTTCTATCCTTGCTTAAGCTATAACATTGATGAAGGCTTAGGCGATAACCATTACAATTGTCCGGTTGTGGCCTACTATCCAGAGGTCATCAAAAACAATATGGAGGATATTCAAAAAATCAAATTCTTCAATCAATATTTAGGAATCCATCGTCCAAATGAGCTTCCAAAAAAGCTCACCCCAGGATTATCCCTCTATTTTGATAATATCAGTGAAAAAGAGGTTGCCCATGCCCTTGATTTAGCTTATCAGGAATACCATTCTTATATGGAGCGAATCAGAATCGCCGGTGAGGGCATCATTCAAAAGGCCCGTCAATTAGATATGCCAATCATCGTTCTTGCCGGAAGACCATATCACGTGGACCCGGAAATCAACCATGGTATTGATAAGCTCATTTCTTCCTTGAATTGTGCGATTATCACCGAGGATGTTATTAGTAATCGGGTTTCTAAATTCAAGGTAAAGGTTTTAAATCAATGGACCTATCATTCAAGATTATATGCTGCGGCTAAATATATCGGTGATGTTGAGGATATGAATTTAATTCAGCTTGTTTCCTTTGGTTGTGGCGTTGATGCCATTACAACCGATGAGGTAAGACGAATTTTAGAGGACAAAGACAAGCTCTACACGCAAATCAAAATCGATGAAATTACAAATTTAGGTGCTGTCAAGATACGTATTCGTAGTATGCTTGCGGCCATCGGAAGGGAGTAAAATTATGGAAGATCGTATTGAATTTACGAAGGAAATGAAAAAAACCTATAAAATTATCTTTCCAAATATGGCTCCGATTCATTTTAACCTCTTTCAAAAGGTCTTTGAGCATGCTGGGTATGATATTGAGGTTTTAACTAATAAAGGTCCTAGTGTCGTAACCGAAGGCTTAAAGTATGTTCACAATGATACCTGTTACCCGGCTTTGCTTGTAATTGGACAAATGATTGATGCCCTAAATAGCGGTAAATATGATGTCCATCACACTGCTTTATTAATCACCCAAACCGGTGGTGGCTGCCGAGCATCAAATTATATTCATCTTTTACGAAAGGCTTTAAAAAAAGCCGGCTATGGCTTTGTTCCTGTCATTTCGTTAAATATGAGTGGACTCGAAAAAAATAGTGGCTTTAAGCTAACAATTCCTCTTCTAAGAAGAGTTGTAGCTGGCCTCATTTATGGAGATTTGTTGATGCTTCTTCACAATCAATGCCGCCCCTATGAAAATGAAAAGGATGCTTCAATCAATTTAGTAAATGCTTGGACAGATAAATTAATTGATCAATTTAACCACGGTAAAGGCTATAAATCCAAACAAGTAAAAAAGAATTTATATGAAATCGTCGATGATTTCGCTAAATTACCAAAAACCGTCGTTCCAAAGGTAAAGGTTGGTATTGTTGGTGAAATCTATGTCAAATACTCAAGCCTCGGAAACAATGATCTTGAAGAATTTTTATTCGAGCAAGGATGTGAAATCAATGTCCCTGGTATTTTAGGATTTGCTTTATTTAAGGTTGATAATCGATTAGATGATATTGAATTATATGGCGGTAGCTTTTTAAAGAAAAAGGTTTGCCAAATCCTCAAGGATTATCTTCTAAAAATGGAAGCATATATGATTGAAGCTGTCAATACGCATCCAGAATTCCACACAATGACTCCTTACTTACATACTAAGGAATTAGTTAAAAATGTCATTGGCTATGGAAATAAAATGGGTGAAGGTTGGTTATTAACAGCTGAAATGATTGAGCTTTGTGAATCAGGCTTTGAAAACATTGTTTGTGCCCAACCATTTGGATGTCTTCCAAATCATATTTGTGGTAAAGGAATGATTAGAAAAATTAAAGATGTTAGTAAAAATGCTAACATCGTGCCAATTGACTATGACCCTAGTGCAACAAGAGTAAACCAAGAAAATCGAATCAAGCTTATGCTTTCAATTGCCAAAGAAAAGCTAAATGAAAAAAGTGAGTAAATCTCACTTTTTTTTACCCCTAGCTTCACTAGTCTTTCAATAAAATATAGCTATAATCAGCCGTGAACCTATATTTTATGCGTTTTGCGGCTGATTATCAAACATTTTATCGAGTTTTTTTATAAATAGATAGCTTACTTCACTTTTTTCTAACGGCTGTCCCATAGGCAAAAAATTCAACTAATTCGCCCATCAAATCAACTGTTTTTAAGGATACCCCAATAATTCCATCAGCGTTCAATGCTTTAGCCTCAGTCTCCATCATCAACAGGGCCTCATCATGTGCCTTAGAAATGATATTATCCTTTACGCTTGGCAGATTAATAAAATTATCAGTAAAATTCGTAATTTCATCAAAGGATTTTAAAGCAACTCCTTTAACAATTCCTAACACCTCATAATCACTTTTTAGATCAATATTCGAGATAAAAAAAGGCCGTTTAAAGATGTCCTTATCTTCTTCCAAAAATTCCCGGTTTTCCTTTAGTATTTTGTACAAATTATCCACTATTTCATCTCCTTGTCTATGATTATAGCACAAGAGAAAATAAAAAAAAGAGCCTAACGTAGCCCTTTTCTAGTGTTTATTCTTCAAGATTCGTGATATTTCTAATCCAAACACCTTTATTAATTAAGGTTCCGCCAATAACCGACTTAATGAGCTCTAGTCCTTGAACAATGGCATAAATTAACACAATATATAATGATGTAAAATTTACTAACAAAAAGGCTACAGGAATAGAGAAAACCCAGGTAAACAAGCTATCAAATAGGAAGGTAATAATTGTGACGCCGCCTGCTCTTAAGGTAAAATAGCAACTAGTATTAAAGGAAATAACTGGCAAAGCAAAGGCAGCCACAATCATTAGCCTTGTCGATAGCATTTTGATATCCTTTGATACATCATAAAGGTTAGGAATGAAAAATGAAGCAACGATAAAAATACCACCAACTAACAAACAGCATAAAATATTAAAGAAAATAAATTTCGAAACATTCTCCCTCGCTTCCTCTTGCCTTGATGCGCCTAATAAATTACCTATATAAATTGATAAAGCCATTCCCGACGCACTACTAAAGATATAAAACAAATTGGAAATATTCGATGAAATATTAAAGCTTGCGAGAGTGTCTAAGCCGCGATTTGAATAAATATTTACCAAAAAAGAAACACCAAAGCTCCATAAAATTTCATTGATAAATAAAGGTAGTCCCCTCATAAATATTTCCCTAGCAAGCTTTCGATTAATAGATGGTCGATAGATATTTTTCATAAAAGTCATTTTGTCTTTCATTGAATGACTCGCAATCACAATAACCAATAGCTCCACAAAACGCGAAATGACCGTCGCAATGGCAGCTCCTTCTACTCCAAGTCCTTCAAAGCCAATCGGTTTAATTCCAAAAATTAAAATATAATTTAATATCAAATTCATACCTATGGAAACCGATGAAGCAACTAATGGTAGGACGGTATGTCCGGTTTCCCTAATTGTTGTGCTATAGATTGTCGCAAGCAAAAAGGGAGGAAGGCCAATAAACATTATTTTTAAATATTGCTTTGCATAATTAAAAGCCATTTGATCAGCTTCGGTATTTTCATGAAGGAAGCTTTTAATTAATAAATCCTGACCAAAGCCAATAAATAAAAAGGCTATTAGTAATAAAATCAATCCGGCGATGATTTTATAACGAAAGCAATTTCTAATGCCCTCATCATCTTTAGCGCCTGTAAACTGCGAAATAAAAACTCCCGGTCCTGCCAATAAACCAAACAAGCTGAAATTAAAAACAAATAAAATTTGAGTGGTAATCGCAACTCCACTCATCGCTTCCTTTCCTAAGGAACCAACCATTATGTTATCTACTAAGCCTAAAACATTTGTTAACGCTTGATATAAAATGATGGGAATTGATATTGTAATTATTGTTTTATAAAATTGTTTTGAACCAATAAACTTTTTCATATACTGTACCTCACACATTATTCAAGTATATCACAATGATAATTTATATTAAATAGGTAAACGTTTATTGTTTACTTAATATATATATAGATTTCATAATACTATATGGTATAATGAATTTGGTGATACGATGAAACGATTTTTGATTTTTGTTGATTTAGATTCAACTTTTTTAACTGATGACAAGCAAATTAGTAAGAAAACCATCAAATACACAAGAAAGCTTGTCAAAAAGGGACACATTCTTTCGATTTGCTCGGGGCGTCCCCGTCAAGGCTGTATGAAATATTATAATACCCTTGGTGTTGATTGCCCTTTAGTTACTGAAAACGGCTCAAACATCTATTTTTCTAATCCTGCCTATAATAAATCATTCTTAATTCCTTTGGATGATTTTAAGAGTTTTTTAAAGGACATTGATGATATAATTGTCTCTGCCTTCACTGGCACAAGGAGTACCCTTTTAGTGCAAAATAAGGATAAGGTTCCTTTTTGGATTATTCATGAAGACAGCTCACTAAAAAGAATTGATGGCCGTATTCTTGACAATATAACCGAGGAGCCACATCTTCCATCCATTATTACTAATGACTATGATAAAACGATTGAGGTATTAAAAAAATATCCAAGCATCACCTATCGATATTGGGGTCAAAATGAAGATGGCTATACCTTTGAGCTCTTTTCAAGCCTAGCCTCCAAAGGAAATGCCTTACGCTACTTGAAGGATTATTATCAAATTGATGATGAATGCACAATTGCCTTCGGCGATCAATTAAATGACTCTTCAATGATAAAAGAGGCATTCTATGGTGTTTGTATGATAAATGGCGTTCTTGAACTCAAAAAAATTGCCAACGTCATTACCAAAAAGGATAACAATCATAATGGAGTCGCAACCGAAATCAAGCGAATCCTCAAGCTCCAAAAGGCCAAAGAAAAAGCTGAACGTAAAAAAAAGAAAAATTAAATATCTGAGCAATCAATATAGGCTAACTGAGCCATCTATATTTTATAAATGAGCTAGTGCATTTACATTGACTCTACTTTTCATTTTTCAGTAATTGACAATATGGATATTACAAGAATTCCATATTATAATTGAACCTCTTATGACGATAAGTCATAAGAGGTTCAATATCAAATACACAATTAAAATTTTTTTATTTTTGGTTAGATTTTTTCTCTCGGTTGCAATTTTTATTGCCATACAGAGATTTTTTTTAACCTTTTTGATTGATTTTTTATTTTATATTTTATATACTATTATTGGTGGTAAAGATGAAATATTTAAATGAGTTAACAAAACTTAAAATTTTTAATTATAAAGATTTTATCAATATAGTAGGTGATAATAATCTAGCTAAAAACATACTCCATAATTATTTAGAAAAAGGTTATATTAAACGTATTAAACATAATCTATACAGTGCTATTAGTTTAGAAACTAATGAATGCATTGCAGATAAATTTTTAATAGGTTCTAATATTACTGAAACTTCTTTCATTTCACATCATTCAGCCTTTGAATTTTATGGTTATTATAATCAAGTATATAATGTTGTTAATGTGTCTTCGATTTCTAAATTTAATACTTTTGAATTTGAAGAAACTATTTTTTCTTTAATGAAAGTTAATTCTACTAATTTTGTTGAAGAAATTCGTGGTGTTAAAGTATCATCTATCGAAAGAACAATCGTAGACTCAATTAAAGATTCTGGTAAATACTGTGAATTAGAAGAAACTTTAAACTGCATTAATATGATTCCTTATATTTCAATAAAGGATATATTAAAATACTTAGAGCAGATTAATTCTAAAATGCTATATAAAAAAGTTGGTATCATATTATCTATATTTAAAGAAAAACTAAGAATCCCTGATTTCTTCTTTGCTAAATGCCATGAAATATCTGACCCTATAAAAGGTCATTTTGACAAAAACATAGGTTCACATGTTTATAATTCTGAATGGAAAATATTTATTTACAAGGATTTAAATAACTACATAAATAAGGAGTAATAGTATGTTTAATTTCAAAAAACACGAAATAACAGCTCTAGCTAAAGAAAATGGCTTTAGAAGCGAGACTTTAGAAAAAGTACTTAGATTAATAGATGTATTAGATTTCATAAACAAAACAGATGAGCTATCTCCTTATCTAGTTCTTAAGGGCGGTACATCAATTAACTTTACTATCTTTAATCTTCCTAGACTTAGTGTTGATATTGATTTAGATTTTTCTTTTGATGGTACTAGAGACGAAATGTTAGAAAAAAGAAAAGAAATTACAGCAATCATCAAAAGATATATGGAAATTAATAACTATAATCTTAATGGTGATGATACCAAAACCAAGCATGCATTAGATTCATTTGTATTTAATTATACTAATAATTTTGGTAATAAAGATAATTTGAAAATTGAAATTAACTATATGAATAGAACGCATATCTATGAAACAATTATTAGAAATGTTTCTATTTCTTTCTTAAATTCTTTTAAAACATTAACTTTAAATAATTATGAATTATATGGTTCTAAAATCAAGGCACTTCTTGAAAGATGTACTCTTAGAGATGTGTATGATGTTTACCATATGCTTAAAGAGAATTTATTCAATGAAACTGAATTTATATTAATAAAGAAATGCGTAGTATTCTATATGGCAATAGGCAAAACTACTGAGAGATCATTTAATGAAGTATTATCTGATTTCAAAACGAAAATTAATACATATATGATAGAAAAAATACCTCAATATCTTTCATCAACACTTAAAAAGGATGACAAATTCTCAATGATTGGTGCTGTAAATATAGTTAAAGATTTTGTTTCAAATTTAATGCAATTAGATTATGTAGAACTTAAATTTATTGATGAATTTGAAAAAGGAAATTATCTTCCAGAACTCCTATTTGATGATCAAGATATTATTAAGAGAATTAAAAATCATCCAATGGCAATATGGAAAATCTCAAAGAAATAACAATTTACATTAAAAGGCTGTGAATTTACTGAACACTAAAGGTTAGGTTTTTCACAGCCCATTTTATATTCTTTTGTAAAACATTTAATCATCGATGACAATACAATTGATAAATCTAGTATGCGCACAACAAGAATCAATCGCAATAATCCCCTCACTATAAAAGGGTGTAAAAATCGCATCCGACCCAAATTCACTACATTTATTATTAATTCTAGAATGGCCATAGGATGTATGAAAATGCCCGCAAACAACCGTTTTACCTAAAACGATTTGCTTATTTTCACACGCCATTTTCATTCCATTTAACCACCGAGCATTAGCCCATTCCTCCGGTGAAGCCAAATGATAGTCGATTAAATTGCCATAATCATCAATAGGCAAATAGCCGTGAGTAAAGATATAATGCTCAGTTTCAAAATAATCAATCATATTAGGAATAATGATTTTATAAAAATCACTACTTCTAACCGCCCTTACAAATTCTTTTTCCTTTAGTAAAGCATCAGAAAAATTAAACCCGCTTAGCTGTAAGGCCGTATCAAAGGTCTGATTTGAAACATGATGAACCCGCAATCCACTAGCAATTCTTAATCGATAAATTGAATAATTATCAAGCATTTCAAGCATTAAATCTTCATGATTACCTTTGATTAAAATCACCAAATCCTTTTTTATTAAATCCATCACAAAGGCTTGAAGCTTCAAGGCCTCTTGACCACGATCAAGAAGATCACCAATAATGATTAGCTTATGGGGCTCTTGATCATCAAAAAAACCCTTTTGGCTTAAGGCTTCAATCAATTCAGAATAGAAGCCATGCGTGTCTGCCACAACATAATATCTCATATCCTATAAAATATCCATGTCCTTAATCTTCAAATACTTCGGTCCTTGATAATTTCTTATTGAAATCTCTTCTTTTGATAAAGATAAAGTTTTTAAAGCCTCTTTATAGCTACCGCTAAAGGAGAAGCCGCTTACTGGAATTTCCTTTTCACCATCAAAATAAATCGCAAGGCGGACCTCTCCACCAATATAATCACTATAGGTTTCAATTTGAATTCCTGATAAAGCGATAATTCGCAAATATGGCTTTTTTGTCATTTCCTTATAGCTTGTTTTTCCTTTAGATACATAAATCTTTCTAGCGCTTCCTAACGGCTTTAAATCAAGATAAGAAGCATATTGAGCGCCACCAAAATAATTAACAAGACGACCGTCCTTGATAACTTCAAATTTATTTAGTAAAATACCATCCTCATCAAAGCCATCGGCCTTTGAACTAGGCATAAGCGAAAGATTAATTAATTGATTAGCCTTTTCATCCTGAATCAAATCACCAATTCGCTTATTGGTATTTCCCTTGTAAATTGATTGATATGAATAATCCATTATCACATTACGGAAAAACTCAAGGATATCCTCATTTGACAAAATAACATCAAGCTTTGATACATCCTTCATTGGCTTCGCCGCATAACGAGCTTTGACATCCTCTAAAGCCTCAACCGCATCCCTTTTGATTGCATCAAAATCTAAATCCTTGTAGTGGAATTGTTTATAAAGTTCCACCTTTTCAACACCATCAAAGGATGGAATGGCTTCGACCATCACATCAGATAACGTTTTTGAATAGTTGACACCATTCGAATTAACGAGCGTTGTTTTCGTTGTATTATAGAAAATCTCTAAGGCATTAAAGCGAATATTTTCCTCATGTAAATCAATAAAGCAATGGGCAATTTGATCGATAGCTTGATTAACATCTACGGCTAATGGTTTTTCAGTAAAAGTCTTTTTCTTTTCCCCAACTGGCAAATCATATTTTTTATTTTTAACAAAGGAAGCTGCATATAAACAATTATCGATCAAAGTCTCTAATTCCTTTTTGGAAACCTTGTGACTTAAGGTAAAGCTTGATGAACCTAAAAATTCATCAAATTGCTTATACACAGTAACTAAATACTCATTTGTATTAACCATTCGATTAGTTTCTAATTTTCCTAATACGAAGAAAGCCTGATGGGATATCGTACTTTTTTCTTCAATTTTATAGGCATAAACCTCTTTAGCCTTTAAAGCCTTAACAATTTGTTTTATCATCCAATCTTCACCTTCGCTTTCAAGCATGCGCCACCATCGGAAACGCGAACCCATTCCTTATATCCCTTACCACAAGAGCCACTTCCCGTTACGACAACATCCTTCGACACGGCCGAAATTGAATTCAAAAGATCAATTACGTTTCCACTCATCACAACTGGAGAAATCAATTTACCTGTGAATTCACCATTTTTAATCTCTCTTCCGTATGAAGCTGTACATTGGATACCCCAGTTTTTAGGGTCCTCCATACCATTGTTAGTATCAAAAATCATATAGCCATAATCGATTGATTTAATCATATCAGAAAGATCATCTTTTCCACCCTCAAAGAAGGTATTAGTCATTCTTGTGTAGGCCTTATGCTTATAGTTTTCTCTTCTTCCGTTTCCTGTTGGCTCAGTTCCTAATTGAAGAGCTGATAAGGCATCAGAAATTCCAGCCTTTAAGATACCATTTTTAATAATCTTTGTATCATGAGCTAAAACACCATCATCATCAAAGAAATAAGAGGCAGCACTCAAGCAAGACTTCGCACCATCGTGCATATTGACAAGCTTTGAGGCAACTTTTTTGTCCATAAATTCCTTCGCCTTGGCACGATCCTTAACAAACATATCCATCTCAACACCATGACCAAAGGCCTCATGAGCAATTAATCCCGTTATCGATGAATCAGTAATAACATCATAAATTCCTGGCTTTGGTGGGGTGGCGTCTAATAATTCAACCGCCAAATTAGCCGCCTTTTCCATTCTTTCCTTAAGCTCAACTAAACCTTTTTCAATGCTATTATAGCCAAAGCCATCAAAAGCATATTTCGTGTTATCATCTCTTCGAACTAATACAAAGCAACGAGGTCCACTCCAGGTATAATATTGCTCGAGGTCTTTTTCTTTGGAAATAAACATTTTCGAAATCTCAGTATTTTCAATTCCACAGCGCGCATTAATCACAAGCTCATTTTTAGCAATTGCTTCATTAACATAGCCTTGAAGAATTGAAACAATTTCCGATGTTTCATAATCCTTTCCTTCATTTTTACGTGTAAAGCTCTTTTTTAAAGGCTTTTCCTCTAAAGCCTTAACTGAAACCTCTTTGATATCAAACTCTACACTAGCAACCCGTTTTATATCATTTAAAATATCTTGATAATTCTTTTCATCAATTTCATTAAATGAATATTCAGAATAGCGAGAGCCATTATAAACCTTGACAACAAAACCCGACTCCGTGATTGTACTTGGAGTGATCGAGGTTGAAAAGCGGTCTACAGAAATACTTTCTCCCTTGACATCAGTAGCTAAACAGCTTACATAAGAATAATCAAGGAGTAATTCATCAACCAATTTTTTGACAATTGGTTTTTTCTTTTTCAAATATTTTGAAAATTTATTCTCCATATCTAGTCTCCTTTCAAAAAAATAGATTTATAATCGCCGAAGGGATTAAAAATCTATTTATAAATTTATTTGTTTTGAATATATTCATTAATTGCCTTGGCAGCAGTTTTACCAGCA
>CAZWLD010000029.1:0-27911 GCA_964634685.1 uncultured Anaeroplasmatales bacterium
TACCTCAGATTTTTATTTTTTATACCCTTATTTAATTTTGGGGAAACTCAAATTTAGATTATGATAAGTAACTATTTATATCTAAATGCGACTTCTTGGAGGAGATATAATATGCTAAAATTTAATAATTTGTATGTTCGCTTTGCTTCAATCTAGATTTGAAATATATTTAGATTGGAGTTGATGCATATGCGAAAGCAAACATTTCAATCTAGAAAGAATCGTAAAGCTAATATGATTAGTGATAATATTACATTTAAAATTGATTATGATAATATTGATCATAGGGATGTGTATGGATTCTATCTTACAAATAAGACAACAAAGGATAATCCTAAAAAACTTCCTGATATTGGTTCATTTGTTGACGTATACCCGGATTTTATAGCTTTAGAGCCTGAAACTGGATTATATCATTTAACCCCTAAAACTGCTGTTTCTTGGTTTAAGGATGACTCGTATTTTGATACAATCGATGGGTTATATAATGCAATCATATACAAAGATATCACTTTGTTAAAGTATTATAAAACAAGATACAATGAAGTTAAGATGTTTATCTCTATTGATTATTCAACCTATGGTGATTTTGATGATGAGACATTACTTCATAATATAAAAAAAGTATGCGTTGTATACTTATGGTTGACTTTTGAATGTGATGCAATTGTATATCCTTTAATGACATATGGGAATGAAGAAACCCTAGAATGGTGTTTTGATCATATTATGGTAGGGTCTAATATAGCAGTTAGCTTAAAGGGTGTAATGACTGGACCAAATAAGAAGTTATTTATTAAAGCGCTCAAGAGGTTAATAGACTCTAGGAGACCTAAATCATTGATTGTGTATTCAGTTTCATCGTTAGATAGTACTAAAGAGATTCTAAAATATGCTTATGAAAACAATGTTAATGTTATTATTGTTGACAATACACTTATGAGAAGAAACAATAGAGGTGATTGTTAATGGGAAGAACAATTAATAGTGGTTTATCATTAGGAGCATATGGGCAAATTTCACTTGATAATTATGCTCTTAAAACTATATTAGAAAATCAAAAAACATATCAATTTAAGAATAATATCCATCCACATAACTTACCAATAAAGAGTGTTCCAAATTCTAAAATAGAACAATATGATGACTCTGGAAAGATTATTAGGATAAGATATTATGATGAAAATGGAAATGCAATTAAGGATGTTGATTATACTGACCATGGAAGACCTGATAGACACAAGGTGCCTCATACTCATATAATTGAGATTGGTGACACGATAAATAGAAAGAAAGGAGTTTTACCATATGCAAATAGATAAATTTATGAGTTTAATAAGTAGTGGATTTGATGTATCTTTTAACTATAAAGATGTTTTCTATACAATTTCATTGATAGGAGATAATGAAATGGGAAAATTGTATGGAATTGGCTCAGATAATAATTATAGTGCTGATTTCGATTCGTTTGAGTCTATTCCTGATTTTATATTAGATGACAAAAAAATAATAGATATTATTTCTGAATTGAAAGATGAAGATATATTTTATTAGATTAATCTATAATAAAATTAAGATCAACATTAATTTGTTGGTCTTTTTTGTAGATATATTTTAACTACTATAGGTGCAAAAATTCTCTAGGGTTATTAATAAAAATTAGTAGGGTGTGCAAACAAATAGGCCAATTTGCACACTGTATCAAAATTTGCTAACAAACACATATTGTGCGACCGCAATTGATTATTGTAATAAGCTATATAAAATTGAGGATAAGCTTAAAGGAAAATCAATTAAGGAAATATATCAAGAAAGACAACAATTATCTTTACCAATTATCAAAGAATTTAAAGAATGGCTAAAAATTATAAGATTGGTAAAAAAATTGGTTATTCTCCTTTAGCAAATTAGGGGCCGATACAAGTGCAATGATATATTCAATCATTGAAACAGCAAAGGCAAACAACCTAAAAATATATGAATACTTAATTCATGTATTTACAACATTAGCTAAATATGATGAATATAGTGATGAATTAATTGAGTCGCTATTACCATATTCTGCTAATCTACCAAAATATTTAATATTAAATTAAAAAGCTCTAAAATAGAGCTCTTTAGTGCTACCTTGATATGGATTACTCTATATTAAGGTCTTTTTATTGTACGCCTCATATTATACGCTTATATTAATTTGATGAAGATAAAAAAAGAACTGCAAAAACTACAGTTCCATAATCCAAGATTATCGCTTATATAAAATTTACCCTATATACTAATCTATTACCCCAAGCTTAACGATTTTAACGATATTATGACTAATAAATTTTCGATAAATCGTATTCAAATGAACCCTATCATTAGAAAGAATATATAATGTTGGTCCACTTCCACTCATCATTACAGTATTATCTAATTTATATACCTCATCGTATAGATTTTTTAAATCAGGATAAAGACTCATTGTTGTCTCTAAAAGATTATTGTATAAAGGTAATTTTTTATTATCCTGATCAATAGTGTAAATGAAATTTTTAAAATCCTCATCGTCCTGGTAATTATTAACGTGATTTTGGAAGATTTCCTTTGTACTCACACCAAAATAAGGCTTTATCAACAAACAGAAGGAATCAATTGAGGATGGAATAAAGGTTATTTTTTCTCCTCTTCCCTCAACGTAGGCTAAACGATTATACATACAAAAAATCGTATCTGAGCCTAGACGAGCGCTTAGATTCGCAAGCTCATCAAGATCAAGCTTTAAATCCCACAAAATGTTTAATCCTCTTAAGGTTGCACTACAATCGGCACTTCCACCCGCTAAGCCAGCCGCAATGGGGATTCTTTTGATTAACTTAATGCGAGCACCTTTATTAACATTGTATTCCTCTTTAAGTAAATGGGCTGCCCTTAAAATGATATTATCCGCAATATCACATTCAGATTCAAGAACAATATCGTCATCGTCAAAAAAATATAATTCATCATATAATGAAATCGGACTCATTACCGATTTTATATTATGATAGCCATCTTCTCTTTTATTAATAACATCTAAAGTTAAATTTATTTTAGCATATGCTTTTTCCTTAATCATAAAACCACCACTATACAGTATACAATATTTTTCGTTTTCTTACAATAACAAACGCATCTTTCCATATGATTCAATGCCACCCAACCCATCTCTTTCACTTACAGTATGGTAACATATATCATCCATACTAATAATCCGATTAAATGGCGTGTAGCTCGCAATTATCGCCACGATTGCTGGGTCGAAGGCATGAACATTAACTCGTTTCGGGCTCGTGGCGAAATTAGCCCCCGAGGCAATTAAAGCCTCAAAGTTCGATTGACAGGCTCCAGCCATAATAAAAATATCATCCTTGCTGTATCTTTTTCTGATTTCTTTAACAGAGTCCATAAAATAAATTGTATTTCGATAATTTTTTAAATCCTTCATATCCATCCTATTAAAGGAATCATGTCCCGTAATCACAATAATATCTGGCCTAATTTCTTCAATAATAGATATAATTTTATATTTGATTTCATTTTCTAAAAAATAATATCCCACCGCATAAACATTTAATTTTTTGTATAGATTCAAGCATTTATCTAAATATTTTTTATCACCATCAATATGAACAACCTTCCCCGTAATAAAGCCTTTTTTTCTTCTGACACCATCAATTATCTTTTGTTCATATTCCATATCCTTCAGATCATTTTTCCTTATATCCTCATTACTTGCCAATTCTAAATCGGTAATAGGCGCATCAGCCAACAGCCGTACGTAAACACCCTCTAAATAAGCAATATCATTCTCAATTTTTGTAATTTCAAAAATAATATCCCGATTATGTGATATCCGTAAAACTATATCCGATTCCTTCAAAGAAAATCACCTTTATAATATATGATTCGACAATGAAAAAAAACACTGGTATCTAAACCAATGTCTTGTTTAAGGCCTCATAAAAAATATCAGCTAATTTAATAAAATCATCTAAGGATAGCATCTCCGCTCGCAAATCACTTCGATAGCCATTATCCTCCAATATTTTACTAATTTCTATCTTTGGCATATTATAATGATCTTGGATATTATTGACAAAGGTTTTTCTTCTTTGCGTAAATGATGCTTTCACAAATTCAAAGAAAAACTCAACACTGCGCGGTTTTACCTCTCGATCTATAGCATCAAGACGAATAACCGCACTATCAACATTAGGGGCTGGAATAAAAACAGTTCTCGGAATGGCTAAAACCTTTTTAGCATTACAACGATATTGGACTAAAACACTTAATGCATTATAGTCCTTGACTGCTGGCTTTGAACAAATTCGATCCGCAACCTCCTTTTGCATCATCAAAATATATGAAGATATATTGTTAGTATTTTCTAACAAATACATTAGAATTGGCGTTGTAATATAATAAGGTAGATTAGCTACTACATAAACCTTACTACAATCACCAAAATATTCCAAAATATCCTTATTAACATCTCTAGTTAAAACATCCTGATGAATGACCCTTGTATTATCAAAGGGAGCTAAAGTGTTTTCTAAAATAGGAATCAAATCGTCATCAATCTCGTAGCATAAAACCTTTTTACTGGAAAGAGCTAAATGCTGAGTCAAGGATCCAAGGCCCGGTCCTATCTCAATAACACCAATAGTTTTATCAAGGCAAGCCGCATTGGTAATCTTTTTTAAAATATTTTCATCAATAATAAAATTTTGACCAAATTTCTTTTTGATATGAAAATTATTATCTTCTAGAATTTGTCTTGTGGACGCGATATTTCCCACTTTACTCATGATCTATGACCTCCTTGATATCATTTACCTTAAGCCCAAGCATATTTAATCTTTTAAGAATTGTTTTTCCATTTGGATAATCAATTTTATAGTGATCACATACCTTATCTCTTAAGGCTTTGCTATTATTATTTCCGATTAATCCTAAATTGAATAAATCTAGTGTTGTCAATATAGAACAGTGTTCAGAAAAATTTTCTTGATAGGTTAAAATATTTTCTAAAGCTTCAATAATTACTTCCTTTGATGCGTGCTCAACGCCAACCTTTTTTTTATTTCTCGATATAGCATCACTTTTTTTAATAAAAGCATGACTACAGCCAGGAATAGCTTGGTCAATAATATTTCTTATTCTTTGGCCTGGATAATCAGGATCAAAAAACAGAACTAGCTCCCGCGTTTTTGAAAGCTCCTTTAGCATTTTTAAACAATTGTCGTTGATTTCACTTCCATTAACACTAATTGTTTCGACACCAGGTATAAAAGAACGCAAGCGTTCCTCATCATGAATGCCCTCAACTACGATAACCTGCTTAAACATAAAGCTCTCCTTTATAGAATACCTTAACATCACTTTTTTTACTATCAAGAGTCAATCCCTTTACAATTAAGGAATAGCTTGAAACAGGGACAATTTCTCCGTTTGGTTTAAGCATATTAATCTCACTTGACATTGGCTGATACAAAGCATATTGATAGATGATTTGCTTTACCTCATCAACCTTATAATAATATTTCTTCTCATCATTATGCTTTTCAAAATATTCCTTGATTTGATTAACCTTCTCGCCATCATGCTCATAATCAACATAGCTAAAAATATGACGATTCATAAATGATGTACATAAGTCACTTAATATTTCATCATTAGAATATTGAAGTCTTTGAATAACTCCGTTGATATAGGTATCATCAAGCATAAGATAATCGGAAACATCCATATTTTTGATTCTTTTTAAAATTGAAATATCAATTGGAAATTCAAAATCCTGTTCAATTAATTCCTGAATCCGCAAATAGATTTTTTCAAGCATGATTTCGTAGCTTCTGGCCGTTGGATGATAATACACAGACCAATACATGTGATATCTACCAACTAAATAATCTTCAATAGTGTTAATTGCGGAGGTTTTATAAACAATTTTTCCATCAATAATTCGCATCGAACGCAAAAGCTTTTCAACATCAATATCACCATAGAAAGCCCCTGTAAAATAAGAATCACGTTTCAAATAATCCATTCGATCACAATCAAGCTGCGATGAAATCAAGGATTCAATCAAAGGATATTTCCCTTCATGGGCAATAATTCCAGCCACATCAGATGCTAATTCGTGATCATATTTATCAAGGATATGATGAACCTCAGTATCACCTAAAATAATCATTGTCGTCATTTTTTCATGATTAACACCAAATACATGTTCAAAACAATGTGAATATGGTCCGTGTCCTAAATCATGTAATAAAGCACTGCATAATAAGATAATAACTTCTCGCAAAGAAAAAAGATTTTTGACGTCTGTTACTCTCTCGGAAACTCTTCTCGCAAGCTCATAGGTTCCCAAGGAATGGGTGAAACGACTATGCTCAGCTAAATGAAAAACCATCGATACACCACTAAGCTGACGAATTCTTCTTAATCTTTGAACCTCTCTTGAATCGATAAGCTCACTTATTATTTTATATTCAACCCGGATATATCCATATAAAGGATCCCGAAAAACTTTTTCAGTTTCTAATTTTGTAAACAATGATACCACCTCTTCAATCAATTATACCATATAATAAAAATTATTATTAGAAAACTCAAGAAACACTTTTTTAGTAAATATAAACTACTTCAAATTCTTCAAAAATTACAATCGAATTCATATCCCATTCATAACCTAGAATTCTAGCCTCTTCGTTAAAGAAATGATCATGATTTCTTCGCCATGATTCTATTGTTTCATCCTCACCCTCAAGCTTAGCAATATCAAAGGTAATTTCATTATAGGGAATAAGTCTAACATTTGTTGTTTGTATTAAAGCTCCAGGTTTTCCATCAAAATAGGTTACAAGGCTTAAGTCGCCAACTTGGGGAATACGATCTCCCTCAATCTCATATGCTTTTAAGCTACTTGAGGTTGCTCGCTTCTTTCCTTCTATTACTAATTTAAGTAAATAATTTGCGGCTTCCTCGGTGATTTCAAAATGCCATTTTGCTAGATTTCCTGTTTCAAAATACAAGCTATCATTCTCTTTTAAGAAATCAGGTAATTCTTTTTCAATCATTCCTACTCTTCGATAAAGATTTAGAGCCTTACTATTATCTTTATTAGGGTCAACCCAAGCTTTTTGAGCTCCATTTAAGATAGCTTGTGCTATCGCAAATTTTAAGGCTTTTGTTGCATAGCCTTTACCACGACCCTTAGGGAAAAGCTTTATATCTAAGGATGCATTTTGGGTTTTGGGGTCAATATTATAAAAAGTTTCTCCTAAATAAGTATCATCCTCAAATATCGAATAATGATTAATAAGTGGACGATTTCCATCAATCCATTTATACCATTCTTTCATTTCTAAATCGGTTTTTCTTAATCCATTCGGAAAACCAACATATTTCATTACCTCTTTACTTGACCATAATTCTTTAATATTATCCAAATCTTTTTCTTTTGTTTCCTTTATTATTAGCATAGAATCGACCTCCAAAAAATACTAGTCATATCCATATTATAGCATTAAAGGGAGTAGCCTTAAACAATTTGATGTAAATTAATTCAAAGTTGGACTAAAAGAACATTAAAACAAAAACGCATAATATTAATTCTTATTTAACTTTCTTTCTAAATACTCTGTTAATTCTTCAATCACCTTATATTTTGAAATTGCAAGATTCTTAGTATTCTTAAGTGTTGTTTTACATACAACACTATTAGCTTCACTACATAATACAATCCCTATAGTAGGCGAATCTAAATCGCTTTTGATATAGTCATCAATATAATTTGTATAGAATAATAATTGACCAATATATTCAGGCTTAAACTTTGTTGTTTTTAATTCTATAACAACATATGAATGACTTGGAATATGATAGAATAAAAGATCTATTTCATATTCTGTATCATAAATAGGTAATTTATATTTTTCTCTAACAAATGAGAATCCTTGACCTAGTTCTAAGATAAATCTTTGAATGTTAGATAAAATACTATTTTGTAATTTCTTCTCAGAAGTGATATCACTTATTCCTATAAAATCCAAAACATAGGTATCTTTTACAATCTCATTTAATTCAGTATTAATTGATGCTTCTCTATCTTGTATAGAAGTATCTGGATTTATTAAATATCTTTCATAAGCTTTAGCTTTAAATTGTAATTCCACTTGGCTTCTTGACCATTTATTTTTATAGGTCTGGTTAATATACCATAACATTTCTTCATGAGAATGTGACTTTTGCATAATAATTACATAAGTAAACCAAGCAATTAGTCGAGCAGGTTGCTCGAATATTTCATGATAAGAAAATTCAAATGAAAATCTTCTCATATAATTTAAATTATCATAAGAATACCCCTTTCCATATTCTTTTAGATCATTTGAAAGTCTTTCAATATATTTGTTTCCCCAAACCTTTCTTTGGTTGATGATAGTACCTATTTCATAATAGGTCATTATCATAGCACTGTTAACTACTACCATTGCCTTAGCTTGGTTAGTTTTAATAGTTTCTTTAATTTTGTTTAAATCAGTTAAATAATCTTTCTCAATAATTGTTATTTCTTTTGTTTTAATCATAGTATTTATTTCCTCTTTTCTCAAAAAAATAAATCCTGCAAAGCTTTAAGCCTTACAGGATTGTAGTTATATTAAATTGGGCATATTGTAATATCATAATTACCGGCTCCTTAAGATAGTCTTATTGTATCACATATTCCATTTTATTGCTAGATTTTAGGTCTATTTCTTTGGGATTGTTTTTAACAAAGATAAAAAGTACTTCTAAATCCCCTTTATCAATTATTGTTCTCCATAGAAATTAGGCACCAAGATGGTGCCTAATTTCATATTCAGTTAATTCTTTAATTGTCTCTGTTTTTCCACATTGACGTATACCAATTATTAATGCAGGATTTTTATTACTTTTTTCAACCTTTCATCCAAATACAAATCAGCTTTTCTTTCAAAAATAAATATTTTATAATCAGATATAAATTCCGAGCGACTTTTCAATAATATTATAATAAATTCCGAACGACTTTTTTCAATTTTGTCAATTTATTTTTACCATTTTTGGTGATTTATAGTTTATGCATCTGCAATTATTTTTCACTTCCATAAACACAATTAATATGAAGCTCCTTTGTAAACATCTTCCGTATATGATATTCTTATAACAAGTACATAATGCTAATAAATTATATACTTCATCATATCTAAAGCTTTTAATTCACTTAATTTATTATTTACCAAAATACACGTAATGCTAGTTCCTATCTATTCTTTTTTTATTCATTTATTAGTAATTGAAATACAATTCAGCTTTTCTTAAATTCATAAAAAAATATTTTTGACTTTAAGAAATCTTCCTAGCAAGAAAAAAGCGTAATCCTCATTTTTATTGTTCATCTGCCAAAATTTGTGCTATAATGATATGTGAAAGGATTGGAAGTAAATATGAAAGAAATTTTAATCGAAACAAGTGCAAGACACGTACACGTTACACAAGAAGTATTAGAAAAATTATTTGGGGAAGGTGCTCAATTAGAGGTTAAAAAAATGTTATCACAACCTGGTCAATTCGCATCAAACCAAAAGGTAAAGGTTGTTGGACCTAAGGGCGAATTAAACTGCTCAATTTTAGGACCATGTCGTAATCATAATCAAGTTGAAGTATCATTATCTGATGCAAGAGCTCTTGGCGTTACCGCTCCTGTAAGAGAATCCGGAGATGTTAGTGGATCTGCTCCTTGTAAATTAGTAGGACCTGCCGGAGAGGTTGAATTAACAGAAGGTGTTATCGCCGCAAAGCGTCACATTCATATGACTCCAGAGGATGCCCAAGAATTTGGTGTTGAAAATGGCGACATCGTTGATGTTAAGGTTGTTAATGAAACTGGTCGTAAATTAGTATTCTGTGATACTGTTGTTCGTGTTTCTCCAAAATATGCTTTAGCAATGCATGTTGATACAGATGAAGCAAATGGTGGAGCTTTAGCTGGAACAGTATACGGTGTAATTGTTAAATAACTCCTTCGGGAGTTTTTTTTTACACAAATTCTATTCTATTTTTTTTAAATCCTCATACAATGATTATGAGGTGAAAAATTGGCTGTTGTCGCATATAATCAAGAACAACTAAAGCTACTTGCTCGACTAATGCGAGCAGAAGCTGAAGGCGATGGAAAGCTCGGAATGCTAATGGTTGGTAATGTTGGCATTAATCGCGTTTTAGCTAATTGTCTTGATTTTAAAGATATCAACACCATCGAAAAAATGGTCTTTCAAAGTCCAGGAGGCTTTGAAGCAACACAAAAGGGCTACTTCTATCAAGCAGCTCGAAGCCAAGATATCGAATTAGCCAAACGAGTAATCAATGGCGAAAAATTCCATCCGGCATCCTATGCTCTTTGGTTTTACAATGCTTTTGACCAGGATTGCCGAGCCCAATGGTATGGCCAATGGAATACCGGTCGCTATAAAGCTCATTGTTTCTACACGCCTGTAGAAAGTGAAAATTGTTATTAGGGGGAAATTTTTGTGAGAAATTTTTATCAATATCCATTTATGGGATATCCAATGCCTTATTATCCAGAACCATATCCAGAGCCAACACCACCAGTTATTGAACAATCATATGTTGAAAATATTCTACGTTTAAACAAAGGAAAAACCGCAACCGTTTATATGAACTTTGAAAATAGTCAATGGGGCTCAAAAATATTCAAGGGTGTCATCGAAGCTGCCGGAAAGGATCATATCATTTTAAGCGATCCTGCAAGCAACACAAGATATTTATTATTAACCATTTACTTAAATTATGTTACCTTTGATGAAGAAATTAACTATTATTATCCATTTGATCGTCCATAATATTTACTGGTGTTTTCCAAAAAGGAAAGCACTTTTTCCTTTTTTGGTATATAATAGATTTAAGGAGCTGATAAAAATGTGTATTTTCTGCAAAATCATTAATAAAGAAATCCCTTCTTCTGTTGTCTATGAAGATGAAGATTTTCTTGCGATTTTAGATTTATCGCAAGCAACCAAGGGACATACTATCGTTATGCCTAAAAAGCATTCTGATAATCTATTAGAAGCCGATGATGATGTCTTAAGCAAATATTTAATTGTTGTTAAAAGAGTTATGAAAAAGCTTGATGAAAGCTTCCATCCAAGTGGCTTTAATGTTTTAAACAATTGTAAGGAAATGGCTGGACAAAGCGTTCTTCACACTCATATTCATGTCATACCACGTTATGAAAGTAATGATATCACCATTAAGTTTACTGAACATAAGGTTGATTTGAATGAGGTTTTAAAGGAAATAAAATAGATTAAGGAGATCAACGCGATCTCCTTTATTTATTATTTACTTACATAAATAGCTTTTTTATTTCTTTATTAGATAATCTTGATGAGGATAGAAAGAATATACTAACTAAGAATACTACAATAAAATTTATAGGTAAAGAATACCATAATAGATTAAAGCTTAAATATCTATATTGAGGATAATCCTTGATAATGAATATCATAGTGTTTAATAAATTAATCTCCAAGCCATAAATCAATAAGCTAATTGCTGATACAAATACAAATACAGCAAGAGAAAAGATTAATAACTGAAAGAAAATATATCGATATTTTATTCCTAGACACTTAATAATTCCGATTTCTCTTTTGACATTTTGAATCATCGTTTTAATTAAAATAGTAAGGGATATGATCAAAATCACTAAAGCAATAATGGATATTGGAATTGTTAAAAATACCGTATTGCTCAAAATGTTTTCATTAAAAGATAAGTAATCAACTAAGTTATCTGATATTTCATAACCGTAATTATATATATTAGAAACTAAATTTTTTGATAAATCATCGATAATAAATAATTGATCAAACGAAAGATATTCATCATAATAGTTTTTCATTTCATCATATACGCTATCATCAACAATCACGGCTATATTACTACTTTCAAATGTTCCTACAACTTCAAAATCCGTGCCTATGAACATAGGAGCATTTAAATAAACATTAAAAACTCCGTTGTATTTTTCGTCATAAATATCTTTTGTTTTATATTTTTTTCCAATCTCTAGAGAAAAGAATGATAAGGCTTGAGTAGATACAACTACTCTATTACCTGATAAAGCTTCTATATCCACAAAGTCGCTTTCTTTATAATACATAGCTTCAGTTCCTATTGAATTTAAGAATTTCGTATATAATGTTTCATCATATTTGGGCTTATTTGTTGATACAATTATATCATCATATCTTCCTTCATTAACAACGCATATACCAGTAACTATATAATCAACATCTTTAAAGGATACAGTGTTATCATTAATCGTTTTTGATAATTTTTCGGATACAAGAACTTCATTTTCTGAAGATGGATATCTACCACTTTCAAGCTTAATTTTATTGTAATTATCAACCTGTAAATATAACATTTCTCTTTCAATATATCCTTTAGCTAAGCAATAATCCTTAAAATCATCAAGGATTTTTTTGCCTTTACAAATATCTTCTCGAAAATAGATAAATCCACCATCATATGTTTCATAGGTAGATACACTAAAAATATCCTTACTAGGATTATAATCATCTATAATTCTATATACTGAATCATCCTTTTTAAGAAAAGCTAATGTTCCTGAGATCGTAAATAGACTAGAAGCAATTGCAATTAATAAAATCATTAGTGATATTAATATTTTTTTATTAGAAATAGAGCCAAGCAATAGCTTAATAATTTGTTTAAAAGATAAATATGAGACAGTATTAACAACTGAATCTTTTGTTTCTTCTTCATTATCCTTTTTGGGACTAACATCATTATCTCTAATCACTTGGATATTCCCTTTTTCAATTTTAATTATCTTATCCGAATATCTTTCAGCATTAACCATATCATGAGTAACCATAATTACTAGTCTTGTTTTGGAAAGAAAAGATAAATAATCAAAAATTATTTTGGCGTTTCCTTCATCTAAATTACCTGTTGGTTCATCAACAATAATGATTTTTGACTGTCTAATTATTCCTCTCGCAATCGCAACTCGTTGTTTTTCACCGCCAGAAAGGGTCTTAACCTTGCATTCAACAACCATATCAAGGTTCATTTTATTAATCATATCGTTAAAAAAAACTTCTTCTGGTTCTACTCCGAGTAAAAGATTATCTCTAACTGATAATTCATCAATCAAATTGAAATCTTGAAAAATAAAAGATACATTACCACATATATTTTCTCTTAATTGATTTGAATTAAATGAACACAAATCTTTATCATTATAAATAATTTTTCCACTTGTTGGTTTAATTATTCCACCAATACAATTAAGAAATGTCGTTTTACCACTACCACTATGTCCAACAATTGAATAAAAACCGTTATTCTCAAACTTATAAGAAATGTTATTCAATACTTTCCTTTTTCCAAACGAAACACTTAAATCAATAACCTCTATCACAATATCACTCTTTTCTTTAAACAAGGTCTTAAATAGACATACGTAATAGTCTGTCTATTTAAGAAAATGCTCCCCAGATTGTAGGTTCCGATGTTGAACCTATATATGGTCCTTTAGACTTAAAATAAAATAAACTCATATCATTATCTTGTATAGACGAATATTTTATAAAATCATACTCTGAAGATTTCAATTTATCACGATAATTTGTAATGTCGTAAAATAAAATATTTACATTATCCATAAACATTGTATTAAGTTTAACCATTTCTTCATCATTGACATCTTTAGTTATCATCAAAACAAAAATTCCATCAAAATCTAATTGATCATCTAAGGATTCAATATATTCATAATTAAGATTATCTGGTAATGCTTCTGCATGCTTTTCTTCAGTAATTTCTTCACCATATATAAATAACTTAAAAGAAAAATTCTCATTGATTTTTTCAATATCTCTATAAAAAGAACTCTTATTATTGCATGCGGAAATAAATGGTAATAACAAGAGTAAAATAAAAAATACTTTCTTCATTTCCAATTCACTCCTTTTCTCTAATTATAGCAAATCATCCTATAAAATAAATTAAGTTATCGCTTACACAAATATATTTAATCTGAATAAAGCAAAAAAATCCTATATATTTTTTAAATTAATTAATCCATTAAAAATATTTCTCCTTGCATTTATACAAAAAAAGCAGCCCTAAAGCTGCTAGATAAATAATAAGACAAAATCAATTAACCACTTAAGCCACGAAGGAACTACACTATACAAAGCATTAGAGACCTCATGCTTATCAACACCAATAAAACTATTTGGCGTATCGCTACAATAACCATAATAACTGCCATTAGCTACTGTTGATCCAACTGCCACCTTAGCTGTAGCCCGATCTCCGCACGCAAAATAATTGCCAAATGATAATGCCCCAACCGCAAAGCTACCAACTGAGATAGCACCTGCCGAAAATAATAAGCCAATCGCAATCGCTCCAAAGGCAAATAAGCCCACTGCAATAGCCCCAAAAGCCAATCCACCTAAAGCAAAACAGCCAAAAGCCAACAAACCAATTGATAATAATCCTAAGGACATTACGCCAATTGAAAGAAGGCCAATACTAATAAGACCATAAGCCCGATATCCAATCGCAATAATTCCCTTTGCGCTTTTTTTAACATCAAAACAGACATGAACCAATGGAACCCCTTTGATTCGCTTTGTGCTCGTATATTCAAAGGTTTTAAAAATGCTTTGAGTTGTTTTGATTTGCGTAACATTCTTTTCTTCAATTTCTTCTTTTAATAAATAATCAATCGAGCATTCATATAATTCACTCATTTTTAAAAGCTTATCCGTTTCAGGAAAAGTAACATTCGATTCCCATTTTGAAACTGATTGACGCGATACATCCAAATATTCAGCTAGCTGTTCCTGCGTCATATTATTTTCTTTTCTTAGCTTTGCAATTTTTTCTCCTGTTGTCATTCTTTTCACTCCTTATACCCTAATTATTTCATTTATCCAAAAAAGAATGAATAAAGTTAGCGTTTCTTTATGTAAACTTCAGGTTGCATTATCATAAAAAGGGCCTTATTTTTGAAAAATATCATCGATTTCTTCTATAGATTTCAAAACAATCATTTGCCCGTGTTCCTTGTCAATTATTCCTTTTTCTTTTAATATTTTTACAATTTTAGTTGTTCTATTAAATGGTAATGAGAAATAAGATTGAATCAAGCTGAGAGATAAAGCTCCTTTTTCGGCACCATACTTTGCAATTTGGTAAGCTAATTCCATATTCTTGACATCATCATTTTTGGCCTTGGTCATAACCAAAATTCCGTCACTCTCTGACATTCTAAGGCCTAATAAAGGAGGCATATTTCCAATTAAATTGATTATTTGATCAACTAATGTATTAATATCACCCAAACAATAATCTGAGCCTTTTACTAAAATAATGGCTTCCACCGGAGTGTCATCTGAAACAATATGAAAATTATCTTTATTAATCTCAAGGCTATCACTTAGATAATAAGATACAATATGCGAATTTTCTAAAAAACCATTGATATCTGCCATATCAATATTAATAATCTGATCCTCTGATGTTAAAAATTCCATTACTGCATCTAATATATTATTTTTTTCTAATTCCTCTTTAGCATAATCTGTTAATTCGTCTTCCAAAACTTCCAACATATTTTTTCTCCTTTTTACAATTAATAAATTGATTTTAAAACACCAATAAGCTCATCATTAATTCCTAGGGATTCGCTATTTGTAAGATAATAGCCAACTAAATCATTAACAGAATAGCTTGATTGAGCCGTAAAATAAAGCTTTCCTTCATATATCATATAACAAACCGCATAATATGTTTGATCATAATCGGTAGGATTGACATTAACGACTAGACTTCCTCCAACAACACCACATCTAATATTAATAACATCTGTCAAGCTATTTAAATTATTAACATTAATTGAAGCTGTATCAATAGCCTTTGTTGAATATAAAACACCAAAATCATAATCATTTGTAAATTGGGAATTAAGACCACTTACACCTAATTGTAATGCTACGCTATTAACTTTGTAGGATGGAGATGGATTAGGAATGGTTGCGGTTAAGCTATGAAGAAAACAACGAGAATCATTAGCTTCGATAATGATTTCCTTAATATTATCATTAGGATAAACCATTAAATCATAAATTTGATCTGATGTAAGTTCAATTCGATTAGACGAATATGTATCATCTAATCTTACAGCTTTTAACAAAACATTGCCAGCCTCAACACTACCATTAGATATCCATGGCGACACTTTTATGCTAACTGTACTTATTACATCACTAGTTTTATTTAAGGAAATCGTAATCTTACCACCTTGTTTTGCGGTTCCCATTTTAATTCCATTTGCTTCATCAATCACCGAATTTTCGACATCAACATTACTTACAAAGCCATAAGGAAAAGCATCAATGACTTGATTTCCCTGTCTAATACTTTTAAAATTCGCTACATAATCAATGCTTCCATCATATTCAGTTTTTGTGTAATAGGCAGCCAATCTTCCTTGAGCTTTGTATTTAACAAATAATTCGGATATCGTCTCAATTGGTTTTTTTAATTCTTCAATTTTCTTTAAGGCATTTTCGATAATTGAATAATTAACTAAAGCTTTTTCCTTTTGATTCAAGGCCATATATTTTTCATTTACTAAATTAATCAAAGCTTCATCGGCTAAAGTAATATTAGCTGGAATTGAGCTAATCAATTCATTGACCTCCAAAACCTTTTCTTGATCTACTTCAATTGGACTAATATCATTAGGAAAGGCAATATCAACCCACTCCGGATGATCAATATAAGGATTGCGGTTCTTTTGATATTTATAAATAACCTCATTTCGGTGAATCTCGGCTTCACTAACAGGATCCTGATAATGCCATTTTAATAATGTATTTAAATGCCCAATACGGCCATTTCCATCAGAAGATGAAGTAACAGTTGAATTCACAACTGTTAAATTAAAGGGCGCATAGCTGTACCGAGTGGCCATATAGAAAATGATACGTGCCACATCACCCTTAACCTCATCGCGTGGTTCAAAAACCGAGCTTGTCCATTTATTTCCATATTCATCTTCACCTGTTGGATTATTAACCTCACCAAAATCACTATTACCTCGGCGCGAATTGATCGTTGTCTCAGTAGGTCTTAGGTGATGGAGGTCACGATAAGGATATGCTGATTTGGTAGGAAAGCCATGGGACTTCGCCCAAACATGTTCCTTATTCCAACCCGATGAATAAGCAACACCGGTATAAAAGCAGGTTATTTTTCCGCCTTGACCTAAAACCGGATCCGATTCCTCCAAAACAGGCTCCATACCAGAACCATAGCTATACATATTAGTTCCGCTATCAATGATTGTACTTAAATCAGATATAAAGTTACTTGCGCTTTGATTTAAATCTAAGGATGCATAATAACCAGCAGGAATATTCCTTGTAAGATAGCTATAATATGTCGTGACTGCATAAACATTGTGGATGTTTATGAAAACAAGAAAAAGACTAAATATCATTAATAAACTTACTATTTTTTTCATACACCACTACCCCCAAGGAAAGGTCACATATGTTCCTTCAGTATTTTGAGTTGTCGTATCACTTTTAGTTGTATTATCATCAGTTGTATTAACAACTCCGCAAGCTGATAAAGCTAACATCGCCAACACTAGCAGTAAACCTAAAATTTTTCTCATAAATAAAACTCCCTAATAAATAAATATTCCTTTGAATTATATAAAACTACTTCCTCTACAGCATTTAGCTGATTTTCTAAAGCTGAAGATGGATTAGTGATTGGATAGAGCTTTTCGCCCTTTGCGTATTTAGCCCTAACATCCGCTACCATTACCTCACGTTGAATAAGATTGGTTGTTGTTCCATTAGAAACAGGGAAATCATTCCAATAATATACATATTCAATAACCACAACCGTATAAACCTTGCTCGAGCCGGACAATGAGCTAAATGAAGATATAGCATTTTCATCAAAACTATAATACAAAGAGCTCTTTGACGCAAAACGATAAATTTGATCGCCTGTCATTGTACATACTACCAAATAATTATCAAACGGAATAATCTCATACAAATTAGCATAGGTTATATTTTTATTAGCCACGAAATTTGCGGACCGTAATCCCGCCACATTTCCAATCGCAAATTGGGCTCCTGTTGCGCTTAGCATTGTATTCGCAACCCAAGTTGTTAAATCATTTCGACTCGTAACTGTTTCTCCCGCAACGCCACAAACCTCATTTAAAATCGGATCATACAAATCGATGTATTGGTCAAGAATTAATCTAACATCCTCATTTTCATAATTTGTATAAGTTTGATATGTTGAGGCAGTTGTGAAAATAATTTTTTTCGTTTCGGGATCTATATAAATATCAATGTTTCCTAAATAATTATTATTACCACCAGCCTGGACAACCGCCATATCAACACCATCACGCGAAATCGATCCATATTGAAGGCTATGTGTATGTCCGTTGATAACCGCATCAACTAAATAACCATCACCATATGTTAATGACGCAAGACTCTGATTAATTGAATAATCTAAAATATCGTAAAAATTATAATCATTTGTCGTATAGCCACCATGGACATTAACAATTAAAACATCCACGCCAGCATCCTTTAATTCCTTACCCTTAGTCGTAACTGATGAAACAATATCAAGGAAGGAATAATCCTTAACTAACGGCTTTAGGATTGAATTATAACAATCAGACTCAATATAGCTTAAAATTCCGACCTTAACACCCATTTTTTCAATAATTAGACTGTCACAAATGTTTTCCTTGGTCACTAAAGATCCGTTTTTTGAAACATTCGAATTGACTAGCTTAAATGATGCCTCACCATTTGATTTATCAGCATCAAAATAATTAAATATTTTGTCAATTCCCCAATCAAATTCATGGTTTCCTATACCCATCATATCAAAATCCATCGCACTAAGACAATCTAATACCGCTTGTCCATAACTAAGATTAGATAAAGCTGTTCCTTGGAATAAATCGCCATTTCCAATCAAAATTGTATCATCATCACTAGTTTCGTTTTTAATACAATCAATCAAATAAGCTAAATTGGCAATGGTTTTTCCCGAAGCATTGATATAGCCATGTAAATCATTTATCGATAAAACCGAAAGCTTAACTAAATTATCCTTAGCTGTGGTATTAGAAATAAAATAACCACTATAAACTCCATCATAATTTTCATCCTTAGCGATAAAGCAAGGATTATCAAAATCAACACGATAGGTTTCAGTTTTATAGCTTACTGATTTAAAATAAACATACAAAGCATTTTGCGGTAATTCTACAGTCCAAATACCATTTTGATTTTTTACCATCGAGGTCGCAACATTTCCATCAGTCTTTGTGTAATAAACAGCTTGAACATTTGTCCATGAAGCTGGCAACACCGCTGAAAAATTATTTTCGGCTGTTGTATAGCCCTCAAGCTTAGTCACAATCATATTACAATAGCTAGTATTTCCACCAACCAAATATCCATAAACAAAGACGTTTTCGCCATTGTATCCATCAATATAATCAGAATTAATCGGACTGACAATACCAATATTATATGTACATTCATCAATTATGACATTTCGATAGGTTTTAGTGCCACTTGTGGTGATTTGATAAACACCCTTTACACAAACATAAATTCCAATTTGCTTATTATTCATATAATTGGTAATATCTAAATTTGAATAATAGCTAGGGGTAGGATCATTATATGTAATGTGATCCAATACTGTGATTTCGGCCTGATTATTAAATTGAAGATTGCCATAATAATCAGCTAAGGCTCCCTTAACAGAAATGACATCCCCAACCGTATAGCTGTGGCTTTGACCTAAATAAATATAAATACTATTTGTTTCATCGGAAACAACTAAGCTAATACTTGATATAGCAATGACTGTTCCTTTAACGCTATAGGTATTACCAACCGTTCCATTTACGGCATCATTAATCGTATTATATTCTTCTAAAATTTCATAGCTAGTTAGGATGAATAAATAATCGCCATCATAGCCAATAAAGTATCCCTTAACATTTAATTTAGCATTTTTTATATCAAGGCTTGAATACATTAATTTAATGTCATAATTGTTCAATGTTAGATTGCTTGAGCTATCAACGAAAGCTAAAAAGGATACTTGCTTCGTAAATTCACCATCATAATTAAGTAAATAGCTCGAATCAATTTCGGATACTGTTTCATTAATTGAACTATTAGATTCAATGCTTGATTCACTAATTTCTAAATATTTTACCGAATTTGATTTTAAGATTCCTTTTAAAATTAGATTATCACCAATTTGATAATTAGCTTGACTCTTAATTAAGAAATAAAAGCCATTGTCCTTTACATAATAAAAATCATCATACTTGTACACGACAGAACCTTTGATTCGATATTCATTATTGATTGTCGTTAATTCAACATATGAATTAAATTCATCACTTTCATAGGCTTCATATGAATCGATAATCATATTGATAGTATAATCCTGATAGCTTACAAGAAAACCTTTTACTGAAGCCTTTTTTCCATTATCCTTAGATAAATCATCATTTAATTGGATTTTATACAAGGAATCATCTAAAAGAAGGTACGATTTATCCTTAACGCTGATTGTTCCGAATAACTTTACGTATTCAATTTTAAAATCATTAGTATTAAGGATATTATCATATTTCTTAACATCTAAAGAAACATTTCTTTTTTCTAATAAAAAATAGGTTGTATTTTTACTGAAACGAATAACATTATTTACTAATTCAGTAATACCACATACATCAACATAATCGCCAACAAAAAGATTTGATTGTGTTTCTGAATAATATTCAATAAAGCCTGTTTCATCTTGTAAAATAACTGAGTTTTCAGAAACAAAAACAACCAATCCATAGATATTATAGTTTGTTTTATCTTCTGTTATCTCATTAATATGAACATACCCATTAGGGATTGTTGTATTATTAGTGGTTGGATTGTTTTTGGTTGTATCGTTTTGGGTTGTTGGAAAGGGGATGACACAAGCACTAATTGTAAATAAAAATAATGATATTAATAAAGTAAAAAAAAGTTTTCTAAATATTTTCAATGAATCCATCTCCTATAGATATTATATATAATATTTTATTAAAAATAAATAAAAAAGTCGAAATAATAAGGAGGAAAAAGGCATCCGATTTGGATGCCTTAAAAATCTATAATAAATGAGGGGAGAGGGAAACTTATTTTTTTAAGTTTACAATCTTATTATATCCAGAGCTTATGTTTTTATTATGAAAAGATTATGAAAATATTTTCATAATTTCAAGGATGAAATACTTGATATTAATCCTTTTGCATTTTTCCAACCCAAAATAGAGGGTAATTTTGCATTTTTTCCATCTTAAATGTAGGAAAAAGGCATCCGATTTGGATGCCCTATAAAATCAATAAATAAATGAGGGGAGAGAAAACTAAATCTATTAGTTTGTCTAATTCTTTAGTTTACAATCATATTATACCCATTATATATGTTTTTATTATGAGAAAATTATGGAAATTTTTCGACAATTATTAAATAGCATAAATTAACACTACACCAAGCAAAATACCAAACATAATGAAGAAAGCTGGGAGCTTTGACTTATACATCAAAATCGATTGTGGAATAATTTCTCCAAAGACAACATAGAGCATCGCACCGCTTGCTAGAGCCAAGCTAATGGCCAATCCCATATCACCAATTCCTCCAAGCCAATAGCCTAATACCGCTCCAATCATTGTTGGTAATCCTGATAAGGCCGTAAGTAAAACCGCCTTTAAACGATTCATTCCCCCACTTATCAATGGAACGACAATGGCCATTCCCTCAGGGATATTATGTAAAGCAATGATAAAGGCTAAGAAAATACCGTTATTAACCTCGTGAGCATAGGATGATCCGATTGATAGTCCTTCGGGAAGATTATGAAAGGCTATCGCTAAAACCATAATTACTCCTGCTCGCAATAAAGAGGTATTTCCAGGATTTGTTAATCCTTCACTGTGAATTAATTCATCCAAATCATCATGAGTTTTCGGATGATTTTCGTCAAGATGAGAATTATTTTTGGCACTAATTCTATCCAAAACAAAATTTAATAAAAAGACTAAGGCAATTCCAATTACCACAAAGGCGACCGCAATAAAAACATTTGAACTATCAATTGAAGAACTCAATAGGTCAAAACAAACAATGCTGAGCATAACACCACCTGCAAAGCTTAAAAGTAAGCTCATCGTCGCATTAGAATCCTTTTTAAACATGGCACCTACGACTCCTCCAAGTCCGGTCCCACATACACCAACCAAAAGAGTGTATATTATTATTTCAACCATCTAATATCACATCCAGAAAAGATTATACTACACATTAATCAACAAAAAAAGAGCAAAACGCTCTTATTTTTTTTGAATTTTATGAAAAATGCTTTGCATACGATAATCAGTCTCGGAAATAATATTCGCACACTCTAATAATTCTTTACTAATCTCTTCGGTATTTTCTAAATTTTTCTTGTATTTTAATTCATGCTCAAGCGAAGCCCAAAAGTCCATCGCAATGGTTCGAATTTGAACCTCAACCCGAATCGGCTCCTTGCGATCAGTGAAAAAAACGGGTACCTCCACAATTAAATGAAGGCTTCGATAGCCATTTGGTTTCGGGTTTTGAATATAATCCTTCACTTCGATTAATCGAATATCATCTTGTTTAATTAAAGCATCCGCAATAAAATAAATATCCTCAACAAAGGAACAAATAACTCGAATTCCGGCCACGTCATTTAAATTATTTCGAATTGAATCTAGCGATATTTCTAAGTTTTTTCTTTTTAATTTATCATATATACTTTCCGGCTTTTTGATTCTTGAATTGATAAATTCAATGGGATTTCGTTGATACCTGACTGAAAATTCATCATTTAAAACCTCAAGCTTTGTTTTAACCTCGCGAATAGCACAATTATAAATCATCATCATTTCTTGAAACAATTTTCCAGCCTTGAATATTTCATTTTTATCAACAGGAATATCAACCTCATTGTTTCTAATAACAATTGTATTGCTCATATAAATCCCTCCATCATATTTTGCTACGAATATTTCCTTTCAATATAATTATACCTTATATTTATTTACAACAATCAAAGAATTGTAAAAAATTATGGGAAAATCAGTCCCCTAAATGATATAATTTTATTTGAGGTGGAAGCTATGAAATATCAAGAATTTACAGAGGAATATGAAAACATAACTAATAATGAGCTTTTAAACAAGGTTTTATGGTTTAATGGCATCAAAACAAAAGCGGAATATCAAGCAATTCAAACTAATTCCTTTCCTTTTTACTTTGACAATACTGATTATTTCATTGATATGGTTAATAAACATCAAAAGAAAAAAATCATTGTGATTGGTGATTATGATTGTGATGGTGTTTGTGCTACTTCTATTATGGTAATTTTTCTAAAAAAGCTAGGAATTGACTGTGATTACATCATTGGAAATAGATTTATTGATGGCTATGGAATGAATAATGAATTAATTGATAAGGCCATTGCCAAGGGAGCTAGTCTCTTAATCACCGTTGATAATGGAATCAAATGCAAGGACAATGTCCAATACGCCAAGGATAAAGGTCTTGATATCATCGTCACCGACCACCATTTGCCAGATTTTGATTCCATTCCTGATTGTATGATTTATAATCCTCACTACAATACTAATCTTCCCTTCAAGGATGTTTGCGGAGCCTTTGTGGCCTTTATGCTTGTATTTGGATATTATAAATCAAATAAAGCTATCGTCACCTTAGAAAAAAATGACATTCAAGAATTTTATGAATTAGCTGCCATTGCCACAATTGGCGATGTCATGCCTTTATATAATATCAATCGACTTATTGTAAAATCTCTTGTTAATAAAATAAATACCAATCGACTTATAAGTCTTTCTCTCAATCGATTGATTACAGAAGCTAAGGATATATCATCATCAACCGATTTAGCCTTTAAAATTGTCCCAATATTAAACGCTCCTGGAAGAATCCAAAGCGCTCAAGCAGCCGTTGATTTCTTGATTGGGAAAGATGTTTCCCTTAACACTCTATTTGAATTAAATGAAAAAAGAAAAAAAATCACCAAAGAAAGCCTCGAATTACTAACAATTGATGATGAAAATATCAATGTTATTTATCACGAAAACCTAAATGAGGGAATCATTGGTATTCTTGCCGGTTCAATCAAAGAAAAAACAAATAAACCAACCTTTGTTTTTACCAATGGCGAAAACGGCGAAATAAAAGGATCCGGTCGTTCTGTTGAAGGGTTTAACATTTTAGTCGAGGCTGAAAAAATTATCAAGGAAAATGATTTAGTTTTAAGATATGGTGGACATGAGGGAGCTATGGGAATTACTCTAAAAAATATGGAGGCCTTTTATTCCTTTAAAAAAATCATCAATGATGTTTTTAAGAATTTTGTAATTGAACCGGTTATTCCCTACATTAAATACCCAAACATTTCATTTGAGGAAGGAAGCAAATTATTAAATTCCCTTGAGCCCTTTGGCCAAGGCCTAAATATTCCTCTATTTATGATTGAAGGAATACCAAATAACAAAAGAATATTAAAAGAAGCTCATACAAGCTTCTCCATTAATAATAATTATCGATATGATTTTATTTATTTCAATCATATTGTATCAAACGAACAAAAATATTATTTTACTATTACCGAGTCATTATATAACAATCGAATAACCTATAAAGGGAATGTAAAAGATAGTATTTAGATGACTTGAAATATTGATGGAAATGAGGCAGCTATGCGAATTTCAAAGGAATTCAAAGCTTTCAGCAAATAAAGTCTAACGAAAAAAATAAGCTAATAGCTTTGGTTACTTACTAGAAGCTATTAGCTTTTTTTAATAAAGAAAATCTTGATTGTGTTTATCTTATTCTTTATTGACTTCAACCCATTCAAAAACATCATTAGAAACTATACAATCACTTGAAACGGTTATGCTTTTCAAATTTTTACACATAAAAAATGCTTGCGCATTGATTTTAGTTACGCTTTTAGGAATTGTTATGTTAGCTAAAGAAGTGCACCCATAAAACATCTTTTCACTGATCTCAGTCAAGCCATCTAAAATAATAACATCCGTTAAAAGCTTACAGTGCTCAAAAATTGAACATCCAATCGTGGATACACTACTAGGAATAGTTATAGACCTAATGCCTGTTAAATAAAAGGCTTGGTCATCGAATATTTTTACACTGTTAGGGATTGTTATCATCTTTAGATCAAGACATCCTGTAAAGGCTTTTTCGCCAATTTTAATAACACCTTCGGGGATAATAATGCTTCTTACCTTTTTAGCAAATCTAAAGGCATCCTTGCCTATTTCCTTTACGCCATTAGGAATAGCAATATGACCACCCTTTCCTAAATATTTAATTAATATTCCATCTTCGATTTGATAATCCTCAGGAATACAAATAGTTTCATCTCCATTATGAATTAATTCACTCATTTTTTTATTTCTCTCCTTTTCTTATAAATATATTATCAAAATTTCCTTTCAAAGAAAGGGCAGTTTGATAATGCTTGAGTAAAAAGATTTTTCTTTGAACACCGATTTTTCGCTTTTTCATCGACATCAAATAAATTTTTATTTGGCCTAGGCTTAAGGGCTGCATTTGCAGGATCATACCAATGCTTACAAAATACACACCATCTGTTTTTTTTACAATCTCCAAGCATAAAATTGCCTCCCTTTTTATCTATAGATACAATAGATTTTCTTCAAATCTATTCCAATCACTTTGATTGATATATTCTTTGGCTGGTTTTTTATCTATAACAGCTATTCCGAATTCCTTTTCAATGTATTTAATATATTTTGGTATCTTCAAGGCAGTATGTCTTACACTAAAGCTTCTATGCTTTTTTAGCTTACTTACATCAAATAAGAAAACACCTTGTGCAAAAATATCCTTGTTACTTCTTCTGAAATCTTGAGTGAAGAGAAAATACTTTGTTCGATCCTTGATCAAATAAAAGCTTTGTTTTCCCTTTGAGCTAGTAGTACAATAAATATAATTCTTCATTTTTTGCCTCCTAAATTATTGTGTTTAATTTAGTTAATCATACTAACTACTTTTGATTAACTTTTAATTTCCCAATAATAGAGAAATCATTACAAAAACTACAAATTAATTTTTACCCCTTATTTTATAAGGGGTATATAAGGATATTTATTTTAGATTTATGGATTTTGAAGCAAATTATGTATAATTTTCATTAATAAAAAGACTAATTCCAATACAATTTACTTGATAAAAAAAATTAAGCATCAAGCCCTAATGATTTTTATTTTTTTACTCCAATCTCCAAAGTCATTTTGAATAACACAATTCCTTGGGATTATGATGCTTTTTAGATTATCTAAGCCTTTAAGTAAAAGAAAATCAATTTCAACAGCACTCTCAGGAATAATTAAATTTTGTAGTTTACTACAATCGGAAAACATACTAAGGGCAATTTTCTTAACACCATTTAAAATTGTCACATGAGTTAAATTGTTACACCCAGCAAAGGCAAAGCTTCCAAATGCATTTATACTTTCAGGAATAGTTAAGCTAGTTAGTCCCGCTCCACCAAAAGCAATATCCTCAATTTTTTTAACGCTATTTGGAATGGTTACACTTTCTAAATTTTTACATTTAAAAAAGGCCTTTTTTCCAATATTAATTACACTACTAGGTATAATGACACTTGTTATGCTCATGCAGCCCTCAAAGGCACTTCTATCAATTTCGGTTACAACGTTAGGAATTGCAATATTACCGCCTTTACCCAAATATTTTTTTAGTACTCCCTCTTTGATTATATAATCATTAGGATTAGAAATTACCTCTTTGACATTATTCACTCCTGCCTCACCACAAAAAGGCATGTCTTCCATTCAAATACTAATTCTTTTCCACAATTTTTACATTTACTCATTTCCATTTTCCTTTCTTTTCAAAACAAAAATATATCAATATAACTCAATAGCTAATCTCTTTAAATTAAATTGTCAAATAATAGCCGCTAATTATGTATTTAATTAGCAGCTATTATAGATACAATATTTTACAAATCTAAACCTATAAACATATAACCAAATAGCCCCTACAAAGGTAAATATGTAATTAGAATATCTATAGCATATAAAACTAATTATAATTCATAAACTATAAAATACCTAATTATAAACGAACATAACGCTGAGTATATTTGGGTTTATTAAACGATCTATCCATATCTTTAAGCGCAGTATTAATATAGTCATCAATTGCCGACTCATCTTCATCAAAAAATCCAGGATCATAGCCTAATTCCTTAAGCTTAAGAAAGGTCTCATATGCCTCTTTTGCATTATAATCAATGAAGCCATCACCAATGACCTGCTCGCGTGCCTTATAAAACATACAATCTAGAGACCCTAATTCAATACCTAAATCCAAATAATAACCAAACTTATCTGGGTCAATTGCAGCAAGGGCCTCCTCTGAATATTCATAACCCTCTCGCAAGTATTTAATTTCTAGCACCATATCAATACAAGCTAAAGCATCACCAGCCTCAATAGCCTTCAACAAATACGCGATTACTTTATTGTCATCTCCTTTTTTTTGGAAATCTAAAGCAATACTACGAAAATCTTTTTTTGTGAATTTTGTCATTG